>CAZLNG010000007.1:0-64214 GCA_964560735.1 uncultured Methanosarcinales archaeon | reverse complement strand
TGGACACGGTGGATACGGTGGAGGTGGACACGGTGGATACGGTGGAGGTGGACACGGTGGATACGGTGGAGGTGGACACTGGGGACACGGTGGAGGTGGACACGGTGGATACGGTGGAGGTGGACACGGTGGATACGGTGGAGGTGGACACTGGGGAGGATACGGTGGCTGTGGCTGGAGAGGTTGTAACTGGAGAGGTTGTGACTGGGACGATTGGGGCAATTGGTTCTGCAGATGATTAAACGATCAGTTAGGTAACCATTGGGATGTTGACTATTGAGGACTATTGAGAGATGTAGTCTTCATCCACTTTCCCATTTCCCTAATTTATTCCTTTCATAAAACAGATTTCTTGATTCTACTTTCCTACTTTCATATTTATTTCATAAAGCAGATCTATAAGCCCGGCTGGGCCCTGTTACTGTTTGTACTCTACTTCCGATTTTTCCTTCCAGTCCTCCTTTTCGATGGCCTTGGAAACGCTTGAATTTCCTACCGTTACTGCAGGGTAAAGGCTTATTGCATACATTGCTGGAGAAAAAACTGTGAAAATTTTGTTTTGAATGCTGTCTCAACACTTTTTCCTAAAAGTAACAGGCATAAATAACAGAGTGTAAAAATAATATTTGTTTAGAACTATTAAAAATAGTTTTATAGTCCTGAGCGGATTCGAACCGCTGTCCCGGGCTCCAAAGGCCCGAAGGATTGACCACTACCCTACAGGACTGCACATTAAAGCTTTTACTTATAGATTAATTCATGTACTTAATTTTTGTGCCAGCGAATGGGTGTTTTTTTCTGTTTCCGCCCAGAATATTCAATTTAATATATATTTTTTGGAATGTTTTATACTGGCTTTGAAATATTTAGTGTTAAAACACTTTTTGCTTCGAACTAATTTTTTGGGGAATTAATTTAAAATAATTTACTCTAGTACTCTATTCTGGAGCTGGAAGAAACAGGGTATGATCGAATAGCGAAGTATTAGCTAAATATGAGCGGATTGAAAAGAGGTGTCTGGGGGCTATATGTGCTGGCCTGGTGATATTGGATGGGAAAATATCGTTAAGGTAGCGGTGTTGGGGGACACAGTAAAGGGATCAAAAGCCCCCGGACTTCTTCTTACTACTCAATCTTCTCTTTTTGATTCACTTTTCCTCTTTCGAATCGATATGCTTTGGGGAGTATATTTTCGGATCTACTGTATCGGAGCTACAGTAAAAAGGATAAAAATTCCCGGGCAATTTTTACTTCCCTTCTTTTTTCCTCTTTTTCTCTTCTTTTTTGAAACTCTTTTTAATGTGATGGATATGTGTTTTCTCGAAACAAGTAACTTATCCGAGTTTTATCAATCTTAACCTCTAAAATGATACTTTGTCGAAATTTGACATCCAATTTTTCAATGATTTTAAAATTTTTTGCGTGAAAAGATAATTTATTGCAGAGCAACTTTTTGTGGAATTAACTTAAAATATTTAATGATATAATGTTATACTCGGAGTTGGGAAGTAAGATGGGGTACGCGCCAAGATAGGCAAATAATTTGCCTGGAGGCTCTTTATCCTGCTCTGATTTTATGCTTGGGGGAGCATAATTAAGAGTAACTGTAATTGGGGGATTCGGTGAAAGAGGTATAGAGCTTCCGGGCTTCTTCTACTTTCTAATCCTTACTCTTTTCTAACCGCTGTTTCTTTCTTAATACATCTCTATTGTTTTTCATTTAGATTCATTATAATGTTCTCTCTGCATTTTTCCTGTTATTTTAAAAGTGGTCACAAATGGGCGCCTGATAGGGAGAGTTACACCCACTTCCTCAATGTAAATCTCAACCGTTTCTTTAAGATTAGAAACAGCTTCTTCAATCGTTTTACCCTGGCTTGACATATCCAGTTCAGGACAAAACGATACGTACTGGTTATCTCCTTTATGCACAATTGCAGAAAATGTAAATGTTTCTTTCATCCTTTCGCAATATTACTGTGTTTATTTTAAATATTTCGCAAGGCCTATTTTAAGCAATTAAAGTTTACGTGAACTTCAAGAGAAACTTTACCTGTGTTTATGCCATCTATCAATTTTGATTTAAATAGCAAATTTGAGAAAGAGAGCGAGGAAAGCTTTCGACATAATTTACTGATACTCAAAATGATATTAAGTTATACACTCCTCATCCAGAAATATATCTCTGAGGAACTGGGGTTTGATCGTTTACGCCCCAGTAACTGATATAGGGTTTATATCCCTGAGAAGTGCTTTCAATTGTCTAATGAGAACACTGTTACATAAAAAACGTAGGAATGCGTGACTATCTGAAGGAGATTATTCCTTACACTATTTTTTGTTCACTTATTTTTTACAGTTCTTCATTAACGGGAAATTAGTTGAATTAATTTTATTAGAAACTCTTTCTTTCCTCTGGATCTGGCTGGTATTTATAAAACTATTTTTATAGTGGGATGTTGAAATATGTTGAAAATGGAGATAGCTATTCATGAAAGCAGAAATGACCTCCAGGGAGCGTTTTAGTAACGCACTCGAGCGAAAGGATGTTGATAGAGTTCCTTATGGCTACCTGTGGTTTGGAGCAGGACATGCAGTTCTGGAAAGGATGGGGTCAAGCCTCAAAGATATCTACTATTCTGCAGATGGAATTGCAAAAGCTCAAATTCTTGCGAGAGAAATGTATCACCACGACAATGTGATGTCCCCCTGGGGCTGCCTGCTTGTTGAAGCTGAATCCCTGGGAACAAAGATAAACATTAAAGAAAATGCGTATCCTACAGTTGCAAAATACGCCCTCAAATCTGCGACCGACCATGAGCAGATAAATCCAGAGAATATCAGGCGCTCAGAGAGGGTAAAAACCATTGCAGGTTCAATAGAAATCCTTAAAAAAGAGATCGGCGCTGAGGCTTTTATTTCAGGGGCGACTATGTCTCCTCTGATGCTTGTATCTCAGATTATGGGAGGGAGCAGGCTCTGCATTGATATGCTGAAAAATGGAGACGGATTACATGCCCTTCTTGAGAAACTTACGGAGAGCTGTATTCTTTTTGCCGAGATTTTGCTTGAAGCAGGAGCTGACGGTATCTTTGTTGAGAATGGTGAAAATACAGGTGACCTTTTCAGCCTCCAGATGGCGGAGGAATTCATGTTTCCTTACACAAAAAGGCTATACGACCACATAAAAGCTAAGGGCGGATATGTAATTTCCCATAACTGCGCAGCTAATGCCTTTTATGATCTAGAATTTAAACTCAAACCCCATGCCCTGAACTTTGCGTTTGGAGATGTCAGGCTTCTCGGAAAAGAATACGGAATTGAGTGTACAAACCTCCACAACCATAAAAACATCGGGTGCGGCCCAAGACATTGTTTCAAAGAATTCAGGAAATTCTCAGATGCAGGGATCTGTCTTATGGGGAATATAATCCCGGATTCGCCTCTTACCGGATCCGGAGCTGAGATCGAACATGAGGTTAAAAGCTGTCTTAAAGCAGCTCCAGAGAAAGGATTTATTCTATCTACAGGCTGTGAGATTCCTCTTAATACACCTTTTGAAAAGATGGATATTCTCTGGAATATGTTAAAGCAGGCCTCTAAAGCAGAATTGTGAGAGGGATTATCAATTATTCTATTTTCTGAAAATATGCAATTGTAAATATGTAATAGATGAATATATAATTGAGAAATCGAAGTTATATTCCAAAAATATATAATTGATACACAGAAAATGATAGAAATAAATCGGTAATATACAATTTTTGAAAACCCCTGGGGCAATTCTTCCCCCAGAAATTTTTCAACTTCTTCTTGCAATTTTCTAATAGCTTCCTCAGCGGTTTCTCCTTCACAAATCACATCAGCTTCAGGCAGATTGAGATAAATAAGCTCCCTTCCAGGAGAATGGTTGCAGAAAAAGGGAACCAGATCGTCATACTATAGAACAGGGGCCAGTTTATGCTTAAGGATTTCGCACTTCCCAACTCTGGACCCAGACCTTCAAAAGCTGGTTTTCCGGGAGACTATGTTTTACAAGCAAAGGGATTTTATAGTTGCTTACGTATCACATTCTAAATATATATTTTAAGGGTATTGGACGTATGTCGACAGAGTCATTTTTATCCTTTTTTGCATCCTTACCAGATCTCCCCGTCCTTATCCTTCTGGGAGTTTTAGTACTTACTGCTCTTCGACAGGTCGGATCTTTGAGGCTTCAGATCTGGCAGATAATGACATTTGGAGCTCTCCTGGTGCTGCTGTTGGGGCAGATTTCCCCTGAAGAAGCTGTTGAGGCGGTTAACATTGATGTGCTTCTATTTCTCTTCGGGGCATTTTGCGTAGGAGAGTCACTGAACAGGAGCGGATATCTGGCGTGGCTTGGAAACAGGATAGTTTCTAAAGCCAGAAATACGGATCAGCTTGTTTTGCTTGTCTTATTTTCCACAGGTCTTCTTTCTGCAATCCTTATGAATGATACCCTGGCTATCATGGGTACCCCGTTGGTTCTGCAGTTTTCACGGAAATATGATATCTCTCCGAAGCTCATGCTTTTTGCCCTGGCTTTTGGGGTAACAACAGGAAGTGTAATGAGTCCAATAGGAAACCCTCAGAACCTCCTAATAGCAATTGATGGAAACCTGAAAGCTCCATTTATAACATTCTTACATTCTCTGGCTCTACCAACCCTGATATGCCTTATTATTGCTTATACAGTTCTCAAACTCTTTTTCAGGCAGGAATTCGGAAAATCGACACTTTTTCATTCTGAAGAAATAATTAGCGACCCTGAACTTGCCCGAATTTCAAAAATTGCTCTTTCTATCATGCTAACACTCATAATTTGTAAGATATTTTTTGTTGAGTTTTTACCTTCCTGGAACCTCAAACTTAGCTGGCTTGCTCTTCTTTCTGCGTCCCCGGTATTACTTTTCAGTAGAAGACGAATTGAAATCTTAAAAAACATTGACTGGACAACTCTTGTCTTCTTTGTTTCGATGTTTGTCCTAATGGAGAGCGTATGGATTTCCGGCACATGCCAGAGCCTACTTGAAAGGCTGTCTCCACATTTAGGTTCCTTGCCAATGATCCTCGTTCTCAGCATTGGACTCAGCCAGCTTATTTCAAATGTACCGTTTGTTGCGCTCTATCTGCCTGCTATGGGAAATGCTATTTCACAGGAGCAATTGATGGCGCTTGCTGCGGGAAGTACGATAGCGGGAAATCTACTAATTCTTGGAGCTGCAAGCAACGTTATAATCATCCAGAATGCAGAAAAAGAAGGAGAAACTCTTTCTTTTGTCGAATTCTCCAGAATTGGACTCTTAATAACGTTTTTAGATGCTATTATTTATTTTATTTTCCTTTGAATTTTAAAAGTATCAGAGATCCTTAAATAAGAGGATAAAACCCCATTATTTATTAAAATCAGGTTTAAACGTCTATTTTTTCTTTAATGCTTTCACCTGTTTTCATCAGAGGTATATAAATAGTTTATACTCTCTGATAAACTTGATATACTGAAAGCACATACATTTTTTTCTGGAAGATATAAGATCATGACCCAGAATAATATCGATCCAAATACCAGGCGCAAACGCGCTAAGTGTACGGTACAGAAGAAAACCCTCGGACCTGTCGAGGATCTTGAAACTCACGTCAGGCCCGATTGGTGGCAGACTCTTTTTAACTCCCTTTACCTTAAGACCGATGCCGATCTTCTGGATGATATGGAAGTTACAAGGAAAGAGGTCGATCTCATTGTTTCCATCTTGGGGGTGGGTACAGAAGAAAGAATTCTTGATCTCTGCTGCGGGCAGGGAAGACACGTGCTTGAGCTTGCAAGACGGGGATTCTCAAATATCGAAGGATATGATAGGTCCCAGTACCTTATTAGAAAAGCCAGAAGTAGAGCACAAAAAGAAAATCTGCAGGTCAGGTTCAGGGAAGGAGATGCAAGGAAGCTCCCCTATCCTCCTGATACCTTTGATGTGGTTACTATCCTGGGAAATAGTTTTGGTTACTTTGATTCTACCCTTCAGGATAGAAAAGTTCTCGAAGAGATCTTTAGAGTGCTGAAACCGGGGGGAAAAGTCTTCATTGATGCTGTAGACGGCGATCATATGAAAAAGAACTTTCAGCCAAGATCATGGGAATGGCTGGACAGAAAGTATTTCGTCTGCAGAGAAAGAGCTCTTTCTTCAGACGGTTATCGTCTAATCTGCAGGGAAGTAATAAGCCGTATTGACAGGGGGATAATAGCAGACCAGTTTTATGCAGAAAGGTTATACAACAGGGAAAGTCTTTTTGAACTGCTTACAGCTTCAGGATTTAGCGGCCCCACATTTCATACAACTTTCAGCCCGGTGTCCGCAGGTACTCAGGATGCAGGTATGATGGAACAGAGAATTCTGCTTTCGGCCTCTGTTGAAAAAGACTGGCCTTCTTCTCCTCAGGCAACTGAAAGTAAAAAGCCGATCAATATTGCAGTAGTACTTGGAGATCCGAGAAAAGAGGACATGGTCAAGCCTGCCTGTGTGTTTGATGATGATGATTTTGACACTCTTGAGAGAATGAAAAAGGCTCTTGAAGAGATCCCTTGCATGAAATTCAGTTTCTTTGATAAGCATGAGACTCTGCTTGAGGATCTTAAGAAGAAAGCAGGAAAAATTGACCTTGTGTTGAACCTCTGTGATGAGGGTTTTTACAATGATCCTACCAAGGAACTTCATGTTCCGGCTTTACTTGAGCAACTAAATATTCCCTACACGGGAGCAGGTCCTCAGTGCCTTGCTTTCTGCTACGATAAATCCATTATAAGAGGAGTTGCCCGGGAGATGGGAATTCCTGTTGCAAACGGGATTCTTGTAATGGAAGATACGGACCTCTCAAGACATTCTCTCTCTTTCCCCTTGCTCGTAAAGCCTAACTCAGGAGACTCGAGCTTTGGAATCACACAGAAAAGCATTGCCCATAGTCTTGAAGAGCTTCTTGAGATCCTTAAGGAAACCCGGGAAAAAATAGGCTCAAATAAATCACTTCTCCTTGAAGAATTCCTTCCCGGAAAAGATATTAGTATTGGAATTATTGGAAACCCGCCTGCATGTACTGTACTGCCTATTACTGAAGAAGACTACTCTGCAGTCCCTGAGGAGCTTCCCAGGATCTGCGGTTATGAGGCAAAGTGGCTTCCTGATTCTCCATACTGGAATATTAAATCCGTGCCTGTAGACCTGCCGGAAAAAACCCGAGAGGAAGTTGTGAAATGCTGCCTTGCTCTTTTCAGCAGGCTGGGTTGCCGGGATTATGCACGTTTTGACTGGAGACTTGATGCCAGAGGTAAGCCCCGGCTTCTGGAGGTAAATCCCAACCCTGGGTGGTGCTGGGATGGACATCTGGCAAAAATGGCGGCCTTTGCGAATATTTCCTATTCAGGCATGCTTGCAGCCATTATTGATTCTGCAAAGGAAAGATATGGTCTTGGAACTGTCGGGAAGACTGATACTTCCAGAAAAATCCCCGTAACCACTTCAAGAAAGAGCCCTGCTGAATATGCTGCCGAGTTTGAAGAAGAAATCGAAGCCAAAAGCTCTATGGATTCGGAAAGCAACAGGAAAAGAGGCACATTTTCAGGTACTACTGAAACAGTACAGATCTTTGAGGGAATATAGAGCGAAAAATACAGGGTATAAAAACCCTTATTTCTTTTTCGCTTACCATTTTTCTTTTATTTTTGAATAATAATCGTAAGAATATCTTCATCCTGCATCCTGTGATCGAGACCCACTCTCTGTCCTGGATGCTTTGCAGATGTTCCCCAGATCTGGGCATAGCGGAATTTTCTGCGGAAATCCCTGTGCAGGCGGTCACAAATCTGGCCTATATTGGTCCCGCTCATTACTATAAGGGGTTCTTCCATATCTGCAGGCTCGCCCTGCGGCTTTAAGTAGACCCTGATGAAACCCAGCCTGTCGTAGATAGCATCTTTAAGGGTTTCGATATTTATACCCAGATGGGCTGAGATGAGAATTGCGTCTGGATACATTTCCCTGCATTCCTCAATCAACTGTGGATAGCCCAGATCTACCTTGTTAATGACTATAAGGGATCTGACATAACTTCTGTTGTCAAGGACAACATCAATAAGCTGGTCAACTGTAATGTCTTCTCTTATAAGTACGCTGGCGTTATGGATCTTGTACTCATCAAGCACAGCCTTAATGGTTTCATCATCCAGGTCAATATCAACAGTTGAGTTAATATCTATGCCGCCCCTGTCTTTTTTCTTGATAACAACATCAGGGCGTTCCTGGTCAACACGTATTCCAGCCTGGTAAAGCTCATCCATCAGTACTTCGTAATGCTTTGGCTGGAAAACATCAAGCAAAAATATAACCATATCAGAGTTCCGGATAACTGATATGACTTCTTTCCCACGACCACGTCCTGAAGACGCACCTTTTACAAGCCCTGGCACGTCAAGAAACTGAATTGTTGCTCCCTTGTGTTCCAGTACCCCTGGAACAACTGTGAGAGTTGTAAATTCGTATGCTCCCACTGCGGACTTGGCGCCTGTAATTTTGTTCAGAAGCGTGGATTTTCCTACTGATGGAAACCCAACCAGAGTTACGGTTCCGTCTCCTGATTTTCTAACCGAGTACCCTTCTCCTCCACCTTTTGCAGACGCTTTCTTTTCCACCTCATCTCGCAGGCGGGCTATTTTGGCTTTCAGCCTGCCTATGTGGTGGGAAGTTGCCTTATTGTACTTGGTCTTTTGAATTTCGTCTTCTATTTCCTGTATTTGCTCCTGTATGCTGCTCATCTGGAACCTGCCGACTTCGGGACTGAAGAAATGATTTTCATATTATTTAGAAAAAGAAACCGCATGAATTCGGCTTCTACAAACCTTTTTTGATCCAAAACAGATCCTTCATCTGGATATTTTATCCTGAATAGTTGAATGCAATATATATACCTATGGAATGGGTTTCTTACAGATCTTGAAACAGTAAGAATACTCCTGTATATTTATATTTCTTGATAAGTATAATTATATTTAAAGCTTATTGAAGGGATAGCGCCCCTTCGAAGGAACGCCTCTCCTCAGAGATACTTAAAGAAAAATTTTATTCAAACGAAATTATCTCACCTGTTCTCTCATAGACATGCAGCCCCCCAGGAAGCTTCGAAGCGAACTCTCTGGAGGTCAGGACTTCCAATAATCTCCTGATTTCAGGAGTATCCAGCATCTCTTTTCTCACTAAAAAGTCATATTCCTCTTCTGCAATTTTTATGAACTTGAGCCTGTTCTTTTCGGCACAATTTCTCTTGCCAATTCCCGCTTCTGCCTTTCCTGAGAGAACTGCCTCACAGATTGAAACCTCTGATTTCGCTCCAGAAGAATATCCGGGAATCGAATCGGTAAATTCCTTTTTGCTGATTCCTTTTTCAGATGCAAAGTCCGTAATCATTAATTCAAGAAGAACTCTTGTGCCTGAACCGAGGTTCCGATTAATCAGTCGTTTCCCGGGCAGGTCCGAAAGTCCAGAGATAGTACTGTCCTGCCTTACAATAAGCCCTACATCCCTTCTGTACCCTTTGAGAAGTACAACGTCAGAAAGCCCCATATTTTTGATAGTAGGAGTGTTATACATGATTCTGCCCTCTTCCTCGCAGGATCTGGAGGGCATATTCACACCTGCAAGATCTGCAGTTTTTGCATTAATTGCACTGAAGCCTCCGCTTGAGCCGGTATAAAGCGTCCTGAAATTAAGTCCGCTAAGATCTTCAAGCAGATCGATACCGGGACAGAAGCCTCCAGTTATAAGAAGGTCAGGTTTTCTAACCTCTCCGAAAAGGGTCACTTCCACTTCTGTACCTGCTTCAATAAACTCTACATTGGAAGGGATCTCGATAAAACCATCTGCTCCGGAAAGAGATGTGATTGCACCCGAACCTCGGTCCGCAGGATACACTCTTCCTCGAATCAGGCCGACTGGAAGAAGTTGCTGTCTTCCTTCTGAACGAATGGCAGTACCCATAGAGCCTTTTTCTACCTTTTTTAATTCAGCACCGGCTCCGAGGGCCTTTCTAAGAAGTGGGGCTACGAATTCATTAAAGATTATTAGTGCTGATGTTGGGTTTCCAGGCAGTCCTATAATGGGAACGCCTTGAATTACTCCAATTACCACAGGTTTTCCCGGCTTTATGCTGATCCCGTGGGCAAGGGTGGTACCTATCTCATCAATCAGTCGGTACATCACATCCCCGGCTCCTGAGGAAGTGCTTCCTGATGTCAGGATTAAAGCACATTCAGAAACTGCACTTTCAAGTGTCTTCCTCATGGCAGTCTCATTATCTTTCACAATTCCAGAGAGAACGGGAAAAGCTCCACACTCCTGTACACCCGCATATAATGTGTATGAGTTTGCATCATATACCTGTCCATGGCCCAGAATTTTTCCGGGAGGCACAAGCTCGTCCCCAGTTGAGATTATTCCTACCCGTAGTTCAAGGATTGGGACCTTCCCTTTTCCAATAGATGCCAGAACTCCAATTTCCCTGGACCCCAGTTTCCGCCCTCTCCTCAGCACAAGTTCTCCTTTAAGAATATCAGAACCTGCTTTCATGATGTTTTCCCCCACAGTCACAGGCCTATAGATCAGAACAGTACCTTCTTCTTCCGAACTATATTCAATCATAACTACAGAGTCGGCTCCTTCAGGGATAAGTGCTCCAGTAGCGATTTCAACAGCTTCTCCTTGTGAAACTTTAACCCTTTCATCCGAGCCTGCAGGAATATGCCCGAGTATCTTAAGTCTTGAAGGCTCAGCTTCACTACAGGCATACGTATCTTCTGCCTTCACGGCATAGCCATCCATTGTTGCTCTCGAAAATGGAGGGACATTGATTTCGGTAACAATATCCCCTGCAAGGATCTTACCATAGGAGTTTTCAAGAATTTCCTCTTTTTCTACAGGAAAAACCTGCAGGCTGCTTATTATTTTCCGTGCCTCCTCTACAGAGATAAGTTGCCGAAACTCTTTGCGCTTCATAATATCGAACCCAGATTTCTCGGTTTTCTGATGGATTTTTTACTTTAATAGCATTTTCTGACCCTTTTTATACTTACTTTTCCCTTTAGGGAAAATGCTGGAAACAGTCTGGTAAGAGAAATCTCAACTTGGAGAAAAGTCATATGGAGATTTGGGGACAGGCCCGGGGGTAATAAAAAGAGACAGAAATATTTTTGCGTAGAATTGAAGGAAAGGAATTTGTTAAGAAAGGCCCAGAGAAAAGCTCCTTCAAAGTAATAATCAAAAAGAATCTATTTAAAAAGAGACAGGATAATTAAAAAGAATTCGGGCAGGAAAATCCCGCTCGATATTACTTTCATTTTATTTTCAGGGTGCTTTTTTACTTGTAGATGGGTGTTCCTGTGCTCTGAGTGATTATTTCAAAGGCCTCGACCATCTTCATTGTCAGAGGTCCGGGTTTTCCTGTGCCGATAATTCTTCCGTCAAGCTTGGTCACTGGAGCAGATTCGGCTGCAGTACCTGTAACGAAGATTTCGTCAGCTGTGTAAAGGTCAAACAGCCCTAAGTTAGCTTCTATGACCTTGTATCCCATCTCATCCAGAAGTTCGATAGCTGTGGCTCTTGTAATCCCTTTTAAATTGCTGATAGTATAGGGGGTCAGGACCTGATTGTTCTTAACTATGAATATATTGTCTCCAGAGCCTTCACAAACAAAACCGTTCTGATCCAGGAAGATAGCTTCATCTCCTCCCTTTTCATTGGCTTCAATCTTTGCCAGGATATTGTTGAGGTAGTTCAGAGATTTGATATTCGGAGATAGGGCATCAGGTGCATTTCTCCGGACACAGACGCTGACTCCTGTGAGCCCGACTTCGTAAAGGTCGCCGTACATGGCTCCCCAGCCCTGGGCTATAACAACCACTGAAGGCTTCTCGCACTTGCGGGGATCAAGCCCGAGATCTCCTATTCCTCTTGAAACTATTGGGCGGATGTAGGCATCTTTAAGGTTGTTTTTTCTGAGGGTTTCAAGAATTATCTCGGTCATCTCTTCTTTTGTAACAGGGATGTCCATTGCAATTGCCTTTGCTGAGTCGAAGAGCCTGTCGACATGCTCCTTTAACTTAAAGACGCGCCCGTTGTATGCTCTTATTCCTTCAAACACACCGTCACCATAGAGAAAACCATGGTCATAGACCGAAACCTTGGCTTCGGCTTTGGGAACAAATTTCCCGTCCAAGTAAATCAGTATCTCACTCATTTGCGAACAATCCTCTGAAATCTTCTACCTTGTACAATTACCTGTTTTCTTGATGTCATCAATAATGCAATCTTTAAAGTACAAGCCCTAATAGACCATTACTTTTTTCATTCATTGACAGTATGTGAGCTCTGCTCAGGGTTCTTAAAGGAACTCAAAGCCCCAGGGATGTTTCATACTGGCAAGTTCTTATGTAAAAAGCTAAATAAGCGGGTATATACTGAATGTATATTACAATTCCGCTTCTACATAAATATTTTAAGATTTTTCCCCGCCTCAATCCCTGTTCATACAAAAAGCTTTTATCTTAGAAGGGGCATTTCGTAATCCGCAATATGAAAGGCAAATTGGGCTCGTGGCTTAGCCAGGATATAGCGCTGGGCTTCTAACCCAGACGTCGGGGGTTCAAATCCCTTCGAGCCCGCTCAATTCCTTTTAATTGTTTTACCGGCTTCAAGTGAAGATTTTCGTTCTTTTCTTCGTTATCGTTTTCTACAGGATTTCAAAAAGAGTAAAATATAGTTTTTTTGGGATTGAATGTCTATATCTCCCTATTTATTTTTTAATGTGCCCACCCGACTCTTCTCCCTATCACTCCTTAAAAAAACAACGTGCCTATTACTGGCAAACATATCCTCTGCAATTGGTTTTGACAAGCCTTCAAATTAACACTTTACATTTATGTAGGAGTTTCCCCCCAATTACTGCTCCTTTCTGGGAACCATCTCAACGCTTTTATCTGAAGGCATAATTATTGCAAGTATAATATATATGACAATACCGATTCCCTGGAGAGCTAGAATCGCAAAAGCAAGCCTTATAAAAGTTGGGTCAATATCAAAGTATTCTCCCAGTCCACCGCAGACTCCAAAGAGCATACGGTCTTTCTTGCTTTTAGTAAGCCGCCTTTTAGCTGTATAGATAGTTCTCTTTTCTTCTCTGGTCTTTTCCCCTGTTTTTTCTTCGGCCCCCGCTCCGGCCTCTGCTCTGGTTTTTTCACTTGCTTCTTTTTCTTCCATTCCTTTCTCTGGTTTTGTCCATGATTCCTTTGTATAACCAGTTTCAGGTTCCCCTGGAGCTTTAAACTCAGTTTCCTTCGGTTCTTTTCTTTCCGGTGATCCGATAATTTCTCCGGTTTCCCTTTCCCCAGTCTGTCCCTCAGGTGTAGCACCTGTTTCCTCTTTAGATTCGGCCCTAACTACCCCTGGAACCTCATAAAATGAGTCTTTGGTTACCTTTCTTTCGTTGGATTTTGGATTTTCCTGCATACTGATTATTCTATTCCTGGGAATTTATATTATACTGGTACTCTTGCGACCCTGTTTACACCCATTTCTTTCGAATTTAATGGCATTCAGGGCAACTACATCCTTTTTCCCTGCAGCAGATTCCATATAACATTAGAGGAAGCAATAAAACCGCCAAAGCTACCTTCAGGTCTTCGGGAATCAATTCTTTCGCAGTTCCGAGGGTTGCAGTTGCGCTGATCCCCAATTTCAGATAAAGCCAGTCCAGCAGAATTCCTGCTCCCAGAGCACAGATAGAAATTACTCCCACATAAAGAACTGCCGAGCGCTTCCCCAGGAAACGGGCGACCATAGTTATGGTTGCTGCATTAGTTGCTGGCCCGGCAAGAAGAAAAACAAAGGCTGTTCCGGGGCTCATTCCTTTGGCTACCAGACTTGCGGCAAGAGGAGTCGAGGCAGTAGCACAAATGTAGAGGGGAATTCCAACTAAAAGCATAACCAGCATTGAACCAATGCCGCCTCCCAGGTAGTTCTGAATGAGATTTTCAGGAATTGCATAAGAAATAATGCCTGCGAGCAGGATTCCAATTAGCATCCATTTAGAAATGTCCCCCAGTAGCTCGATGTAAGCATACTTTATCCCTTTAAAGAACTGTTTTTGAACAGGTTTTTTATCTTTCCCACTTATTTTGGCGTCCTCTCCTTCATATCCACAGCTTCCGCACCCGCATGAAGAAATAGTTTTCTGGAGAGCGGGGCTTGCCATGGAAACACGGGGGATATTTTCAACAGATTTACTGATGAGTTCCAGAGGTTTGATGTCTGCATGTTTTGGGTCTATAATTTTTACTGTTGTTTTTAAAGGTTGAACCTTGTTACTGTGTGAATCTGCAGCCCTATTGCAGCTACATGAAGGAAGACTACACGATTTTTCCTGAACAGAAGTCCCGAGTAAAGTTGAAACTGCAAGTACGCCTGCTTTTTTCCCCGGGTTTTCCTGTATACTGCTCTCCTTCTTTTTCGGCTCTTCCCCTATCAGAAAATTGTCCGCAAGTCCTGCAAGAACAGCAGTTGCCAGAGTTGCCAGCGGGCGGAAAACTGCCATTACAGGATCCAGAAGGGCATAGGTAATTGCTATGGAGTCTAATCCAGTCTCAGGCGTGGAGATAAGGAAGGAAAGAGTTGCTCCCCTATTTGCGCCTCTTTTTCTTATTGACATTGCCGCAGGGACAACTCCACAGGAGCACAGAGGGAGGGGCAGGCCTGCAAGAGAAGCATTGAGAACAGAGCGGACTTTTCCGGCAGGTGCTCCAAGGTAATCCATAATTTTCTGGTCAGGAACCATAATATTGAGAAGACCTGCAATCCCCAGGCCGAAGATAAGAAAAGGAGCAGCTTCAAGGAAGATCTCCCAGGACTCGAGCAAAATCCCGGAAATAGAGGCAAATATGAAGTTAAGTATCTCAAAACTCATGCCTTCTCCTCCACATGTTCCAGACACATTTCAATAAGTGTGCGGACATGATCATCTGCAATATAGTAAACTGTAAATTTCCCCTCTCTTCGGACTCTTACAAGATCAAGCTGCCTGAGAGTTCTGAGGCCGTGTGAGACTGCAGACTGAGTAACTTCAAGAGCCTGTTCAAGTTCACAGACGCACATTTCCTTCTGCCTTAGTAAAAAAAGGATTTTCAGGCGAGTATCTGACTGGAGAGCCTGAAACACTGCAGCCATCCTTGTGATGCTTTCAGCACCAGGAACCTTTTGTAATAGGTTTCCTATCCGCTTTACATCAATTCTTTCACACTTATCCGGCATGATCATATGAACAGTTGTTCATATATTAATATCTTCTTAAAACATGTGGAGACTGCTAAATTTTGTCAGTTCTAGCTTTTGTCAGTTATGGTTTGTGACAGTTATGGTTTGTGACAGTTATGGTTTGTGACAGTTATGGTTTGTGACAATACTGATCTCCGTCAGCACAGATAGCTCAGCTAAAGAAGATTCATGCTCTTGTTTTCAGAGACTAAGGACAAAGATGAAAAAAAGTACAAGAATAAGAAGGGATGCCCAATCTCTTTTCTTCATTGAAAGCTCGTGCAGCGAGGTCCTTCTTTTTCCCTGATAACCTCTGCTCTCCATTGCAAGAGCCAGTTCTTCCGCATCTCTGATTACACCTCTCAAGAGAGGAATTGCAAGAGCAGGAATTGAATGAAATGGATTCTTAACAAAATTCATCCCTCTTGCAGCCTGGGCAGCTTTTGTCCTTTCAACTCTTTCAAAGAGAAGAGGTAGAAAGGCTATTGAAATATTCATCATTGTAGCGAGCTCAAAGGAACTTATCCCCAGAAAACGGAGAGGCAAAGGTCGGAACATTCTTTCCACTCCACAGGTAATTGCGGAAGGATCGGTACTTGCTGTAAGAAGGGACGCAAATAGAAGGAGAAGTATAAATCGGGCAGCAAGCTTTAGTCCTTTCTCAAACCCCTCAAAACTCGGTTCCAGAATCCAGAATGAAGCAACAGCTTTTCCATCCGTGAAAAACAACTGCGCAAGAAATATGAAAATTATAAAAAGCATCATAGGCCTGACTGCACTGAAAAATACCTTCATGGGTAACCGGGAAAGCAATGCCAGAGTAAAGAAAAGCACAAATAGAGCCGCAATACCTTCAAAATTCTCAATCCTGAATGCGAGGATTCCAAGCAGCATTACTGCCACAATCTTTGTCCTGGGATCAAGCCTGTGGAGAAAGGAGATTCCAGGCACATAACTAAAAACAGGCTCTTGCATTTTACTCACCCTTTATTTCTGGTATCCTTCTCAATTGCAGCTTTAGCCCTTAATATTTCCTCCAGAGCGTCTTCAACCGTAAATATGGCAGAATTAACGGGAAAGCCATTTGCTTTGAGTTCCTTCATCATGGAAGCTATAGGTGGAAGAGGACCGTACCCAGCTTTAAGATATTCTTCTCTGTTTCCCTGAAACGCTATCCTGCCTTCTTTGAGATGTATGATTCTTTCCAGTAATGGGAAAAATCCTTTAAGGTTATGGGTTACTGCTATAACTGCCGTTCCTTTTTCCTTTACTTTTTTGAAGGTCTCGAGAATTTCCTTTTTTCCGACCGGGTCGAGTCCTGTAATGGGTTCATCCAGTATAAGGTAATCCGGTCTGAGGGCAAGAGCACATGCAAGGGCAACTCTCTGCATTTCTCCTCCACTAAGGGTGAAAGGATCTCGAGAAAGCATGCTGTGGTCAAGAGAAACGGCCTCAATCGCCTCAAGCACTCTTTCTTTTGTTTCTTTTTTTGAGCATCCAAAATTTAAAGGTCCAAAAGCTATCTCTTCAGAAACGGTTCTGCAAAAAAGCTGGTCTGAAGGCTGTTGAAAAACCATTCCTATCCTGCGCCTTACTTCTCTTGAAGAAGGATCAAGCCCGTCCACAAGTACTGTTCCGGTTTCGGGATGCAGCAGCCCATTAAAGAGCTTTAAAAGAGTGGATTTTCCAGCACCTTTTTCCCCAAGAATCCCTACAAATTCACCCCTTTCGATCCGCAGATTGATGTCTTTTAAAGCATGGGTTTCCAGAGAAGTTTTTCTGGAGTACGAGAAATTTACGTTTTCAAGAGTAATCGGCATATCTCCTCCGCAAAGATCTCAGGGGAAGAAACTTTTTCCCATGGAACTGTGATTCCGTGAGCCTTCAAACGCTCTGCAAGCTCAAAGAGAGAAGGAAGAGGAAGGCCCAGGTCTGGAAGAAAAGTGTCAGAAAAAACCCGCTCTGGTTCTCCTTCAAGCACGATTCTCCCTTTTTCCATAACAATGATCCTATCTGCAGCATGAAGCTCTTCAAGATTATGGGTAATATATACGATGGTTTTTCCTTTTTTCTGCAGTTTTTTTATGCGTTCTAGAACAGATTTTCCGGAATTCGGGTCAAGCATAGAAGTTACTTCATCAAAAATGAGACATTCGGGTCTCATTGCAAGAATCCCGGCTATAGCTACACACTGTCTCTGCCCCCCACTGAGGGTTCTTGGGGAACGATATCTGTACTCTTCAAACCCTGTTTCGGCAAGAGCCACATCTATACATTTTCGGATTTCTACCGGAGGAAGGCAAAGATTTTCCGGGCCGAAAGCCAGATCTTCTTCTACGGTTCTACCCACAAACTGAGTTTCAGGGTTCTGAAATACTATACCCACAGATTTTCGGATTTCAAGAAGTTTTGAAGGGTCACGGGTATCCATACCTTTTATAGCTACTCTTCCTTTCTGCGGTTTAAGGAGCCCGTTAAGGTGGAGGGCAAGTGTAGACTTCCCGCTGCCGTTTTTGCCGGTTATCCCGATGAATTCTCCTTTTTTTATCGCCAGACTTATGTTCTCAAGCGCGGAAGTCCCATCAGGATAACTATAACTTACTTTGTCGAGCCTGATCATACTTAACCGAAAATATATTAATTCGTTTTAAATTCTACGAAAGATTCCCGTATCCTGCTTAAATACCATCAAAATGTTTTATAGTTTATAAGTAGAAGCGATGTATGCAGCAACTGCCGTTTTTACTATTTCTCCCGGCACAAAAGGCATTACGCCAAGGGCAAGAGCTGTTCTGAGCCCGATTTCAGCCACCAGCATCAATTGAAAAACTCCACATACATAAACAACCAGGACTCCGGTGCTCATATTAAGGGTATTGATAAGAATTTTGGATCTGGTGGAATTTTCAGTCCTTTCAGAAAGCTTTCCAATGATATAAGCAGCCAGAATGAAACCAATAATATATCCTCCAGTGGGTCCAAGCAACACCCCCATTCCGGAACTTCCTCCTGCAAAAACCGGAAGTCCTGCTATTCCCATAAGTGCGTATACTATCATGCTCAGGCTCCCCCATTTGCTTTTCAAGATACTGCCAGCAAGCAGAACAAAGAAAACCTGCAATGTAACTGGAACAGGTGAAAAAGGAACAGGAATCTGTATATACGCTCCTGCGGCGGTTAGAGCTGCAAAAAGGGATGCAAAAACCATCATCCGGAGTTCAGGTGTATGGGATGAGTATGAGTGACTGTTTTTGATATGCACAGTTTTTCCTCTTTTTATTTTTCATTATTAGCCGAGTTTTCTTTTTCGCCTTCTTTGTTTTCGCCTTCTCCAGCGGTCAAAGATATTGCGAGTTAAATAACAAACAGATAAGCAGATTTATAATGGAAAGAGAGGCTACAGTGTAACTGAAACTGATGTATAGTAAATTGTCAGTTATGATAACGGGAACTCTGTAGCTATTAATCTACCTTTTTAGGATAGATGGTTAATGGAAAGACATATGTATTGTTAACCTCTGTGGATCCAATGGTTTACATTAGATTTAAAACTTTCCAGAAAAATCGTATTTATTTTTGAGGTAATACTTTTCCTTTTTTCGGAGCGATAATTAAATATATATCTTATGCCGCTATTATGGATACTTCAGCTAAAATGCAGATTCAGCAGACAGCAATATGGCTGAATTCTCATGAATAATCTGATGGGCGCGTGGCCTAGCCCGGATATGGCGGCAGCCTCCTAAGCTGTAAATCGGGGGTTCAAATCCCTTCGCGCCCGCTAATTTCCTTCAATCTGCTTTTATCGTTTCATTTAAAGTAAAGAGAGACATTTTCATAATCCCCATTTTTTGAAACTTCTTATTAGGAGAATGAGATCTTCTCTAATTAGGGACATATACTCATAAGTACGGAAAAATTTCTTATCTGGAAAGACAGTAATTTCTTAGCTTGATCACTCAACAGTGTAAGAAGCTTATCATAACGATACAAATAGAGATAAAATATAACTTCAGAGGAAATAGAAATTGATCAGGAAAGCCAGGGTAAATGATGTTATTGTAATGAAGCAGATTATAAGTGCTTATTCCAAGGATGAGCTCATGCTTCCCCGTTCCCTGAGTGAGATGTATGAAAACATCAGGGACTATTATGTTTACGAGATCAATGGAGAAGTGGTGGGCTGTTGTGCTCTGCATATTGTCTGGGAGGACCTTGCAGAAGTTCTTGCCCTTGCTGTAAGACCTGAATGTTCAAGAAAAGGTGTGGGCACAAAACTTGTCTCTGCCTGCCTTAAAGAGGCTGAAGACCTCAGCATGAAGGAAGTTTTTGCTCTTACTTATGTACCTGATTTTTTCAAAACTTTGGGTTTTACAGTTGTGGATAAAAATAGTCTTCCCAGAAAAATCTGGTCTGGCTGCGTGAGATGCCCTAAGTTCCCGGACTGCAATGAAATTGCCGTATTGAAATCAATTAATTCCTGAGTTATTACAGGAATTTTCCTTTTCTATTTTTTACATGACCGAAATAGTTAAAAACCAAAAATTATTTATTCAGGCAGTTATGTTTTTTAGGTTGTCCTAATTCTCTGGTCTGGATTCAGGCCTTTGTTGGCGGGAGTCATTAATGCACACGGATCGATTTGAAGAGTACCTTGAAACTATTCTTTACCTAATAAGAAAAAACCAGGGCCCTGCAAAGACCAAACAGATATCAGAAGAACTTAATGTATCTCCACCGAGTGTGACTGAAATGGTAAAAAAATTAAATTCTTCTGGACTTGTGGAGTATACACCTTATCAGGGTGTCGAATTGACTGAAAAAGGGACGGAACAGGCTATCAAGATCAAAAGGAAGCATCAGGTGCTTGAAACTTTCCTTGTAGATGTCCTTGATTTCGATAGACGGGAAGCCCATAAAGAAGCTTGCGAACTTGAACATGCTGTATCTGAAGCTGTTCTAGAAAAAATTTATGAGTTTTTGGGAAGCCCCGAATATTGCCCTGATGGGCATCCGATAAATATTGATAAAAGCAACATCAAAAAAGAGGAAAAATTCATTCCTCTTGATGAAATGGAGGAGGGAAGTTCAGGCAAAATAGCCAGAGTAACCCTTCCCAGAGAAACAAGAGAACGTTTAAATTCTCTTGGTATCCTTACAGGCGAAGATATTGAGGTAAGGCGCAAGCAAAAACAGGGCTGCATATCCGTTATAGCAATGGGGTCTGAAATAGCCCTTGGAAAAGATATTGCAAAGAAAATTTTCATTATTCCGGAAAACTTGCAGAATAATGATTGAAAAGATATGGTCGGCATGAAGCATAATTGATGGGGATGTGATAGAAATTTCCAGCTCATGCTGTACTTCTGGCAGTGAAAGTAAGGATAAACCTCCTTTTAATATGACAATTGCCTTCATAGGCAATCCAAGCGTTGGAAAAAGCGTATTCTTCAGCCGGCTTACAGGAGTAGGAGTTGAAGTTTCAAATTATCCGGGCACTACAGTTGCGCTTAAAAGAGGAAGGGTAGAGGCCCGGGGTAAAACAATTGAGGTAGTCGACCTTCCTGGAATATATTCACTTGGAGTTACAAATGAAGATGAGAAGGTAACAAAGAAATTTCTTATAGAGGATAAGCCGGATATAATTATCAATGTCCTGGACGCTAGCAGGCTTGAGAGAAATCTCTTTCTTACTTTGCAGCTTCTTGAACTCGATATCCCCATGGTTGTTGCCTTAAACCAGGTAGATCTGGCTGCAGATCTTGGAGTTCTTGTTGATGCGGATAGGCTCTCAGAACTTCTTGGCCTGCCTGTCGTGCCAACTGTTGCTACCTGGGGAATAGGGCTTGATGAGGTAATGCTTGTAGCTCTTGAAGAAGCGGGAAAAGTTCAGAAACACCACAGAGTAAGGTACAGCCAGTGGATAAGACAGGCTTTATCCACACTGGACTACACTTTTCCGCTTGTTTCTCCGAGCGTAAAAACTGCAGCACTTTTGAATGATGCCGAATTTGTGGAACTCTGCTGTATGCCTCCCGAGGCTAACGCTATCCTGTCTTCTGCAAGACGGTTGAGACAGAATCTCGAAATGGAACACGGGATTTCAGTCCCTGATACAGTTGCAAGAGATCTTTACGGAGAAGCCGGATATATAGTTGACAGTGTGGTTTCAAGATTCGAGTCCAAAAAAGGCATAAAAGAAAAGATAGATGCGATACTTACCTCTCCCAATTTCGGAATTATTGTACTCATATCTGCCCTGCTCCTGACCTTTCTCCTTGTCTTCAGAGTAGGAGGTTTTCTTGAGACCTGGATTGTAAACGAGGTTTTTGAACCCTACATAATTCAGCCTGCAGAAACCATGACATCGGGGATGCCCCCTTTACTCAGGAATCTCATTATATACACTCTGCGGGGCGTTGAAGCCGGATTTGCAATCGCAATTCCTTATATTGCAGTTTTTTACGCAATTCTTTCCATATTTGAGGACTCGGGCTATTTAACGAGGGCAGCTTTTCTTCTGGACAATTTCACTCACAAGCTTGGGCTTCACGGGAGAGCTGTGATTCCGCTCGTCCTGGGCTTTGGCTGCAATGTCCCTGCAGTCATGGCGGTGCATTCGCTTGGCACACAGAGGGAAAAGAGGATAGCTTCCGTTCTTATCTCCCTTATTCCCTGCTCTGCAAGAACAGTTATCATTCTGGGGCTTGTGGGAACTTTCGTAGGTTTCTGGCCGGCGGTTTCAATCTATGTTATGGAGATTTTTATTATTGGGACTATGGGATGGATTCTTGGAAAAACTCTGCCTGGACAGAGAAGTGGCTTCATAATGGAAATGACTCCTCTAAGAAAGCCAGAACTAAAATCTACTCTCAGAAAAACCTGGATGAAAAGCCGGGAGTTTCTCTTTATCGCATTTCCACTTCTACTTATTGGAAGCGCTTTTCTCGGAGTAGTCGACACTCTGGGCCTTCTTACCCTTTTCCAGGACTTTGTAGAACCTATATCTGTTGGTCTGCTGGGCCTTCCGGCATTCGCTGCAACAGCTCTTGTGTTTGGGATTCTCAGAAAGGAGATGGCTCTTCAGATCCTGGCTGTACTTGCAGGTACAGCTAACTTCGCAGCTGTAATGACCCCTGTTCAAATGTATGAGTTTGCTATTATTACGACCATTTATATGCCCTGTATCGCAACAATTGCAGTACTCAAGCACGAGCTCGGAGTAAAGGATACGACCTGGATAGTCCTTTTTACCATATTCCTTGCCCTTGGAGTAGGCATCCTTATCCGAATTTTCGGGCCCTCTTTTCTCTAATCTTTCTCTTCTGTATTCGTAAATTAAATAAGTGAGTTGCCAGTTAATAGGAACGAGTACAATCTTAAAAATAATTAATAGTCTTTATTGATAATTGAATTCCTTTCATAAAAAGAAAGTGTCTTTTCACCTAGCACAATATTTATATATTAATAATTTAATCTGTTTCTTTCTGAAATGTTTTACCGATGCCGCAAATTATTAATACTTAGGATATCGTGTTAATCCGCAATGACCCGAATAACCAATCACTTGCACAAAAACGTGTTGAGTGTTATCATGGATATTTTAGAGATGGATCATTTCCGCGAGCCTGAAATTGAAGAGGTTCAATTTTTCCTTGAAAGCACTGGAACTCACGGTTCCATTGTTAATGAAACAGCTGTGGAAATGGAATGTACATCCCCCAAGGTCCAATCCCGGGAGAACGTATTAATCTATTCCGAAGAATCCCTTACTTCCATCCAGTAACACTTCCCCCTAACAAAATTATACCCCCTGACTGAAATCCAACTTTTTAACTCATTCTATTTCTAGGTTAATATTGGGTTTCATTCCCCTATTTTGCAGTAAAAAAGGTTTTTTCTCAGAATGGTATTAACCTTTATTGAAGGATTTTTCTATTCGATTTATTCCAGAAATGAGACCTGGCTCTTTGCTTATAATTATTATTTTTCCACCGAGCACACAGAAAAATATATATCCCTTTATTTTTTTGTGTATCTATAAAGTAGATTTATTTCAGTTTATAAATTCTTTATAACTCAACATTCTTTTTTGACTACAATATAATTAATTTGAAGTAAATAGTTCTCTGTACTTAACTACCTTTTTTTGACACTATTCACCAGGGACCAGAAATTTTCTCTAACAAGATTTAAAGATTTTTTTCTCCTGATTTTAGCTATTTAGAAAATTTAACACCTTTTGATTCAGAATAATTAGTGTTTTAGTATTCTTCTGTCCCTTAAAGCAATTTATGCAAATATTTTCAGAAAAGTTTATAAAGTATTTCTTATTATAAATTAAATAAAAGTTAAAAATCTTGAAAAAATACTATCGATTACCATATATATATAAAGTGAGATTACATGTACTTTATACACATTATTTAAATTCGTCTGAATTATCAATCGAATAATAATTGTTATGATGTTTGCTGCTGGTAAAACTGCAGAAGATCAGAGAATCGGGACCTGAATTATTATCAGAGGTATTCTATGAGAACTGGACAGAGGGACGTGCACAATACACCGCTTAAAAGGCGACTGTCAATAAGCTATGAAGAGCTCGAGACTCTCAAAAAATCGATTAAGATTTCGGTTCTCAACGAACTGCGGGCCGAAGTAGAAAATGTTTCCGATCAGGAGTCCTTAAAGGATAGTGTTCTTTCCGAAATCAGGACAGAACTGATGGGAATCCCTGACCCTGCCTTACTAAAGGCTTCAATCCTCAATGAGTTGAGAATGGAAATTAAGGCTCCCAAAGAACACGATTCTGGAGAGGCAGATAGGAGGCTTAGGGAACTTGCAGGCATTCAGGATGGGCTAGTCCGGGAATTGCTTGATCAGAAGATTCTTATTAAGAAACTTGAGTCTGAGATTGAAAATCTCACCAAAAAGCTGGAGAATATTAAAAATCCTGCTCCTGTCCCACCTACTTCTATAAACTTTACCCTCCCTGATGACCCTCTTGATCTTCCCCCCCTTTCCAAAAAACCCAAGCATAAACCTGAACTGAGAAAAGAAAGTTCTTCTGGATACGAACTAACAGAATTCAGGGAAGCACCGGCCCCCATCCCAGGAACCAGCGCAAAAGTTCGGCTGAAAATAAGAGAGATCGAGCCGAGGGAGCTCGACGAAGAAGTCGAAACAAAGTGTGAGTATATCATTGCCGAAAGTGGAGATAAAAGACGGTTTACAGGTTATATGAGACAGCAGACATCAACTGGAACTGAACCTGTAAAACAGCCGTCATTTCCCAGACAATCTGCTCCTTTGAGGCAACAATCTTCCAGACAATCACCCCCCCTGAGACAGCCTGCTCCTGTGAAGGCAGATTCTTCAAGAGCCACACCTGTAAATGATTATAAGTGTGAATATATAATTGCTGAAAAGGCTCCCAAGAAACACGTAATTGAAGAATCCGTGGATCTGCGAGAAAGCGAGGATGCGGAAATAATCACCTGCGTCCGGAAAAATTCCATAGCTAAATGAGGCTTAAAAACAGAAACTTTCTCAAAAACGCGATTACAGAGGCATTCTGTGTATATAAAAGAGATTGAGTTCGTTAATTTCAAATCCTTCGGAAAAAAAGTGAAGGTCCCCTTTTATAATGACTTTACCACTATTTCCGGCCCTAATGGGAGTGGAAAGTCAAACATCATAGATGGGATTCTTTTCGCGCTCGGACTTACCAGTTCCAGAACTCTTCGAGCTGAGAAACTCACAGATCTGATTTATAATGGCGATGAGGCAAAAAAGCCTGACTTTGCCCAGGTTACTATTCGTTTTGACAATTCTGACCGTAAGTTGCCTATGGAACTTGACGAAGTTGAGGTTTCAAGAAAGGTCCGGAGAACGAAAAGCGGGTACTATAGCTATTTTTATTTCAACGGAAAAGCCGTAAGCCTTGGAGAAATACATTCTCAGCTCTCAAAAGCCGGGGTGACACCTGAAGGTTACAATGTCGTGATGCAGGGAGACGTTACTCAGATAATCTCAATGACTCCTCTGGAAAGGCGAAAGATTATCGACGAAATTGCAGGAGTTGCAGAATTTGACGAGCGCAAGCAAAAAGCCCTTGAAGAACTTGAAGTTGTCAGGCAGCAAATCGAACGTGTGGATATAATCCTTGAAGAAGTAAGGGCTCAACTGGAGAAGCTTTCAGGAGAACGCGATCAGGCTTTAAAATACCAGGCACTTAAGGCCGAAAAAGTCAAATTTGAAGGTTACATCCTGCTCTCTAAACTCAAGGACGCAAGAGCTGAACTGCAGAATGTGGAAAAGGAGCTTGTCGGAAAGAACGAGCATCTGGAGAAAATTCAGGTTCTGCTAAACGAGAGGACACAGGAACTCCAGGCTCTGGAGGAAACTCTGGAAAAAATTTCCCTTGAAATCCGGAAAAAAGGAGAGGATGAACAGCTCCAGATCAAAAGGGAGATAGAAGAGATTAAGGGAGAAATTTCCCGCTGTGTCGATAGCATCGAGCTTTCGGAATCCGAACTTGAGGATGCTGATTCGCGGCGCAGGAAAGCTTTTGTAGAGATTGATTCCACAAAGGGCAAAATAAGAGAACTTGAGGAGAAAATCGAAGCTGAGAACCTCAGGAAAGACAGTATATCCTCAGAACTTTCCGAGCGCAAAACAGAGCGCATGCTGCTCCAGAGCAGGATTGCAGATGTGGATGCTAAATTTGCAGCAACAAGAGACGAACTCATGGCTTCCAGAAAGAAACTTGAGGACGTAAAGAACGAGAAGAACGAACTTATTAGAACCGAAGACCGGCTTCTCGATACCCTCAGGAGAAAGTCTTCTGAACTCAGGGAAATAGAAAATCAGATAAAAGATGCAGAGGCAGCGGTTGCTACTTCGGATAGTGATACACTTTCGGTTCAGTATGAGATTGAGAAGCTTTCCGAAAATATGGAATCTCTTATCAGGGATCGTGACGATATCGAAAGCAGTCACTTCAGGATTAAAGAAGACGTTAAGAAACTTGAGAGCAAACTCCTCCAGCTTCAGCAGGAATATGCAATTACTGAAGCAAGAGTCCGGGCGTCTGAGCATGGAGGAAGCTATTCCAAAGCCGTAGAAATGGTTATTGGGGCTGCACGGCAGGAAGACCTTTTTGGAATTCATGGGACTATTGCTCAACTTGGAAAAGTGGACAAACGATATTCCACAGCTCTGGAAGTTGCTGCAGGAAATCGAATGCAAGCAGTTGTCGTGGATACAGATGCCGATGCTGCCGAAGCTATCGAATATCTCAAACGCAGAAAAGGCGGAAGAGCAACATTTCTCCCTCTAAACAAAATGAAAGATTCAAGGCGGCTTGACAATCCAAGTTACGAAAATGGAGTAATAGGATACGCAATTGATCTTGTAGAATTTGATTCCGATTTTGAACCTGCTTTCTGGTATGTCTTTCAGGATACTCTTGTAATGGAAGACCTTACAAGTGCCCGCCGCCTGATGGGAAAGGCAAGGATGGTGACCCTTGAGGGCGAACTTCTGGAGAAGAGCGGGGCAATGGTAGGAGGTTTCATCTCTTCAAAGTCGGGAATTTCTTTTGCAGCTGCAGAAAAAGATAAGCTTCTGGAGCTTGCAGACGAGATAAAGTCTTTAGATACGAGCAGAAACGTAGCGATAAATAAACAGGACAGTATTGAAAGCCACCTTTTTGAATTGAGCCGAAAAATCAGGGATTCTGAGGCCACGATTTCACGAAAGGAACATCAGCTTGAGGAAATTGCAGGGAGAGAAGCAAAACTTGCAGAATTGCTCGAAGCTAAACAGGCAGACCTCAGAGCAATCGAAGAGTCCAGGACAGAACTAAGAGCTGAAATGGATAGAGTCATTGAGGAAAAATCAGAAAAAGAGAGTTCTGTGGCTGAATTTGAGGCACAGATTTCCGAACTTGAAGCAAAACTTGCGGATTCACCTCTGCCTGAGATAAATAAGAAGGTAGAATTTGTTGATGAGGAACTTAGAAGGCTTGACAGCAGAATCCGGGATATAGAGGCCAGCTTGAATGCCCTTCAACTTGAAAAAGAATACGCAGAGCAGAAAATTGCCGAAGCAAAGGAACTCATCCGTGACCTTGATGAAAAGAAAGCTACCAGGCTTGAAAAGGTTGACTCTTTAAAGGCAAAGATCAAAGAACTTGAGGAAACTCTCGAACAAAAGAAAAGTAGGGAACTTGAACTTTCCGATGAACTTATAGGGCTGCAGAAAGAAAGAGAAAGTGTTCAGGCCGAACATGGCGCAGTCAAACGCAGAGTCAGTATTGCTGCAACTATTCTTGAGAAGGCAAAACAACAGGTTCTTACACTTATAGCGACAAAAAGCGCGCTCTTTGACCAGGAGAAGCAGTTCCTTGAAGAAGTCCAGAGAAGAGGCATCGAAGAAAATGATGAAGTTCCTAATTACGAAACCGTCTACATTCGAATTCAGGCAATAGAAGAAGCCCTGAGAAAACTTGAGCCCGTGAACATGAGGGCAATTGACGAGTATAACGAGGTAGAATTCAGGCTTTCAGACCTGCAGGGGAAGCGGGACACTCTCTTTACCGAAAGAGAGCAACTCCTTGAGCGCATCGGCCAGTACGAACAGTTAAAGCGAGATGCCTTTATGGAAGCGTATACCAGTATAAACTCCAATTTCAAAGATATTTTCCATGAACTTTCTGACGGCATGGGTGAGCTTTTGCTTGAATATCCTGATGATCCCTTTGCAGGAGGAATGACCCTTCGAGCCCAGCCCAAAGAAAAAACTCTCCAGCGTATAGAAGCCATGTCTGGAGGAGAAAAAAGTCTCACAGCCCTTGCTTTCATTTTTGCCATCCAGCAATATCGACCTGCTCCTTTCTATGCATTTGATGAAATTGATATGTTCCTTGACGGCTGGAACGTAGAAAGGGTTTCAAGGAGAGTAAAAACTTCAGGGTCGAAAGTCCAGTTTATAGTTGTTTCCTTAAGAAAACCCATGATCCAGGCTGCAAGCAGGACAATAGGGGTTACAATGCAGGAAAATAATATAACTAGCATAACCGGAGTGAAGCTTAATGGCTGAACTTATGGGTAGTGCAGGAGCGGCACTGGAAGTTTCCAGACTTTCTGCTCGCGAGATTCATGAGTCAGAGGAAAATGATTCCCTTTTTTCAAATCCCGAAACTTTTAGGCTTCCAGAGACTCTTTCATGCCTTGGAATTAACTGGGATTTGTTAGATATTTCAGAGTTTAAGACATATGAACCCCTGGGAATACTTGTTGAGCTTGCTCAAGGTGGAAAGATAGATCCCTGGGATGTCGATATTGTACATCTTACTGACAGCTTTCTGGGAAGAATAGAAGAGCTCCAGAAAATGGACCTCAGAATTTCCTCAAGAACACTTCTCTATTCTGCTATCCTTCTCCGCATGAAGTCCGCCGGAATTCTCGAGTGCGAGGAAGAAGAGATAGATTCTTTTGAGTCTGATTTTTTCGATGAGCTGGACCTTCCGGAACCTGATGAATTTCCAATCCCGAAACTGCCTGTTCGCCGTGTTTCCACGAGGCCGGTTACCCTTAATGAGTTGATTCTTGAACTCAAGAAAGCCGAAAGAATTCTCACCAGAAAGACTGAAAAAAAAGCCCGCCAGATAACTGAAGAACCTGATCTTCCTGAAGGCCCCCAGCTTACTACCGGTGATGTACTTGGCATTGCGCATGACGAAGCCATTAGTTCCCGGCTGGCAATTATCTGGGCAAGACTTGCTGAATTATTCATGGGTGATCCCGTAGTCGTTTTTTCAAGTTTTATGGAAAGAAGTGAAGACAGGATTATGGATTACCTTTCTCTTCTTTTCCTGGCTTCAAGCAGGAAGATCTGGCTTTTCCAGAGTGAGCTCTTCGGGGAACTTTATATATATCCCGGTGAAGAATCCGGTTTCCCGACAGAAAATAATCCTCTTCTCTTCCATGAAACGAAAAAAAGTTCAGAGGGAAAATTGGGATATGAAGTCGGTATTTCGGATTCTCAAATTAGTATTCCCCCTGAAAAACAACATTTTACAGGTGAGGTGCCTCTTAATGAAGAACTGGACATCACCTGATTGAAAAGCCTGAATACTTGTTAATCTTATTAAAGAGTAAATTTTATTCTTTTTTTGGATGTGAAACCCATGAGTGAGCTTGAAATTATCGAAGCGTCTCTTTTTGCTGCTGGAAGGGCAGTAAGCCTCGAGAAGCTTGCGAAAATAACCGGAAAACCTAAAAAAATTGTCCTTTCAGCAGTACAGGAACTGATGGCGGCTTACTCTTCCAGGGGGACGGGGCTCGAAATCCTTGATCTGGGTGACCGTTATGTCATGCAAGTCAAGCCTGTATATGCCGAATTAATGAGAGAAATCGCCCCAAAAGAGCTCTCTGCTCCAAAACTCCGCACTCTTTCCATGATTGCCTATCACCAGCCTCTGATCCAGTCAGATCTCATAGAGATGAGAGGCAGCGGAGCTTACGATCATATAAAGGATCTCATAGAGCGGGGATTTGTAGAATCAGTACCCTGTGGAAGGAGCAGACAGCTTTCCACAACCTCTCTTTTTGCAGATTACTTCGGGCTTAAAAGAAACGATCCAAAAGCTGTAAAAGCGAAAATCCTCGAACTTCTTAAATCACAGGGTGGACAGAGTGAGATTAACCTGTGGATAGGAAAGAAAACTATTTCCGTAACTCCAATGTATGAATCCCTTATGGAGATGTGTGGGATCAAAGATTACTTTGTGGCTAATGCCTACTCTCCTTCAAAAGAAGAAATCTCCCGATTGCTTGAAGCAGACGTGCTTGTGGTTTCAGCGGGTTATTCTACAATTGTACGGCAGTACTGCGATGGAGAAATTCTTGAGATGCGTTCAACGACTTTTGAAGATCTTATAGAATCAATTTCACTGCTTGCTGAAGAACTTCCAAATGAAGTGAACCCTAAAAAAGTAGAGGATACTATTCAAAAGATTAAAGAGATAAGAGAAAAATATACTTCTTCCACTGTTTTCATTAAAACGAAGGTAAAACCGGCAACTGACATGGTTTCCAGAATCGTAAAAGATCTCTCTCTTGGAATTTCCGCTGACGGTATTCTTGTTGCTCCTGATTACGAGACTTCAAAGAACGGGATGAAAATAGGTAAAGGGGCTGAAATCCTGATACCCACTCACCGCAGTATAGAAGGAGACCTTCTGGAGAGAGTCTGCAAAAAATATGATTCTCTTCTTGATGGCCTGAAAAAGTTTGAAGACTGAGGCATCTGAAAACCAGTACGGTTGACAGTTCCTTCTTCAATTTTTTTCAAATCACTGGCGCCTTAAATTTAAGTTTTTCTGTCCCCTTTATATTTGGTATATAAAGCATTTATATAGTATACAGGGTATTTAACTATAGCTTTATATACCGGTTAGAGGATATTACTTTTGCTTTATATACTGAGGGTTGACTAATGAGCGAATCTAACATCAAAATTGAAAATGTGGTTGCATCCACCAAACTCGCTGAAGAATTCGACTTAACTGTTATTGAATCCGAGTTCGAAGGAGCTGAATACAACAAGCAGAAGTTTCCCGGACTTGTCTACAGGGTTTCAGAACCTAAAGCCGCATTTCTGGTCTTTACTTCCGGAAAGGTTGTCTGTACCGGTGCAAAAAACGTTAACGATGTGCACACCGTGATAGGTAATATGGCAAAAAAGCTGAACAGCATAGGTATTAAAACGATAGAGGACCCTGTGATAACTGTTCAGAACATTGTTGCTTCGGCAGATCTTCATACCATTCTGAACCTTAACGCGATTGCAATTGGACTTGGACTTGAAAATATCGAATACGAACCCGAGCAGTTTCCGGGTCTTGTGTACAGGATCGATGAGCCCAAGGTAGTAGTTCTTATCTTCAGTTCCGGAAAACTGGTAGTTACAGGCGGCAAATCCCCTGAAGATTGTGAGAGAGGCGTTGAAGTCGTTCGCCAGCAGCTCGACAACATGGGGCTTTTATAAACCCTCAATGTATTACATATATACCCTTTCAGTTTCTGTTCCGAATGAAAAGAAGACTGAGGGAAAAATAGTAAAACGGATTCTTCAACATGCTTAGTTCCGGCAAAGGATATGTGTGAAAAGTGAAAAGCTCAGATGTTTGCATTCTTATTCCCACGCTGAACGAAGCTGCAACAATAGGGCAGCTTATCAGAGATTTCAAGAAAGAAGGGTTCTCCAATATTCTGGTCATTGACGGAAATAGCAGAGATGGGACAGGGAAGATTGCGGAAGCCGAAGGCGCAAAAGTTGTCATGCAGACCGGAAGAGGTAAAGGGCAGGCAATGATCCAGGCTTTCGGAATTATAGAAAGTCCTTATGTAATAATGGTCGACGGAGATGGGACATACCTTGCCCGAGACGCTCCTTCTCTTCTAGAACCTATAGTGGAGGGCAAGGCCGACCATGTAATAGGAAACAGGCTTGTAAAATATTCTCCAGGGGCTTTTACAAGGCTTAACCTTGTTGGCAACCATCTGATAAACATGCTTTTTGACCTGGCATATGGAGTTCATTTAAAAGATATCCTCTCAGGTTACAGGGCTTTTACTCTGCAAAGTATTCAGGAACTGGAACTGAACAAGACAGGTTTTGAAATCGAAACAGAAATATCTGTAGAATGTATCCTTAAAGAACAGAGAGTCGAAGAAGTCCCTATTACCTATATTCCAAGAAGCGAAAAAGGCGCAACCAAGTTAAATCCGGTAAAAGACGGACTGAGAATCGGATCTACTATTTACATACTTGCAAAAGTTCACAACCCGATGTTCTATTTCGGGATAATAGGTTCCTTTTTTGTTCTGTCAGGCCTGATTACCGGAGCTTTCGTTGTAGTTCAGTGGTTTCAGGGAATTACCCGTATTCCACTTACGATTCTCACGACCCTGTTAATAATATTCGGTTTGCAGATGTTTATTTTCGGGATGCTCAGCGACCTTATAGTAACCCTCCATAAACAAACAATTCGATTAATCCAGGAAAAGAAATAATTCAGAAAAAAGCTTCAAGATTTTGAATTATTCTATTTTTCCATTTTTCTATTGTTCTATTTTTATTGTTTCCTTTATGACCTGTATATTTTAAGGTAATGCAAGTTTACTTGTTTTGTGTTCAGAAAAATTTTCAAATTCATTATAAAAAATTTATTTTAATCTAAATCTTTATAATTTTCGATATACTATGACATCGAAGTAAAGTAAAGTTGATTAAGGTTAAAGTTAGTTTTTTAATAAGTATTATATATAATTAAAAGCCTTTATGTTCTAACTCATAATCCCTTTACTTACATATGACTCTTACATTCGAATTTTACAGCCAAATGAAAAATTGAGGTACTAAAGATGACAATTGTGGAAGATGCTCAAAAAGGAATAATCACCGAAGAGATGAAGATCGTTGCAAAGGATGAAGGACTTGACCCTGAATTTATCCGTAGAGGTGTTGCAGCCGGCAGAATAGTTATTCCAACCTCTCCTTACAGACAGGTAAAGATCTGTGGTATCGGAGAAGGGCTCAGGACCAAGGTCAATGCATCCATCGGTGTATCCTCAGATATTGTTGACGCAGATATGGAAGTCAAAAAGGCAATTGCAGCCGAAAAAGCTGGTGCTGACACTCTCATGGAGCTCGGGACTGGCGGAGATTTCCTCGCAATCAGGAAAAAGGTCATTGACAGCATCTCCCTTTCTGTAGGTTCAGTGCCGCTCTACCAGGCTTTCATTGAGGCTGCAAGGAAGTACGGTTCAATTGTGCATATGACTGAAGAAGAACTCTTCAAAGCAACCGAAGACCAGGCAAAGCTCGGAACCAACTTCATGGCAATCCACACAGGGATCAACAATATAACCATGGACAGGCTCAAAGCCCACGGAAGATATGGAGGTCTCTGTTCCCGAGGTGGCGCCTTCATGACTTCCTGGATGCTCCACAACGAGAAGGAAAACCCACTTTTTGCGAACTTTGATTATCTCATTGAAATCCTTAAGGAACACGAAGTTGTACTCTCCACAGGAAATGGAATGCGTGCAGGTGCAGTTCACGACGCAACTGACCGTGCCCAGATCCAGGAACTCATCATCAATGCCGAACTGGCCGACAAAGCCCACAAACAGGGTCTGCAGGTAATTGTAGAAGGTCCTGGCCATGTCCCACTCGACCAGATTGCAACCAACGTAAAACTCATGAAGGAAATGAGCGGTCACAAGCCCTTCTACATGCTCGGTCCACTTGTAACCGACATCGCACCCGGTTATGACCACATTGTAACCGCAATCGGAGCATCTGTCTCTGCATCATATGGTTGTGACTTCCTCTGCTATGTAACTCCGGCAGAACACCTTGCCCTTCCAAATCTCGAAGATGTCATTACCGGGGTCAAGACCTCCAGGATTGCAGCTCACGTGGGCGACATGGTAAAGTATCCTGACAGAGCAAGAGATCAGGACCTTGCAATGGGTAGAGCAAGAAGAGAACTTGACTGGGAAAAGATGTACTCCCTTGCAATCGACCCCGAACACGCAAGAGAAGTCAGGAACAGTAGAGCACCCGAAGACACAGATGCCTGCACAATGTGCGGAAACTTCTGCGCTCTGAAGATCGTTAACCAGAACTATAACCTTGCAAAGTAAGTATAGATTTTCTTAAATAGAAGTAAGGCCTTTTGGCCCTACTTTTTGCTGTTTTTACTTTTTTAGTTCTTATTTCTGTCATTCTACCCCATTTCGAAGAAGACACACCATCATAACTTCGATTACAGATCTATAATTATAAGAATAGTAATCCATTTGAGGTCTATTATAATTATAATTGTTGTCAGATCTGGATTACCATCTGTTGTCAATTTTTCGAGCAAATCAACGGATGACCTTTCTGATGGCTGCTCAATTGATTGCTCAATTGACTTTAGTAGCCCTTTTTCATCGAGCCCAAAATCTTCAGATAATGTTGCCGCAGTTTTGATCAGATCTTCTTCGGACTCCGCATTGTATACCCTTACATTTTGCTTTTCTTTCAGGAATTCAAGTAATTTTGTTGTTTTTTCGTCCGACTTTACCGTAAGTACCTCATATTCATTGTTTTCTCTTTGCATTGAATCTGCAGCAACTGCCGGAGAAACGAATACCGACAGCATCAAAAACATTATTCCTGTGGTGATTAATTTATTCACTTTATTTCACTCCTTCATGAGATCCTGATTTCTGGTCCTGTACCAGCTTTTCATTGATTTTCTGCTCATCAACTTTCATTTGAAATCCAGAACATAGTACTCTTTTTTAGAACCATGAAATTGGATATTTCGGAGGCGGTCTTAAAACTCAAAGATTTCTACAATTGGAGAACTGACAATGTTAACTTCAAATTCGGGTAACAAATTTTCCGAACTTCAGCACACATTGACATTGTACGATAGTACCTATCTCATAGGGCTTACCACTCTATGTATAAAATCATTACATTAAACATCATTGAATTCGGATTTTGAACATTTAACTTTTTAATTTTATCTTTTTTCAGTTCATATCGTAGGTCCTTCATAAGTTCTAATAATGGCTTTTTACTATGTTCTGGATTTTTGATTCCAATCGCCGACTTAACATCCGATTGAATCACAAACATTACAACTTCAAAAAATCATATATTCCTTATGTCCAAAGTCTCTAACAATCAACACTTATTTAACTTCATAAAAAATGGGGATTAAAACTAAACATTATTCTAATTTTTGGCTGTGAACCCATATTGCGGGTAAATTCTCGCTGCGAGCCTGGAATCGCACAAAACTCCTGCTGCAGGAACTCTTGATGCTGAGATTGCAACTTGCGAGCCAGATCTAGTCCTTTTAAAGTCTGGACTCTCCTGAGAGATCAAGACGGTCATGACATTATAATACACACATACATCCACTTGAAATCTGGAGAATTTTCAGTAATAAGAGAAATATTTTTCTTCTCATATCGGGTTGAAATCTCTTCAGTTTCAATTTAGAATAAAACACTTTAAAATCTGCACATTTTCGAAATACATTCTACAGTTTAAAATCGATAGATTTTTACACCATTATCTTAAAAATATCAAAAGTTATTTTCTTTGATTTATTGAGGCGTTGGAAAGTCTTCTTATAAGATCTGGATGGATTTTAGAGATTCTAACAAGGGTAGCGGTTTTATGGTACGAAAATCAGTTAAAGGGTTAATTACTCTAGGGATAGTAAAAGGGCTCATTACTATTGCAGTATTGCTATTTTTTGCAGTTTTTTCTGAATGCGACGCTTCTGCAGAAGTAGAGAAACCTTCCCAGCTTATAAATGAGGGGTGCAGTACATTTGAAGAGCTTAATCCTGATAATGTTACGACGGAGTGGAATGAATATTATCTCTTCAATAGCAGGGAAGAGGCCTTAAAAGAGCTTGGGGGATTAAAAAATAGATCAGAAGAAATAAACAAAACTTTCCGCCCGAAATTTGAAAATTTGTCGGGACCTGTTCTACTGGATTATCTGGAGGCTGAAAAGGAGTTTTCAAAATCTGCTACAGTTCTGTATGTTTACGCTTATACTCAGCTCAGTAAAAATGTGAATGATCAATTCTTTGCTTCTCTTCTTACAGATTCTCAAGATCTGATTACAGCATATGGGAAAGCTAACTCGTTTACAACCGTAAAATTGACCTCTCTAAATAAGGAGGAGTGGGACAGGCTCTTTTCGGAAGAACCAAAACTTGAGAAGTACAGGCCTTATCTTGAAGCTAATTATATGAGATATGCAGAGCACAGGGCAATGAATGAATCTCAGGCTATATATCTTGCAGATCTCGAAAATCAGCGCATGAAACTGGAGACTGAGGCGATTTCAGAAATAACGAATAATGTCACAATGGCAGGAAATATCACACTTGAGAACGGAGAGGAATATCCGGTCAATTCCCAGTCTTATTTTACTCTACTTTCAACAGATAATAACCGGGAAAACAGACAAAAATGTTATGAGAAAAGATTTTACCATCTGAAAAACGAATCTGATTCCATGGCATCTCTTTATTCCAGAAAAGCCCAGCTTGATGATCTTGTTGCCAGACAGCTAAATTACACGGACTTCTACAATTACACCCTGTATGGGCTTTATCTTAACCGTACACAGGTTGATGATATGAACTCGGTTTTCAAGGAGAGAAAAGGTGTCTTTGAAGACTATAACGAGTTCAGAAGAAACAAACTCGGAATTGAAACTCTCAAACCATATGACCTTATGCTGCAGCTGACGGATCAACCTGATAAAAACTTTAGTTATATAGAATCTTTGCAGGAAATCCAGAAGTCCTATTCAAAGATGGACCCCATTTTCAATGAGATCTTTTTAAAGACAGTAACTGGCAATTTCATAGATGTATATCCTGACCCTGAACATGGAAAACAGCCAGGAGGTTACTGTTTTGAACTTTCCCCCCTGAAATCTCCGGCTCTGATCTTTATTAATTACAACGGTCTTATAAGGGATCAGAAAACCATAACTCACGAACTGGGGCATGGGATTAATGCTTACCTGATGAGCAACTCTGTGGACTATCTCTACTGCTCATATGAGCTCTATGAAGCAGAGATTCCTTCCACTTTCAATGAAGAACTTTTTGTTGATCACGTGGTAGAAAATTCAGATAAAGACACTGCAATTATGGTACTCTCTGATCAAATAGCGGATTACCAGAACTACTTTACCAGGCAGCCCATGATTACGGAGTTTGAATATAAAGCACACAAGCTATGTGCTGAAAATGGAACGGTCAGCGGAGCGGATCTCAATGAAATCTGGACAGACACATCTAAAGAATACAGGAGTGAATCAGTCGAATATTACATTGAAGATTCCGGAGAAGATTCCGCTGAATGGGCCTATATTAATCATATTTACCTTACAAACAACTACTATACCTTTAATTACGCAGTTTCAAAGGCAATAACCCTTGCTCTCTTCAAGCAGTACAAGGAAGACCCCGAAACCTTCAACAAAAACTATATTGCCTATCTCTCGGCAGGTTCAACAATTCCACCTGAAGAGAAACTCAAAAAGTACTTCGGGATTGAAATAAACAGGCAGCTATTTGAAGATGCAATGGATGTCGTTGAGTTGAGAATTCAGGAACTGAATGAACTGGAAGGAAAGAAAAATGAACCCGCATTAAACTCTACTGCAGAAATCCTGAATATCTGCCCTATCCCGTTCTTGAACGACATTATTAAAGGCAAATGAGTTCTAAAGATAGAGAATTGAATATTTGATGAAAAAGTTTGTAAAGGCTCGGGGCTATACAAATGGTCTCAGCCATCAACTTCCCTTTTAGTATTTTATTTTAAACACTCGATCCTAACTACCTATTCCTGCCTTTCTTCTCAATTGTATTTTTCTAAACTACTTTTTTGTAACTGTCTTTATCGAATCGTATTTTTTAACCGTTTCTTTTTGCTGTTTTTTTACAACCTTCTTTCTTAGCTTCTTTCTTAACTTACGATCTAACCTTTAATCAGCTCAATCATGAACCTCTTTATTGAATAAAGCATTTCTACTTAAAACAACGCAACACTTGCAACTACTACAGGAGAGACAAATAAGGTGTATTACCATATCATTGAATCCCCGATTTGCCCCATTCTACTGGCAGGGGACGAAAAAGAAATAAAACAAGTTATCTTTTTAAAAGGGAAGAGAAAAGAAGATATTCCTGCTGACTGGATGGAAAATAAAGATTTTTTCAGGGAAGCTGTCAGGCAACTTGAAGCCTATTTTTCGGGAAAACTCAAATCTTTTGATCTCAAACTGGCTCCCGAAGGAACAGAATTTCAAAAATCCGTCTGGAGGGCTTTATGTAAAATACCTTATGGAGAGACCCGGACTTACAAAGATATCGCTGAATCTATTGGAAATCCTAAAGCCTATAGGGCTGTTGGACTTGCAAATAACCGAAATCCGATTTCGATAATTGTTCCCTGCCACAGAGTGATTGGATCAAATGGAAAGCTCACAGGTTATGCTTGTGGTCTGGATATAAAGGCTTTTTTATTAAATCTTGAACAAAATAAATTAGAAGAAAAATGAAAGAAAATCAGTAATAAATTTCCATATTAAAATGGTTTTCTCAAAAAGCTATCAGGAGAAATCACAATGGAGCTTAAAATCAAGATTGAAAATATTACCAAAGCAGCCACCGTAAATCCAGGAACAAAAACTAGATACCGTGATCCTCTCGTTGGTTTTGCTTCAGCTGACGATCCTATTTTTGATGAAATGAAAAAGATCATCGGACCTCAGAACCTTCACCCCAGGGAGATCTTTCCAGAAGCAAAGACTGTTGTTTCCTTCTTCCTGCCTTTTGAAAAAGAACTTGTGAAACTAAACTGGAGATCTGCGGAGCCGGTAAAGGAATGGATTCAGGCTAAGGGTGAAACAGACCACCTGATTGCAAAGATCAATGAAAAACTTAAATCTGAACTGGCAAAAGATGAGATTTCATCAGTCGTGCCTAAAGTTGTTTTCGATTATAAGAATAAGGGTTTTGACGTTGCCTGGTCTCATAAGAGCGCTGCTTACGCTTCCGGACTTGGCACTTTCGGAGTTCACCACATGTTGATAACGAAGGCAGGATGTGCAGGCCGCTTTGGAACTCATCTGATATCTGCAAAAATTCCCTCTACTCCACGCCCAAAAGAGGAATTCTGTCGCTACAAAAAAGGAGAGAAATGTCTTGTCTGTGTGGACAGGTGTCCCGCCGGTGCTCTTAATGCGAGTGGGCTTGATAAGGAGAAATGCTTCAGGTTGCTTCAGGAAAATGCAAAGGCCTTTCCAGAACTCAATAATCAGTATGCTTGTGGGAAATGTGCAACAGGGCCATGTGCTCTTCGGTCTCGTTAACTTATGCCTCATTTGAAGGTTTCGAGAGCAGGTTTGGAACATCCAAGATGGCTATCAGAAGCCCTCAAGATTGACTGTTTCATAAAACTGGCTATTTCATGAAACGAACCTATAAATTAAAACAGAATTAAAATGGGATAATATGCCTGTCATTTCCTTAACCACCGATTTTGGAGACCTCTATCCAGCAGTGATGAAAGCCGTGATCCTGGGGATCAACCCCCAAGTTCAGATCGTTGATGTAACTCATTCGATCAGACCAACAGCTGTTCGGGAAGGAGCTTTTGCTCTTTATTCTCTTGTTCCTTATTTCCCGGCTAAAAGCGTACATGTAGGAGTTGTTGATCCCGGAGTCGGAACTTCCCGCCGCGCCCTTGCAATAAAAGCCGGAAAACAGGAACAAGAACAATTCTTTGTAGGCCCTGACAACGGACTTCTTATCCCTGCTGCTCGCCGTCTGGGAGAAATGGAAGTGTACGAGATAACTAACAGGGATATAATGTTTGGATCTGGAATTTCCGCAACGTTCCATGGAAGGGATATCTTTGCACCTGTGGGTGCTTATCTCTCAAAAGGTATATCTATAAATGATGTCGGTCCTCAAGTCTCGAATTTTGTAGATCTTGACTTTGGAGATTTCGGAATTGACGGGCCGTTCATTATAGGAGAAGTTATTTTTGCAGATAGCTTCGGGAACATAATAACCAATATCCCCGAAGATGCGGTTTTTAAGTTTTCTACTTTTGGCTCACAGATAGAAGTAAACGGAAGAAAAGTTTCCTTTGTTCAAACTTACGGCTTTGTCGGAAAAGGAGAGCCTGTTGCTCTCATAGGTAGTCACGGCTTTATGGAAATTGCTGTAAACAAAGGAAATGCTGCGCTTCAGTTCGGGCTGAAAAACGGGGATCAGGTAGCAATAAAAATAATGTAAATTTAAACCTTAATCAGCAAAATCGGAGAATACGTTCTTTCACAGAAGTGTATCCTGTACTTGACTCAGCGGAATTTTTATATAATTCGCTGCATACAGGCAGCCAGTTAAGAATGAAACGAACTGATTTGAAAACTTACAAGCTGGAAGTTTTCTTTATTTTTGCTCTGGTGGTTTTGAGCTTTGTTACCCTTTCCGAAAACGATAATGCAAACAGTTATGCGGCAAGTCAGAGCACTTTCTGGCTCCCTTCTGCAGTAATGCAATCAGTAGCTGCATTATATGGCGTATTTATTGCCATTTTCATATTATCCTTGCAAAATAATAGGGACAGCATCAACTCAATTGCCAACCAGATAAAACCGACCCTTAAGATAGTGTCGTACACAGCTGCAGGAACTATCTATTTTAATGGACTGATACTTATTGTCTTTAGCCTGGGCGCTTTTTCCGAAATTAAAATGAAATTTATGTTATTTTCATCTCTTATTTCGATGGTTCTATCTCTTATCGCTATTGTTTACTCTTCAATGGTTCTATTAAGCGATATTTCGGGTTTAAAGACCTCTTCGGAAAAGTATTCCTATATTTCAAATCTTCTAAGGGAACATGAAGGAAATCCGGCAAGCCTAACGAAACAAAATAGAAAAGACACAGAATTCTGCATTAAAGCGCTGGACGACGAAAATCCTGACGTCCGAAAAATTGCAGCCAGAGCTCTTGTCCATTCCGGAGATTTGAGAGCAGTAGACTCACTTATCAGACTTCTTGAGGATAACAATTCCGAAGTGAGAATAACTGCAGTCAAAATTCTGGGACAAATAGGAGCTGAAAACACAGTAGACCCCCTGATTAAACAACTGACCGTAGATAAAGATCTTGCACTCAGATTGTGTATTATAGAAACTCTCAGCAGCCTCAAAGATAGGCAGGCAGTTGAGGCTCTAATCAAAAGTCTGGACGATAAAATTCCAGAGATAAAAATAGCTGCAGCCCGTTCTCTGGGAGTCCAGGGAGATGAAAGATCCGAAGAAGCCCTCATCATGAGATTGAATAAAAACCCTTCAGAGTTTCAGAAGCAAGTAATACTGGCTCTTGGAAAAATAGGAGGCAAAAAAACAGTTGATGTCCTTATCCGTAAACTGGAAGACAAGAACCCTGAAATTCGAAGGTATACTGCCGAATCCCTTGGAAGACTGGGAGATATACAGGCAGAAGGTCCACTTCTCAAATGTCTGGAAGATAAAATTCCAGCAGTAAGAAACGCTGCTGCATACTCTCTGGGGATTCTCAAAGCTGAAAAAGCAGTAGACACTCTTTTAGAAATGCTTAACGAAGAGGACTCAGAACTCCGAATTACAGCGGTCTATGCCCTTGGCAGCATAGGCAATCGAAGGTCCGTTGAAGCTCTCCTTGAAGTACTGGAGGACACAAACCCATGGGTAAGGCGGTATGCTGTCGAAGCCCTTGGAAAAATAGGAGACAAAAAAGCAATAGCCCCTCTTGTCAAAAACTTAAACGACTCTGATCCCGAAGTCAGATGGGCTACAGCCGAAGCCTTAAGGATACTGGACCAGCAAAGGTAGTGATTATAAATTACCTGCTCAAATAGTGACGAGCAGAAAACTTTTTATCCCCCATGTAGACTGAAACCCTTATGAGAACGTGGCCTTTAAATCAGAAAAGTCCGAAAAAAACACATATCCAAAAACAAATTCCCAATAATTACAGGGTTCCACAGAAAGGAGAGGCAGGTTCTTTCTGGGAAAACAGGGGGGACAGATATCACTGTGGGGTTGATATTTATGCTCCTGAAAATACTGAAGTCCTTGCAATTGAAGATGGGATTGTTGTAGAGACAGGCTTGATGACCTCTCCATACGTTCTGCCTTACTGGAATTCTACTTATTATATAATTATAGAACATAGCAGCGGGTTATTTTGCAAATATGGAGAACTTGCAGTTTTCACCTTAAAAAAAGGCGACAGAACTGAATCAGGCCAGTTGATTGGATACGTGGGAACGGTCCTCAACTCTGAAAAAATAGATGAATCCTGTCCCCCCTATATCCAGAAGTTAAAGAATGAAAACCCTAGCATGCTCCACTTTGAACTGTGGAAAGACCATGCCATTACCATTGACAAAAATTATCTCGGAGGCAACTGGTTTTTAGACGAAAAGCCTGAAAACTTGCTGGACCCTACAAATTATCTGGAATCTTTATGCCCAGATTCACTATAAGAAACTTTACAGATTGCAAAATCAATAGAAAAGATGGGGTTTGTCCTCATATGAATGGAATGATAGTTAAACGATAAAATTAGTCCTCTTGAGCGAAGCGAAAAGGACTGCGTACTCTCGAGGCGCAATTTGGGTAGTGAAGCGAAACAGCCCCCGTGTTGTTTCGCTTTGCAGTGAAACTCCCAGAAAATCTTCGATTTTCTACGATCCCGAAGCGGAACTCGGGTGTTACATCCACTCGTAATGCATCAAAACTTCAGGGTTAAAGCTCTGCATCAAGCTATTTTCAGTGTACCCGAAAAAGAGGCAGCCTTTACAATTTTGGACTATTTCTTTTCTGCGCTCTTCCGAGTTTCTCCAGACACTCTCAAATCCATCCCATATAACGTTCCCAAGAGGCTCGTTCTGTACACGGCATGTCTCTAAAGTGCCGTCATGGGTAACATTCATAATAATCCCGCTAGCCCGACAATTGTAATCCATCTCACAGTCTCTGACCATTTTGAGGTAGGTTTTGGAGTTAATAATCGGATAACCCTCTTCTTTAAGCTCGATAATATGGTCGACTGTCCTGCGGAATTTTTCCAGATCATGGATTCCTATGTCTTTCCATATTTCTTCACTGATCCCTGGAAATCTATGGACAGGTTCAAAAGAGACTTTTATTTCCAGCTTTTTTGCAAGTAAAACAAGGGTTTCCACGTCGTCAAGATTTTTCCCTGTTAGAACACAGTTCATGAGAATAGGATTTTTTTTATTCTGGAGTTTTCTGACCTCAATGGCTCTCTTCAAACCTTTCAGCAGGGTTTCGAAATCCATTTTTCTGATTTCTTTATAACTCTTTATTCCATCCACGGAAACTGAAAGGTAATCCACATTTTCAAGTTCTTCAGCCCTCTCGTAGAGTAACTTTCCGTTTGTGACCATTGAAGTTATCATCCCGAGTTTTTTGGCATGGGCCATTATCTGAGGCAGATCTTTTCGAAGGAGAGGCTCGACAGTCCAGGCATTGTATACTCCAATTCCAAAATCCTTTGCATCTTCTAACAGTTTAAAAATTTCTTCCCTTGTTGGTTCTTCTCCTGTTTTTTTCCAGTAATCGCAAAAACTGCATTTCATATTACAGCGAGCGTTTACAGCATGAGAGAGGACAAAGGGGCGTTTTTGGACTCTGATCTGCCAGAGTGCTTTTGAGGCTAGAATCGGATCAAATCGGGACATAAGAATCGCTTATCTATTTCATAAAGAATCTTTACATTATAAATAAATTAATCCTATTTATGAGTTTTTTACTATATCTTTTTTGCATTCGAAAGTTATGTGAAATATATTCTCGTAAAAATATCCAGGATTAATTCTTAAATATAATTATAGGAAATGAAATGGAGAATAGAATCAAATGAGAAATATGAAATTTAATGAAAAAGTTACATCAAAGCCTGTAACTTTAAACAAATGCCTGAATAGGGTTGTAAAAAAAGAATGCTCGCCTTGAGAGACGAGCTGTATATCCAGTACTATATATTTATCCGAAGAGGGCGCCGAGACCGGCCATTCCGTCTTCTTCGGAGGTGTCTTCTTCTTCCTCTTCTGGTTCTTCGGCAGGTGCTTCTGCTGCTGCAGGGGCGGCGGCTGCGGGTGCGGCGGCGGCTGCTGGAGCTGCAAATGCGGCCTTTGAAATTGCTTCTTCGATGTCGACGCCTTCAAGGGCTGCGACAAGGGCCTTTACTCTAGCTTCGTTAACTTCGGTTCCTGCTGCCTGGAGAACGGCAGTGATTGCTTCTTCGGTAATTGCTTTACCAGCGTTGTGCAATAAGAGAGCTGCATATATGTATTCCATTGTTGATCACCTAACTTTCAATTAGCGTAAATATGTTTATCCGAAAAGGGCACCAAGACCGGCCATTCCGTCTTCTTCGGAGGTGTCTTCTTCTTCCTCTTCTGGTTCTTCTTCCTTTACTTCTTCTTTCTTCTCGGGAGTTGTGGCTGCTGCGGCTGCTGCGCTTGCTGCGGCTCCGAGAACTTCCCTCAGATTGTCATCCACGGCGTTGGCATCTTTATCTGCGGCTTTGGATGCAACGGATGTCATCTGGATATGAGCTTTTGCCAGCAGAGCATCCATGACTCCGGAATCAAACACAACGGCATTGACACCAAGGTTCTTTGATTCTGCGAAGGCTTTTGCCAGCAGAGTGCCGATTGTTGCGCTTGTTGGGTATGCGGTGTTGACAGAGAGATTGAAAGCGTTCTGAGCTGCTCTGATAACATCAGACAGGTACTTGCTTTCGTCAATTGCAAGGAGTTCCGGCTCGTAAATAGTCCCATCATCATAGGCGGCTCTTAAGTCCAGTCCTACAATAAGAGGGTATATCTCCAGCTTTGAGAGCATGGTTGCGAGCTTCTGAGGGACTGCCTCACCTGCTTTACAGACAACTTTCGTTTCCTTTACAGCGACTTTCCCGGCTTCTATTGAAGCGGGGATACCTGCGCTCTGGAGTTCTCCAAGAATCGGACCAGGTGGAAAACTGGTTGGCCCCTTCTGAACGATAATGTCCGCAGGAGCTATTGCACCTGCTTTAATAGGAGACGGGGTCTTTGTCTGTTCGAGCAATTTGTAAAGCTTGAAAGGACTTTCATTGGTGAATACAAGAGCTGTTTGCTTGTCAAGGAATTTATTCATCCCGGGAAGGCTTTCGCCAAGTTGATCTAAAGCCCGCTCTGTGAGGGTGTTCCTGGAGACTTTGAGCACCGCAACGTCTTTAAGGTCCCGGCGAATCTTCTGGATTTTGGTTGCGAGGATACCTTCGATCCCTACCATCCCGAAGACCTTGTGGGACTGGACAAGTTTCTTTATATTTTCGATCTCATCCTTTTTCCACTGCGGAATGTGCTCGGTGTGATGCATCTCTGCTGCCATTTACATCACCCTCTCTGATTTCCCCATGGTTGTCGTAACATAGATTGCTCTGAGGTTGTGCTTGCCCTTATCGAGGACACGTTCCAACCTAGCTACAATAGTTTCAATGTTATCGGCAAGGTAATCCGGGTTCATATCCCTTCTACCGACAGCCACGTGGAAGGTAAGTCTGTCTTTTGACCTGAGCTTTACCGCATTCTGTTTGCTCTGGATAAGTTCGCCTACATCCTTGTTAGGTAAAAGCGGAATAGGCATTTTCCCTCTAGGTCCAAGAACAATACCTAGGTTCTTACCGATTATCGGCATGAACTGGGTTTCTGCGATAAAAAGGTCACATTCGTTTGCAAGAGTCCTGGCTTTATTCTTGTCAGCAGCCAGTTCTTCGAGCTCAACATCAGAAATAACATACGCAGCACCGGCAGCCTTTGCTTTCAGGCCTACATCACCTTTTGCAAAAACGCCGATCTTCAGTTCTTTTCCGAGCCCGTGCGGAAGAATTACTTCTTCATCGACTCTGTTCTTCGGTTGGTTCATGTCAAGGTTCTTTAAGTTAATCGCCAGATCTACGCTCTCAGAGAAGTTGCGTTTCGGCGATTCCTCAAGTACTTTCTTGACAGCTTCCAGTATAGTTTTTTCTGCCATCTTGTTCCTCCCCGTAGTGTTTGAACTCGACTGTCCAAGCAGCCATTTCGGCTTACTACGGTGGTTTTAGGGCTTTCCCATCAATCCGAGTTCTGATACTCTTAACAGTAAGCCGCTAATAACTCATTATAACTATGCAATAGAACGGTGTTCAAGGCACTTGAGCTATTAGTGGTATCCGATTTAAAACTATTGGTGTGTAACGAAATTCCGGATTAAGGTAAAGGTAGGAAGGATTACCATTCCTCGCCGGCAAGCAGATCATCGAACTTGCCTTTATCGAGTTCTTTTTGGCAGTCCTTTGCTTTTAATCCTTCAACGGTAACGCCCATTGGGACACAGGTACCCATTACTTCTTTCATTGTTGCTTTGAGATCGTAGGAAAGTACATCTTCCTTTTTCATGCGGGCAATCTTTGCCACCTGCGAAATGTTGAGGTTCCCAACAACTTCGCTTCCTGCATTTCCTGACCCTTTTTGAATCCCTAACTCTTTCATAACCAGGGATGCGGTGGGAGGAGTACCTACTTCGATCTCAACGTTTTTCTTGTCGTCAACGATGACTTTAACAGGGACCTGCATTCCATTGTAATCCCTGGTTTTTTCATTGATCTTCTCGACCACTTCTTTTATATTGACCCCGAGAGGACCAAGCGCCGGACCTAATGGTGGTCCAGGATTTGCTTTACCTCCAGGGACAAGTGCTTCAACAATACTTGTCATCTGAGTCTCACCGGTTTTAATAAATATAATGTTTGCAGATCTCTTTCAATCTACTCTAGTACTGGTGATTTATTAAGCTGGAATTTCTGGTATTTTCCCATCCGATATTAAGCTTACTCGTCTTCTTTTTTGAGTATCCTTACGGTATCGCCACGAATCGTAATGGGGATCGGAACCACAGCATCGAAGAGTTCCACAGTAATTTCCTCATGCCCTTCATCAACCCTTTTGACCCGGGCTTTCTCTCCTTTGAAAGGCCCTGAAGTGACCTCGATGATGGCCCCTTCCTTGATACCTGTTACAATTGGTTTTGGCTTAAGGAAGTGCTCAATTTCAGCAACTGTAGAGCTCCCTTTCACAAGAGCTCGCGCATGGGGAATAGTCTGGATTGCCAGTTCTACGATTCCGGACCTGGGTGCCTCAACAAGAACGTATCCTTTTAGCTCTTCTGGAGCCAGAATTGCCCTTATGTCCATTTTATCTTTTTTTGCAACCCTGGCAAGAGCTGTTGCAACCGATCTTTCCTGGTTTGCTGTAGTTTTGATTACAAATATCTGGGAATCCTCACTCATTGGGCCACCCACTGGGGCAACATCGTCAACAGTACATATATAATAAATCCTATTGCTCCCACAGCCAGAATGCCGATACCTGCAACCTTGGCAATGGTCAAGAACTCTTCCCTGGACGGTTTTTTTGTAAGTTTCAGGACTCGCAGGTGTTCCCGGATTGCCTGACCAACGCTTTCTTTAGTTATATTCAGTTCAAACGTGGATTCTACCAATCAAATCACATCCAGGTCTTCTTTACTTACTTCATTTATTTTGAGTCTTTCGTCTCCAGCCCTTCCCAGATAAATCCCTTATTTTACTTTTTTCACGCAAAATATTCAGATTAATCTTGCAGGAAGCACCGGGCGGATTATATTATTAATTCCTATTATATGAAGATATCACTGGCACGGATGTGCATACATCAGAAGATTTTGATGTCGGATTATATTTTTCTAAAAACCCTTTCCCGCGTCAGTTGAAATTTTCAATTTTTGATGCCGAATTGTATCGGCACCATACTGTAGTTACCATAAAAATAGTTTTCGATTGGATTTAGATCCTATTCCTTACTTTGCTTTAATAGAGGAAAACAGTATTTTTTTCTCCAACCGAATTTTATCTTTGTTTCTGGTTTGATCACTCTACAAAGTCAATTCCATACTTAAAGGTAACATTCTTGCCATTTCCATGACCGTAAATTTGAGCAGATGTTACTCCTGTGACCACGATCATAGTACGTACCGTCTGTTCAAGATCAGGATCAATCTGGGCACCCCAGATCAGGCGAGCATTGCTGTCTATCCGGCTGTAAACTTCCTGAACCACAGACTCAGCTTCTGAGATTGTCATGTCAGGACCTCCTACCACATTAACCAGGGCAGAGGTAGCACCTGATATATCGACATCAAGGAGGGGGCTTCGCAGAGCTTTCTGTACGGATTCTACAGCTTTGTTATCGCCATCTGCCTCACCGAGCCCTATCATTGCAACGCCTCCGTTCTGCATAACAGTTCTGATATCAGCAAAGTCAAGGTTTACAAGTCCGGGCTTTGTGATCAGTTCTGTTATGCCTTTTACAGCTCTCATGAGAACTTCATCAGAGACTTTGAAGGCAGCCTGAAGAGGAAGTCTTGGGACCACTTCGATAAGCTTGTCATTCGGAACTACTATGACCGTATCTGCGACATCTCTAAGCCGCTCAAGACCAGCTTCGGCATTGGTTCTTCGGACATGCCCTTCAACACTGAATGGGAGAGTGACGACTGCTATTGTAAGGGCTCCTGAGTCCCTCGCTGCCTCAGCTACTATCGGGGCTGATCCTGTCCCGGTTCCTCCTCCAAGGCCTGCAGTGATGAAGACCATGTCTGCGCCTTCAACAATCTTGTTTATCTCATCAATACTTTCGATTGCAGCGTCTTCTCCTATCTGAGGGAGACTACCGGCTCCGAGTCCTCGGGTTTTCTTTCTGCCAATAAGAATCTTTTTGCCGGAGCGTATATGAAGAAGATGCTGGGCATCAGTATTTACGGCAACAAGGTCAGCTCCCTGAATCCCTTCACCCATCATACGCTGGATACTGTTTGAGCCGCCGCCGCCGCAGCCTACTACTTTAATGGTTGTTTTAAGACTTCTCAGGATTTCCTCGAGTTCGGCATCCACTTCTGAGTCTGCATTAGAGTAATCTGAGTTTGAATACTCTCTCTGCCCGGCGCGTCCTTCCAGGGCAGATCGAGCAAGTGCTTCTTCCACAATGGACCTCATGCTACTGTTTTCCTCCATTTTAGGGGTAATATTTAAAGGATGGTATTAAAAAATAAATGTACTTTAAGGGGGAACATAAGTATATTTACCATCACATATACAGTTTCCAATTTAATAGTTTTCCTTTCACAATTTTTTTAATTATACTATATTTGTTTAATAATTTTATTAATGTTCCCCTTCTTTAATGTTTAACCTTGGATTTTCGCTTTTAACTGTCCATGTGATAATTCTTTTTATCCTGTTAATCTTCTTTAATTTATTTATATAAAATGTTTATTTTTTTAGATTTATGTTTTTGAGGCTGGTTCCTGTATTTTTACCTTTCCCTTTTTTCTAAATTTTTCTCTCCCATTCTCCTGTCAAATATCCCTTCCCATATCTTTTAGCATGTCTCTAAGGAACCAGAAAGATAGTTATGCTTTTCCTCTGGATTCCCCTAATACAATACCTGTTGCAATTAGATGAGCTACTCTCAGAGGCTCAGGAATATTGCTCCTTATTGAAGTAAGCAGGATAATTTTCTTTACACTTTCCAGACCTATGCCTGCTCTCTGAATGTATATGGGACCTTTTTCTCTTTCGCCAGATATTTTTTCAATTTTTCCCGCTCTCTCAATTATCGCCCAGCGTTCTTCCCCATCCGGAAAATATTTGAGGGCAGATCTGATTTTCTTAAAATCCGGATATGACCGCATAATCACAATAACAGGGATTCCAAGTTCTCTGTAAATTTTCTCGATATCAACAACATTAAAGCCCCCGTAAGTGATGCCGTCAAGCATAACTGCTCTGATCTGGCCGTAGTGTCTACTTTTTCTGACCATATTGCAAATTACATCAGTAGCGTCAAGCCCGTCCCTTATTATATCAGACCGAAGGACTCCATCCATCCAGTCTCCCCCCCGAAAAATAGTCCCAACTATCATTACCTTTTCATTGAGAAGGGCGGAATCGTCAATAGCCAGAATTCGAATCTCGCGTTTAATATGAAAATCTGAATTCACAGATGCATTTTATGCATGAGTTACAAAAATAGTTTGCTGGATTACAAAAATAGTATTCTGGTTCTCATTGAATTATTCCACGAATTTTTTTTCGAAATCTCTTTCATAAAATGATTTGATGAATTTCCATAATAATTGTTCCATGGAACTTGATCCCACAAAAACAAAAAAAGATTTATTTTTGAAAAAATTGGCCCCCAAAGGGGCTTCTGTCTCATTTACCTGAGGTTTACACGAACATTGTTGTTTCAGGTAAATTTACTGGCATTATCTTCTGTGTATCTGCAGCCATAGATACCTTACTGACTGCTTCAAGGAAATCGTCCATTTCAACCGTTTCCTTGTCTTTTCTGACTGCAAACATGCCTGCCTCAGTGGCAACTGCCTTGAGATCTGCCCCACTCATGCCTTCCGTTACTTTCGCAAGTCTCTTAAAGTCGATGCCTTCTTCAAGAGCCATATTCTCACAGTGGATTTCGATAATCTTTTCTCTGGCTTCTATGCCTGGCATCGGTACGTGGACAAGCCTGTCAAAACGGCCTGGCCTGAGAATTGCAGGATCAAGAACATCAGGACGGTTTGTGGCAGCAATAATCCTGATATTTTTCCTCTTGTCAAACCCATCCATCTCTGCAAGAAGTTGCATAAGTGTTCTCTGAACTTCGCGGTCTGCCCCTGTGGTCTCATTTAAACGCCTTGCAGCAATTGAGTCCAGCTCATCGATAAAGATGATACTTGGGGCTTTTTTCCGGGCCATCTCAAAGATTTCTCTTACGAGTTTGGAACCGTCCCCGATGTATTTCTGTACAAGTTCAGAACCTACAACCCTTATAAACGTCGCATTGGTTCTGTGAGCCACAGCTTTTGCAAGTAGAGTTTTGCCTGTCCCCGGAAGCCCATAGAGAAGAACTCCCTTGGGAGGTTCGATCCCTATTCGAGCAAAGCGTTCAGGTTCAATAAGAGGAAGTTCGACTGCTTCCTGAAGCTCCTGAATTTGCTCATTGAGTCCGCCTATCTGGTCATAGTCCACTTCTACGCTTTCGATGACTTCCATTGCAGCAACAAAGGGTTCTTCGGTGGAAGGTATGACCTCTGCAATGGCAAGTGTGTGCTGATTTAAGGCGACTTTTGCCCCTGGCAACAGTTTTTTCTCATCAATATACTGAGAGACATTTACCAGAAACTGAGGTCCGTTACTGCTTCGGACAATTATCCGGTCATTTTTAATCACATCAATGACCGTACCAATAATGAGAGGAGCGGTCTTCATTCGGTCGAGCTCAGACTGCAGTTTTCGTATTTCTCTTTCATATTTGATTTTTTGGTTTTCCAAATAACGTTTTTCAGATTCTATCTGGATACATTGCTCTTCCAGAAAGCTATTTCGGCTTTCAAGTTGCCTCACTAGGTCCTGGACGCTTTCAGTTAGTTCCCCCAGCTCTCCAGGCACGATCCCATCATACACAGGTCCGGTCTTAACAAGGTGACTGCGCATGCTTTCATCCTTACTTTTGGTACTTTCCGTCATGGAGCTCCGAATAATATTTAAGTTCATACCGTATATAGCGTTTTCGAAGTGATCAATATGCAGTGCGAAATATGTGGTGCAGAGATCCGCGGAAAGCCTATATGCATTACAATAGACAACAGTGAACTCCAGGTCTGCCAAAAATGTGCTCCTTACGGTAAACCCGTAGATAAACGGACTCCCGTATCAAGGAAAGTCTCCCCGGTAGTTCGTACGGTAACAAGAACTGAAAAGAGGCCAAAAAAGGATTTTTTCGATATTTTGAAAGAAGAACTCCTGGATAATTATGTTCAGATTATCCGGGAAGCCAGAGAAGCCAAAAACTGGTCTCAGGAAGACCTTGCTGAAAATATTAAGGAAAAAGCAACCTTAATTAAAAAAATAGAGCGCAGCGAAATAGTACCAGAGGATTCCGTTAGAAAAAAAATCGAACACGCCCTTAACGTCAAACTTACGGAACGTGTGGATTCTTCAGGGCAAGAAGTCTCTCACTTAAAGAAAGACACTACTCTGGGAGATATTGTAAAAATAAAAAGGAAATAACGATAACTGCAAGTGTTACTCAAAAACAGCATTGTAACTCCTGCAGACATTTCTTTTAGGAATAAGGAAGATTAAGATCCGAAGGTTTCCCTTTCTCTTCTTCACCTTCCTTTCTATTATATTTTTATCTTTTATTTTTACCATCCATTTTAGATCTTATTTCGTTTTTATTTCGTTTTTTAAACCTTCAAATCTCAATTTCGATATCATATACGTTCTCAGGATTCTCTTTGTGGATGATCCAGAAAGGCTCTTCTCCATACGTTTCCATTAATTTAAGGGTTCTTTTTGGAATTGTTTTAGGGCCAAGTACTGCCCCCGGTCTGTCAGGATCGTCAATGTAATCGGTCTCCATCATAAAGCGTGTTCCTTCCTCAAGAGCCTGTTCAATTGCTCCTTTTACTGAAATTACCCCGGGAAAGATCCCCAATTCTTCACAGACCCTTACCAGAGGAGGAGAGTAATGTTTAACCACTCGATGCATTTTAATCCCTGTTCTTCTAGCCCTTTCAGCTATATCCTGAAGTTCAGGCGCTCCAACACTTTCTGTGTGAAGCTGAACAGCACAGTCCTGTTCTTTTCCCAGAGAAAAAGCGTGTTCCATAATTTCATTTGAAGCTGCCCAGATTTCCAAGGTTACAGGATAATGTGGGCGCCCAGACTTGATTCCCACAGCAAGGCCTTTTTCCACGTATCCTGAAGCAATCTCAAGACCTTTTTTCATCATTTCAACAGCTTCTGATAGCTCCATGTACTCGGTAAGCTTTGAGATTTCTGCCGGATGAACCCCAAGGACAGGAAAAGCTCCAATTCCTATTTCCCTGATCTTGGATGAAAGTTCTACAGTTTCGTCAAAAACTTTGATGTAATCAGCAGGTTTATTTACTATTACTCCAAGGGACCAGCTGGGTTTCGTAACCAGAATAATATGAGTTCCCCCGGCATTTTTAAACTCCTTAACTGCTTCAAGTCCCCTGGCTCTGGGGTCTATGTGCATATGATTATCTGTGATCGGGATTTTTGTGGGCATCTTATTCCTCGAGATTTATCGAAGCATCATATGAGACTTATTAAGGCTTCTTGCTTGATTAGCGTTAGGATTTTTGAATATCTAAAAAGCTTTCAGCATAGAACATTAACTACCCAAAACTTGAAATATATAGCCTTACGTTGAGTACGCTGGAAGACTCAATTATTCTTACCAAATTTTCGAAAAGTCCCGCTTTTTTAGCTTTTCAGTCGCTACGGTTCTTTAAATGCGAACCTTATAGATCTGGTGATAATATGACTAAAACCGCAGCAGTAATCAAAGGTGATGGGGTAGGCCCCGAACTTGTAGATGCAATGCTTAAAGTTGCAGAATCCGCTGGTACGGACATCGAATTCGTTATGTGTGAAGCAGGAGCCGGCTGGTGGGAGCAACATGGAGGAAACTCCCTTATTCCGGACGAAACCTGGAAGATTCTTGACAGCTCAGATGCCTGTTTTAAAGGCCCTACAACTACTCCCGGAGGAATCGGGTCCCCAAGAAGTGTGGCTGTATCCATAAGGAGAAAATACGACCTTTATGCAAATGTCAGGCCAATAAAGACTTTCCCTAACTCAAATGCTCCTCTTGGAGATGTAGAAATGGTCTGTGTGCGTGAAGGTACTGAAGGGCTTTATATTGGAGAAGAAATTCAGCTTACAGATGATGTTTCCATTGCAATTCGGAAGATTACCCGCAGTGCATCAAGCAAGATTGCCAGGTATGCCTTCGAGGAAGCAAAGAGAAGAGGTTATGACACTGTTGTGCCAATTCACAAGAGCAACATCCTGAAGCTGACCTGTGGCTCCTTCCTCGAAGAGGTAGAAAAGGTCGGGCAGGATTATCCGGACATAGAGATCTGGCCCTATCACATCGACAACATTGCTCAGCAATTGATCAAGAACCCCCAGATATTCAACAAAAAAGTTCTTCTTTCCACAAATCTCTTTATGGACGTAATAAGTGAGGAGTGCTCAGCTCTTGTAGGCAGCATAGGACTTATCTACTCTGCCAATATTGGGGATTCTTTCGCAATGTTTGAACCTGCTCACGGCTCAGCTCCCAAATATGCAGGCCAGGATAAAGTAAATCCTGTGGCAACCATACTTGCAGGAGCCTGGATGCTTGATTACCTGGGAGAAAAAGAGAAGTCCGAAGCTATCTTCAAAGCAACAGAGCGCGTGATTTCCGAAGGTAAGTATGTAACTTATGATCTCGGCGGCAGTGCAAAACTCAGTCAGATGACTGACGAGATAGCAAAATACACAGCAGAAATTCTCAAATAAAAACTTAAATAAGAAAATGAAAAGGACTGAAGGAAAATTTCCTTATTCCTTCATTTTTTATATTTCTTCTATTTTTTCTATTTTTTCGTCTTGAGATTCAGCTATTTTTCCTTTATTTTTCAATTTTCCCCTACCTGCATGTGTCGGATCGCAAATAGGCTGATACAGGAAGTACTTTTCTACATAAGCAAGGAGTTCTTCGTCTGAAATGCATGAAACCCTTTCTTCCTGATCGTAAAGTTTCTGGATTTCTTTCTGAATTTTCAGGAGCCTTCTATCGTCCTTTTCAACGATGGTTTCAATATCAAGAAGGTCATTTAAAGTCTCCTGAACTTTATAGCGAATAACTTCCAGACCTGAGGAATCCCCTATAAGCAGGAGCCTCTTACCTCCTACAATCTCTGGAGGATATGGCTCATAATTGAAAGGATTCTTAAGGACTCCTGCTGCATGAATGCCGGATTCATGGGCAAATATATTTTTCCCTACTACAGCCTTGTTCCTGGGAACTCGAAGTCCAAGTTCTTTTTCCATAAATCTTGCAAAACGGGTAACAGGCTCAAGGTTGTATCTATCAAAGCCTTCTACTCTATCTACTAAGAAGAGCAGAATTTTTTCCATTTCACTATTTCCTGCGCGTTCCCCGATGCCCAGAAAAGTTACACTTGTCCAGTTAGCTCCATGCCAGAACCCTGCAATTGAACTTGCTGACCCAAACCCGTAATCATCGTGGATATGAGTTTCTATATTTTTAACCCCTACCTCCTTTTTGAGGTGCTGGACTATTTTTGGAATTCCATAGGGCTCTTCAATATTCATGAAAGGCATTCCGTATCCTACTGTATCACAGACTCTTATGATGCATTCAGGATCAATTTCCATAATCTTTTCAACAAGAGGGAAAACAAAGCCGTAATTATCTGCCCTTGTCATATCTTCCAGATGTGCCCGTGTTCGAAGCCCATGATCCACTGCATACTGCAGGGCATCTAGATATTTTTCCTCGGCTTCTCCCCTGCCTGAAAGTCTCATTTTGGAGAAAATATGAGTATCAGAAACAGACATCAGAATTCCGGTTTCTTTAATCCCGTCTACTTCCAAAATTTTATCGATATCAGCCCTGGAAGCTCGTGCCCAGCCAGTAATCTCTGGAAACTCGTACCCTATATCAAACATGAGATCTACAGCATCTCGATCTCTCTTATTGAATACAAAGGCCTCGAGTTTTTCAATTCCGATCTCGTGCAGGTATTCATAGATTTGAAGCTTGTGTTCTCTGCTCAAGACTATCCCCGGCATCTGAGAACCGTCACGGATAGTGCTGTCACTTATGTACACATCATTTCCATAAGGCAGCTTTAGTTTGGGCAGATCTTCATATGATTCATAAATCTTCATATATTTTCCTCCTTCCTTTCAGACGGCAAGGCCCCGCATTGAGAGAGCGGGCTTTTACTGCGGGGGTTTCTTTGAAAAAGATATTTTGATATGTAGTGGATAGAAAATCAGTTGTATTTACGAGAAAAATTCAAGTTCCTGTAAAAAACACTATATTGGAGGTATAAATACTATTTTTATTTAGAATGGCATTTTACTTATAAGCAATGATAAGTTATGGTATGCTGTTATAGTTAAAATCTCTTTCTTTTAAAATCCACAATGTATTATTTTTATAAATATATTACACATTTTAGCTTATTGCAACTGACAGATTGAGATTATTCTTATACTCCTGTTAAAGAATTCAATGATTTTCCCTGTGTGATTGTCTGATAAATATCAATCTCATGGTTAGTAAAAATCTTTCTTGTGGATACTACTCCTTTTTTCCACAGTTGCATGAAAGTTTACTTTCCTATAATGCCCTTCTTACTGATAATAAGGTATATCTATAACAAATTATATTTATAATCGGGTTAAATCTGAAAAATCTAATTTACAGCAGCCTTCGTGTATACTTCAGAAAACAGATGTTTGAGATAGAAGTTTCTTCCGGCTCTACTTGCGATGATCCAATTTAATAAAATTGGAATTGTATCGAGGTATATTTGTATATTTCATGTAGTTGCTTTACTGTTATCCAGAGGTAGAAAATGTCCGAAATAGTAAGCGTTAGCGGTGGTCCGACAAAACCTGAAATCATTGCTGTGTCCCTTTCAAAACTCGGGCTTCGAGATGGAGATAGGTTCGCAGATGTAGGCTGTGGTACGGGATCAGTATCTATTGAGGCAGCTAAAATTGCTCGCAATCTGATCATATATGCGATAGATTCCCGCAAAGAAGCCCTTAAAGCCACCGAAACTAATTTTAAAAACTTCAATATTGCAAATGCAAGGCTTTTGGCTGGTGAAGCTTCAGAGATCCTGAGTTCTGGAAATGTTATTGATTCGATTGACTGTGCTTTTGTCGGCGGGACGAAAAACATTGGTTCCGTGCTTGAGATGCTTATGGAGAAAAAAGCCCGGAGTATCGTGGTAAACGCAGTCCGAATCGAGACAGTGGTCAGAACAATTGAGGTGATGAAGAAACTCGGAATTTTTGATGAAGTAGTCCATGTTTCTGTTTCGAGAAGCGCCCCGATTGCTGGAGAAACTATGTTCAAACCCGAAAATCCGGTGTACATTGTTGTCGGAAAGACACAAAATTGAACCTCATTTCTTATTTAAACTTATGATTTACGTTCATTCTTGTAAAACTATGGAGCGATAACATGTTAATAGGAGTAGGACTTGGTCCCGGAGACCCTGAACTTCTAACCCTGAAAGCAGTAAATGTGTTGAAAAATAGCGATAAGGTATATGTGCCTGGCCGCATGGCAAAAGATCTTGTGGCTCCCTACGCAGATGCCGAGATTCTCGAATTCCCCATGATAAGAGATATCGAAGTTCTCAATGCCCTCTGGAAAGAGAATGCTGATCGGGTTGCAGAAGAGGCAAGAAAGGGAACCGTAGCCTTCGGGCTGATAGGTGACCCAAACTTTTTCTCCACCTTTTCCCACCTTAAAAAGGTCATGCGCAAGCACTATCCTGATGTTGAGCTTGCAACCGTGCCGGGAATAAGTTCAATCACCTCCTTTGCTGCTAGGACTGATGTTGCAGTTGAGAGCTCTTTTGAGGTCAGTGACGGCTCAGAAATCGGGTACAAAATTCACCTGAAGGCCACACATCCAAGAGAGATAGTTAAGCAGCTCGAAGCTGAAGGGTATAACGAATTTATCTTTGCAGAAAGACTCTTTTCGGACAACGAGCTCATAATCAGCAAGAAGGAAGAGATTCCGGAAAAAGGGAACTATTTTAGCATCATCTACGGAAAAAAATAAAAAGGAAAGCAAAGGGAATGGTCAGATGGAAAGAAAAGTATATTTTGTAGGGGCAGGTCCCGGGAACCCAAAACTCATTACCGTACTCGGACGTGAAATGCTTGAAAAAGCTGACCTTGTAATCTATGCAGGCTCTTTAGTAAATCCCGAGGTACTTAATTACACAAAGGGAGAAACAGTTGACAGTTATGGTTTGACTCTGGAAGAGACAACTAAATTAACTGCAGATGCTGTAGACGCGGGAAAATTTGTTGTTCGCCTTCACAGCGGAGACCCATCTCTTTACGGATCAGTCATAGAGCAAATGGAAGAGCTTAGAAAGTATGATATCGAAGTTGAAAGAGTTGCAGGAGTTTCATCGGTTTTTGCAAGCGCAGCTGCCCTTGGTACTCAGCTGACTCTTAACGGTGTTTCCGATACTCTCATAATCACCCGTCCTGCGGGGAAAACTCTGGAAAAAGACCTTATTCCTGAGCTTTCTGCCTATAATACAACGATGGCAATTTTTCTGGGTACTCAGAAGATTAAAGAGATTATGGAAAAAGTCCGCTGTCCCAAGGACACCCCTGTAGCAGTTGTCTTCCATGCGTCCTGGGAAGATGAGGAAGTAATTACCGGAACAGTGGAAGATATCGCAGAGAAGGTAAAGGATGCAGGAATTAAGCGTTCGGCAATGATAATCATCGGTGGGGTTGTTGACCCTAAAAACTACAGGAGGTCCTACCTATACGGAGTAGCCCAGGAACCATTGTAATTACCTTTGAAAGGAACAGGGAAGTTGCAGCAAAGATAGCTGAGCATCTGGAAGCTGACCTGCTTCTCTATGAAAAAGGAATATTTGAAAAAGTTTTCAAAAATTACGGGGCAATAGTTGCAGTCTTTGCCACAGGAATTGTAGTAAGAGACATCGCTCCTCTTCTCGAGAACAAGTGGTCTGACCCGGCTGTAATTGTGGTGGACTCAAACCTTAACTTTGCGATTCCTCTCCTCGGAGGACATCATGGGGCAAACGAGGTTGCTCGAAAGATCTCGGAACTTGGAGCAATTCCTGTGCTTACGACAGCTACGGAAGTCCACGGTAAGCCTTCAGTAGAAGGCATTGCAGATAGGTTAGGTTGCAAGATTTTCAATAAAGAATCCACTGTAGCTGTGAATTGCGCACTTCTTGACCATGATGTAGAAATTCTTGAGGTTAAGGGACCAAGGATTGTTGTTGTGGAAGATGATGTATCCGTGCTGGTAAGAAATCGACAGGATACAGAAAAAGTAAAGGACAGCAGCACAGGTAATAGCTGCTAATAATTGCCAATTAAATTGTCGGCAACTGAGTTCAAAATCATTGGACAGACGATAAAGGATGATCATCGGAATAGGAACTCGCAGGGGAATTACAAAAGAGGAAGTAATTGAAGCCGTGCAAAAGGCACTCGAAGAGTGTGGCCTGAGCCTGGACGAGGTCACGGCTTTTGCCTCTGCGAAACTTAAAGAGAATGAACAGGGACTTTTGGAAGCGGGAGCGAGGCTTGGAATTCCGGTTGAGTTTTTGCCGGATGAGATGCTCAACAGTTATAATCCCCCTTCATCGTCCCAGGCTTCTCGATTTGGACTGAAAGGAGTTGCAGAACCTGCAGCTCTTGCCCTCTCGAAAGAAAAACAACTGATTTGCAGGAAGAAAATATATGGCAGAGTCACAATCGCAATCGCAAAGTAAGGAAACCGGACGAAAACTCTACATCGTAGGTATTGGGCCGGGATCTGTAGAACAGATGACTGTCAAGGCCAGAGATGTAATCCTTAACGCTGATTATGTGCTCGGAAACAGTACCTACCTGGACCAGATAGAAAGTCTCCTCGGAACTCAGGAAGTAATACGCAGCTATATGGGAAAAGAGGTTGATAGGGCCAGAAAGGCTGTGGAGCTTGCAAAAGTTGCAAATGTAGTCATGGTCAGTGGCGGCGATACCAATGTTTATGGCATGGCAGGCATAGTGCTTGAGGTTGCTGAACACGAAGGCCTTGAAGTTGATATCGAAATTCTTCCCGGGGTTACGGCAATTCTGGCCGGCGCAAGTATGCTCGGAGCGCCTGTTGTCACGGACTTTGCAGTAATTAGTCTGAGTGACCTTCTGACTCCCTGGGATGTAATTGAAAAAAGGCTCAATCTTGCTGCAGAAGCCGACTTCGTAATGGCTCTATACAACCCAAAGAGCCGCAAGAGACAGTCCAACTTTTCAAGAGCAATAGAAATTATCCGCCAGTACAAGGCAGATTCTGTGCCTGTAGGGCTTGTTAAGAATGCTCTGAGGGGTGAAGGCGAGGATAAGGTCGTGACAACCCTGGGAAAGGTCATGGAATATGAAGATTGGGTGGATATGAGTACAACAATTCTCGTTGGAAATGGAGATTCCAGGATCTGGAATTCTCAAAAGAAAGATTTCATAATCACTCCCAGGGGGTATCATAAGAAGTATGACTACTAAAAAAAGTACCAGTGAGAAAGCCGGAAACCTCGATAACCTTGAGGAATTTACCGAACTTACAGTTGATGTTGATCCAGAGCTTGTAAAGATCTGCAAGGACTCAGGGGCAAGGACTGAAGAAGCCAAAGCTATCTACATGAAAAGCCGGACAATGATTCAGGAACTTATCGGAAACAAGACACCTGAAGACCGATTCCGCCAGCGCTGCGTCATTGCTACCGGAGACCTCTCAGTAGCAGATATCATGCGTTTTATGCACGACCCTATTCCTGCAGGCCTGGAAGCGATCAAAAAAGGTGCTCCCATTTTCGTCGATATCAACATGGTAAAAGCCGGGATTACAAAGGCAGGACACAGGTCAGAAGTCATCTGCGTACTCGATGAAGACCCTGATGCTGAAATCGCCAATAAATACGGAATTACCCGTACGTCGGCGGGTTTCCTTGCTGCTAAAGACCGACTCGATGGAAGCATTATTGCAATTGGAAATGCTCCTTCTGCCCTTATTATGGTCTGTAAGCTGATTGAAAAGGGAGTACGTCCAGCTCTTATCATTGGACTTCCAGTAGGTTTCGTAAACGCAGCCGAGTCCAGAGAAATGGTCAGGAATCTGAAGATCCCTGTTCCATCCATTAGCTGTGTCGGTACAAGGGGTGGGACCCCAATGGCTGTTGCATGCGTAAATGAGCTTGTAGCAGTCGCAAGGGAAAGTGAAGAGTAACACTTTTCCTAATTTCTCTTTTTGCTTCTGGTTTCGATTATATTCTCTATCTTATTTTCCTGTTAATTCGTTTATCCGGATCATCCAGATCTGGTCCCATTTTCGGAAAGTAATTCAACAATGTCATCCAGTCCAATTTCTGTCGCAATATCCAGAGCAGTTTTGCCATTATCCTCCTGGATATTAAGATCTGCTCCATTTTTAAGGAGCAACTCGACAATTTCTTTATAACCAGTCTGTACCGAAGATATCAGAGCAGTAAGTCCATGTTCTTCTTGAAGATTGAGATTAGTACCTCTTTGTATAAGTATCTCAATAATCTCTTTATGCCCTTTTTCCGCCGCATAAATTAGAGCAGTACTGCCATATTTGTTCTGAATATCAGGATCAGCTCCACTTTTAAGAAGTAACTCAACAATACGTCTGTGTCCCATTTTGGCTGCAGCGGTTAGGGCTGTATTTCCGAATTTGTCCTGCATATTGATCTCAGCACTGTTTTCTGTGAGCAACTTCACAATCTGTATGTGGCCCCTGCTTGAGGCACTAATCAGAGCAGTTTCCCCATTTTTGTCCTGGAGATCAGGATTGGCACCTGCTTCAATAAGCAAACTGACAATTTCCTTGTCCCCTATTTTCACCGCGACTTTTAAAGCTGTGTTCTGATCCCAGCCTTGAATGTTGACATTGGCTCCGCCTTTAATGAGCGATTCAACAATATCCCCACGTCCTGTCTTTATAGTAGAAATTAGAGCAGTATCCCCGCTTTCGTCCTGGAGATCGGGATTTGCGCCTCTTTCTATAAGCATTTCAACAATGTCTCTATATCCCAGATCAGCTGCACAGATTAAAGCTGTCTTTCCAAATGAATTTTGAAAATTAATCTCAACTTTACTGGTCTTTATAAACTTCTCTACATTTTCCGTCTGCCCATTTTTGCAAGCATCTAAAAATTCCTGGCCTTTATCTTTACCAAATAAATCAGATATAAAACTCACAACACTCCTCCTAAAATGCATGGGATGTTATTAATCGACCAAAGTCTGAGTATTATTACGCCTTACTATATCACATTTTATTGAAATATAATTATAAAAAGATACTTTTTAACTACCAGGTAGAAAGAATAATATGCAATATTAATTAGGGCTATTTTACTTAAATCCTTATTTTTTCCATAGGAAACATAATAAAAATTTTAAACAAATTTCTTAATCTGGTTGTTCTGTATTATAAGCTGGCAAAAAAGGAAGAAGATATCAAAAAACAGCTCAGTAGAGAGTATATTGGATATCAAAAACATACAAATGTGTTTATTCCATGGATTATATAAAGAGACCTAAAAAAGATTTTATATTCAGAAATCCTCGCACAGACCGAACAAATCGATCTGTGTGATTTCAAATAATTAAATCGCGTTAAATAAATTCTTAAATTAGTGCTCGGAGGTGGTTTTGGTAGACCATCCAGAACCCGACAAAGACTAGTATTATTCCTGCTCCTTTTTTAAGAACTGAATCGTACTTTGATACCGTTCGGATTTTTGAGGATGAGAAGTGAGCTGAGTACGCCAGAACTAACATTGGCATTGCAAACCCCATGGAATAAATTGAGAGAGTAAATGCGCCGGTGGCAGCATTGCCTTCCAGAGCTACCATAGTCAGGATCGAAGCGAGAATTGGTCCCACACAAGGAATCCAGAGCACTCCAAGGGAAAGTCCAAGCAATAAGCCTGAAACAGCTCCTTCACCTTGCATTCCTCCGAGAAGGGGAAACTTTGAAAATGAATTGAAAAGACTTATTTCAAAAAGCAATGCAAAACCCATTATGAGAATCAAAATTTCTGCCAGGATCTTCAGCTGCTCCATATATGTATGGAAAACTGCCCCAAAAGCAGAGGTTACCACTCCCATTATGGTAAATGATATTGAAACTCCAAGCACTATCGCAAGAGGTCTCAATTTATTTTTTCCTGCGGATGTTGCAAGAACTGCAGGCAGAAGGGGAAGGATGCAGGGAGACAGGACACTTAGAATTCCTGCTCCAAATGCAGCCACAGGGGAAATAGCTTCAAAAGGCATGGTTTTTTAACTTCCAGTTCATATGGATTTAGAAGTTGAGTTATAGTTTATAAGTTACAGGCTTTTTAATTAAGATGTTACTTTTCCTTCTTGAAGAAGGGCAACGTTAATAAGGTTCTCATATACCTCTTTATCCATTTGTCCAAGAATTCTCGCCTGTAATCTATCCTTGCTGACGTTTCCATCCTCCTTCATGTACACATAATCTCCGTTTTCGATACCCACGACCAGAGAGGTGTCAGGGACATATCCGATTCCGAAATAGGCTGAAAGGTCAGGACTCTGATCGATATCTATGGACGTAATAGTGACTTTACCATCGTATTCATCTGCCAGGTCCTTAAGGATTGGTTTCATTGCCTGGCATGGCCCACACCATTCAGCTCCTATTTTCACTAAGACGGGGCCCTGTTGGAGTGATGTGTTTATTTGCTCCAGCGTGGTTACGTCTACAACGGTACCTTCCTTCTTTACTTCCTGATTGTTTGTGACTTTCTCCTCGGGATTGTTGCCTTCAGTACATCCAGCTGTAAAAAGAACAGCTGCAAGGAGGATCAATAGTATAACTAGTTTCTTCATGTTCTCAACGTTAATTTTTTGTATACTCTGTATAAATAATTTACTGCTACTGAAAATGATTCTACGTATACTGATTATGAAATTTTAATTTTAACGTAGGATTATGGTAAACCATAAATAATTAACTATAGGGGTGGTAAAATTAGTCCACCCGGATTAAGAGATGCTATAAAACATAAGACAACATATTAAATAAGACCCAATAGTTTAAAAAAGTTTTGAGTGATGGAAATAGAACAGACTAAAATAAAATTGATATAAAAAGAAAGAAAAATAATTTATGTTTTTAACAAATTAATTTGTTAAAAATAAGTAAAATTAAAAATACAAATTATATTTATTATTCTATAGGACTTACGCACTTGAGGTTCAAAATCAAGATCAATAGACATTGCTATAAAAGCTATGGTTTAGACAGTTGAAAGTTTAACGCCGTTGGTTTTTCAGTTCAACCGCGTAAGTCCTAATTCTATTTACTTTTCGTCCAGGATTTTTTCCACTGCATTCACAACACCCTCAAA
>CAZLNG010000006.1:18702-70392 GCA_964560735.1 uncultured Methanosarcinales archaeon | reverse complement strand
TCTAAGAACTACAGTTGGACCCACTCTGAATTTCTGCTCGGATGCAGAAACTTTTCCTGAGGATTCAGGCACAGCAGTGGTGTTAGAGTTACTATTTGATGCTGGTTTGTTGACAGACTGATTGGCGGATGTGCTCACAGACTGATTAACTGATTTGTTTACTGTTTGATTAACAGACTGATTAACAGACTTATTGGCTGATTCATTAGCCTTTATTTTTGATGCCGCATCCTTTGCTAATGGGTTTTCTTCTGCTCCTACAGTACCTGAGAAAACAGTCCCAAAAACAAATATTGACACCATTAATATGGGTAAATATTTATTCAATTTCGATACCTCCTTTTAGGGGTACTAAATTACCTTTAGTGGTTTTTTTAAAAAATATTTAGGATATAAACACTGGTTTTTGCCAGAACTATTTGCTTTAGACCGATTATTCCAACTGGTATTGAGCATTTTAGTTTATTTTACTTTCGGCTTAATTCTACATATATCTTAAAAATTCTACATACAGAATACAATTCTTGAGAATGAAACGTATGATTTCCTATGCTAAGAAATATTTACGTAGTCGCCTTCGTCACTCCCAAATAATATTAAATTGGTAAACTTTTCAAGCACAAAAATATCAAACTGGTTGCTTCTCCTGTGCATAAATTGACGGAATTTATCCATTATGTAAATTAAAAAAGAATAGAAAAAAGCTTTTTAAGAATAGTTTTTCAGATTACGAAGGTGAGACGCCCTTTTAGGGCGCAACGAATCCATCTAAACTTAACAAAAAATGCTATCTTCAGACTATTTTTCTCTTTAGCATAAAAGTTCCCATTAGTACAGAAACCACACTTAGCACACCGAACCCGGGAAGTTTTTCAGATACAATATCTGCAGTGTATGATTTAGCTTCTACTTTTATAGGAAGCTTAAGTGTGTAATCTTCCGCATTTTTGATATCATCACCGAAATAGTAGACTACTCTGCCTTCCACATTAAAATCCCCAACCTGACTGGATTCAATTCTAACTTCTATATCCCTGCCCTGTCCGGGTTCAAGATCATATGTTGTAGTATACTGGCCTGCTCCTGACTGGACAAATGCCGAGGAAGAAACCATCATTCCAGAAGGAGGAATAATAATTACCTGAACATGCATAGTAGGCTTTGTGATAAGATTCACTGCTGAAAGCTTAAGTAGAATATCTTCTCCTGAAACTACCTCAGTTTTTTCTCCGTGCAAACTTACACTTGCAGAAGGCGGCGCTTGTTTGGATTGTGATTCAATTAATGGACCTGTTTCAGAAGATTCCGTTTCTATGTACCGGTTATTCTCTATTTGTGTATACTCTGAGTATTTTATATTGTTATTTACCGTTTTTGTATAATGAGAATGTGTTACATGCGTGTGTTCAGAAGCTGTTTCCACATTCTCTGAGGTCTCTGTTTCTTCGTATTCTGGAACCTGCGTATCATTATACTCCGAGACTTCAGATTCTATATATTCGGAAACTTCACTTTGTTCAAGCTCTGTTTGTGGATATTCCGGTATCTCCGAATCCTCCGAAACTTCGGTCTCCGTATACTCTGGACTTTCAGCTCCCATGTTCTCAGTCTTATCTGCTTCAGTCTCATCTGTTTCAGCATCATCTGCTTCAGTATAATCTGAATATTCTTCTGTATCCTCTGGGACCTCTGTCGAAGTGCCGTCAAAATCATCAGTATATACGTTTTCTGAAGAGTCTGTTTCTGAGGATTCCGAAATTTCTGCCTCTGAATCCTCGGGGGAATCTGGATTTATATTATCCGGATTTTCTGACTCTTTATATCCTGAAGAATCGGTTCCATTCTCGTTAGAACCTGAATATTCTGAATCCTCAGCTGAAGCGTATATACAAAGAATGTTGCCTGCTAAGAAACAACCAACTAAGAGATAAACTAGTAAAATTTTTAAAATTGCCCTCTCAGACATTCTACCACCCTTTTGAGCTGCTCTCATCAACAGGCTCCCGGTTTTAACTGTATAAGAAAAGATTTTTAGATAAAAAGCAGCTCTGCAACCATCAGATCAAAAATGGAAAAATCTGAGGGAAATTTCCCTCAAAAATCCATTTTAACTCCTTTTTGATCGAATTTATTTTCTTCTGGCAATATAAATTCCTAACAATCCAATGACTGCAATCAATCCCCCGAATCCCGGAGCACTAAATGAGCCTTCTCCCTGGGCCTGGACGCCTGTAGCTTTGTCTGAGTCGGCGCCTGCAACTTTGTCTGAGCTGGGGGCTTCTTCAGGGTTTGCAGAAGGTTCTTTGACCTCAAAGGGATGAGTAAGTGAGATTGGGTTGTAGCTGTCCTTATCATCTCCAGGCCAGTACATGCCGCTGAAATGAACGGTAAAGGTTCCTACTTTGTCTCCCTTGATGTCGAGGTAGATTGTCCTTGCAGTTCCAGGCGGAACGGAAAATGTGCCGTAAACGGTGCCTGCAGCACCTGCCTGCCCGAAGCCTTCTCCATACACGTGGATTCCCGATGGGACACTGATTCTTGCATCTACGTTAAGAGTCACATCATTGAGGGATGGGTTATCAATATAAAGCTCGACAAGGCCGTCTTCATTTTCAGATATAACATCATTAACCGGTCTAAGAACTACAGTTGGACCCACTCTGAATTTCTGCTCGGATGCAGAAACTTTTTCTTCAGTTTCGGTTGTATTAGCGGGACAAGATTTATTTATAGATTCATTGGTTTTCGAGACCTGTGATACTGTATTATTTGCTGCTGTATTTTCTTCTGCTCCTGCAACAGCAATTGAGAAAAGAGCCCCAAAAACAAGAGTTGACATCAGAAATATTGCTAAATATTTTTTCAATTCAAGTACCTCCTCCCAGGGATATCGCATTACCTGTACAATAATATTTTGAAATATAACATCAAAAATCTAAGATTTACTTTTCCAGAAACAGTTCACGTTATATAGCACATTTTATCCGGTATTGACCTTTTTATTATAATTTATTTTCAAACACGATGAAATGTACTATATTAAAAACTTTTAAAGATATAATTTAAAACGAAAATGTTTTCAAAATCAGTCAACTAAAAAATCGGATTCATTACAATCTATAGTAGACACAAAAAAATAGAGTCAACCAGATTTTATATAGTAGCCTCTAAATAAACTCTCTTACATAGTTATTAATATTGATTAGTAGAGGGAATAACTATATAATTTATCATATATTAAATATTTTTTACATATTTAATTAAATTTATCGGCATTTTGAAAAGAATTATATATGTATATCCCAATAAAAAGAGAATCTAACTCTCATTGTATGCATTATATCTATTGATTACGTTTTTATTGATGAGCACTTGGATTCGTTCTCATCAAAAATCCTAACATCCAAACAAAATAAAACCAAAAGTTCAAATCGCAACTCTTATCAGTTTAAAGTTATGTATTAATTTAGAAGTAATGTTTTTAAGGCAGAGAAGTACTAACTGAAAAACTGGAAAAACTTTATCTGGTCTTTCTAAGAATCCCGGTGGATAAAAAATTTTTAAGGAATTTTAAGCGAGTCTTCTCTAGACTGTGATTTTTGGCCCTACTAGCTAATTTTTGCTTTCTACTAACCTCTATTCTATGTAAAAAGTATGGCAAAAATTACTAAAGAATTGAGTTTTCAGGTGCAATTTAAGTTAAGAGTTTTTTAAAGGTGAGAATATGAAAATTGGGATAATTCTAATAACTGGTTTCCTGGTTCTGTCAGCAGTTTCTTACTCTGGTTCAGCCGCGTTGCCAGACATGCGTATGGGTAATACTGGTGACCGTTCAGGTAATTTGGGAATTTCATATCAGCCTTCCCCATTTAGTGTTTCGAAATCGTATTCGTCTTTAATAGGGAGTAGCAGAATAGGTCCTGTTTCTGGGGACGTTGTGGAATACAAAATAAAGGTGAAGGTTGGATCTGGAAAATATGACAATATGACCCTTACCAACTATGTGCAGGAGAAAAGACCCTGGCATACAGACATAAGTAAAAATCTGGTAATTTTACCCGGCCAGGCTCTGACTGAAAAATTCTACTCTGAGATGGCAATATACTATGCTCAACAGGGATACAGTGTATATATCGTTGATAGAAGAGAGACAAATGTCCCACTAAATGAAACTAATTTCAATTTTATGAAGGATTGGACTGTAAACCAACATTTGAAAGATACATACAAAAGCATAGTAGCGTCAAGAATCCACACAGCTTTCTTAAGTAGTAAGCCTGCGAAGAATATTGAAGTTACGGCAATTGGGCACAGTCACGGAGCACTACTTCTTACGGCTTATGAGGCAAGTGAATATGATGATTTAGCCTCAGGGTCTGTTGATAAGGTGGTACCAGTTGATATTATCATAAAATATGACCCTGAACAGCTGGAGCTTATTCAGGGGCAAGCACAGGAATTTAATGTCATTTCTGCAGACATCAAAAGCGGAGTATATTATGATATTAATATGAGAGACATGATGGGAGTAGCCGGTCTGGCTTTCAACGATCCTGACAGTGCTTCTTCTGTCCAGCCACTTACAAATATACAGCTCTTCAGAATGCTTGCCAGTCAGACATATTTATTCAGCCAGTATCCCTATACTCCAGACTACCACTACTGGAGCGGGGACCTGAATGGTCTTTATTATATTGATGAAGATCATTTACTTGATGTGACATTGAATGGGGGAGCTATCCCTTATACTCCGAAGTATATGGACCAGTACATGGCCGGTCTGATGGGCAATGTAGAAGGTTATGAGATCAATTCTTCCAGAATAGACTCTCCAGTTCTTTATGTAGGGCTTGGAGGAGGCTTTGGCGATTACGGCTCCTGGTGGTACGAAAATGAGGTAGGAAAGACAAATAATAATGTTACTTCCATCAACTGGAATTCCCAGGGTCACGCCAGCATATTGATGGACTATAATTCTCCCGAATTATGGACACTCATAAACAACTGGATAAAAAATAATTAAATTTGAAAAATAGCCTGCAGCCTAAAAATGAATTGGAAAAAGAACCCTAGCCTGTTTCAGGCCGAAGCTCCCTCGACCCTTGAAACATGCTTTGTCTTTAAAAGTGCCCTGAGGAAATACCCTGCCCAGATATACATCAACAGAGAGCCTATTCCATTGCCAATAACCATTCCCCACCAGGCTCCTTCCTGTCCCATATTAAAGGTGAAAGCTAAGAGTGCTGCGAAGATTGGAGTAAAGACAATGGTTCTCAGGAGAGTTGCAATCAGAGCATTCATGCCTTTGCCCGCTCCCTGGAAAAAGGAAGAGGAGAAAAAACCAAGTGCAGCAGTAGGGTAAAAAAGGCACATTAATCTCAGGAAATGAGCAAGATCAGCTGTAATGTGGGCGCTTCCTTGGGATTGTGTAAATACTGAAGCTATTTGAGTAGCAAAGATAAACATCAAAGCTCCGATTCCACACTCCAGAAGAAACCCAAGTTTAGTTGAATAAGAAAGAGCCTCTTTTGCTTTTATATAATCACGAGCCCCTATAGCAGCTCCGGTTACAGAAATTACTGCAGTTGCGATACCCATCAGAGGAGCCATTGCAATTGTCGCTACTCTCCATCCTGTAGCATAGACCGCAACTCCATCAGTGTTACTTACAAGTACGATAATGGAGTTCAAGAATATCATTGACAGGGACATGGAAAGCTGCTGAGCCGAAGCTGGGAATGCAACATTTACAATTTCCTTTACAATATTTCTTTCAAAATGGAAATCTTTGAAATTGAATGAAACATAAGTGTTCTTTTTAAAGAACAGCCAGTTAGCCATCAGAAGAGAAGATATTGCTATAGAAAGTACAGTTGCCCAGGCTGCACCTGCTATTCCCATATTCAGAGAGTAGATAAATATGGGGTCAAGGAAAATATTCAGAACTCCGCCTATGATCATAGCTTGCATAGCTCTTTTTGAATCTCCCTCGCTTCGTAGAATTGAATTTGCCACGTTGGAAAAAAATACTACAATGCTGCCAAGGAAAATAGCCCTGGCATACGCGACTGCAAGACCTGCAGTTTTTCCGGCTCCTACAAGAGTAAAAATTTGAGGCGCAAAGACATAAAAAGGAATTGTAAATAGAATAGATAGCAGAGTCATTATAATCATAGTATGTACTGCTACGTTATCTGCACCTGCTTTATTCCTGGCACCTATCATTCGGGAGATTGCAGCTCCCCCTCCTATGCCCAGCCCATTGGATAAAGCCATGCTGATAAAGAAAAACGGAAACACAAAACCCATTGCTGCAAGGGCATCCGCTCCAAGCCCCGAGACCCAGTATGTATCCACAAGGCTGTAGATTGTCTGAACTGACATTGCAATAACCATTGGGATTGAAAGTTGCACTATAGCTTTTTTGGGATCTCCCAATAGTGTTTTTACCCCAGTTGTTTCTGTTTTTCCTGCATTGCCGGCAGAAGTTATCTCCTTATCTTGACTATTTTTCATCTATTGGTCTTCCTTAATGACTCGTTTTCAAAACAAGCTTTTCTAATTTTTCAGTTTCTATTTGTAGTACCGGATCTCCTATTCTCAAAAATCATAATCCGCCTCTTGAAAATTAAGGTGAATCACTTTTGCATAAAAGCATCCTCACCCCCTGAGGTAGATCTTTAAGTTTTCTGAAGTGCCTGCTTTGAGATATAATTTGAAATATTCCAGCATATTAATAAAATAAATTATATTTAAATCATTGATTATAGGATATAGGCGCAAAGCCCTGAAAACTTGCAAATTCACGAGTATTCTGTGCTAAGAAACTCTGCAAATAAAATATGAGATCCGGCATAAAATAATTTTATCAAGTGACTTGCCTGTTTGTGTGAGAATATATGGTTAGATTTCTAACTAAATACAGAGGATTGTATTTATATCTTTTGAATCTATTGGAAAAATTAACAGATGAAAAACAAAGAGTGGCTTATTAAATTTATTGTTTTGTTTTTATAAAATTGATGATAAGGACCTTAGATATGCAAAACATAAATTTTTGAAGTTGATAGCGAATCAATTTATGAAAATTCAGAGCCAAACTGAAATAAATAATATCAGATCGAAGAATATATGAAGGTATCAAATCGAAGAACATACTAAACTTTGAACTCACTCTCTGCTGCTTTAATCATTACTCTGGACACCTATGGCAACTTTGACAATATCGCATGATATCTGTACTCATAGTACGTAGATTTTACATATTCCATATTGAAACCACATTTACTGGCAATTTTTTCAAGCATGTAAGGACTGTGAGCATTCCCAATTATATCCCCTGGGCGATTTCTCAGAGTAGCTGAAATTTTCTTGAAGCACCCCAGCCCAGCTTTAGGCAAAATATTCCAGATTCTGAAATTCTGGGAAAACCACCCGAGTTTCCATAAAGAATAAAGCCTGGGATCAATTATGTCGAAAAAGACAATTTTTCCTCCCTCATTGAGAAATTCTGAGGCGTTATGTATAAAGGAATCGATTTGTTCTGTTGTCAGGTACTGAATAACTGCAGCTGTAGTTATCCGATCAAAAGATAAAGATAATTTTTCCCATACCGTTGTATCATCGGCCAGAATTAAATCTACGTTAGTGTATCCCTTGTTCCAGATTTTCTTTTCGGCCTCATCAAGCATAGAACTCGAAAAGTCAGCTCCTACCACTGTTTCGTAATTTGGGAGATAATATATCAAAAGTTCTCCTGCACCACACCCAAAATCAAGAAGTGTTTTGCCTCCATCCAGATGGAATAATTTTTCCTTAGCTTCTTTGACAAGAAATTCTTCAGTTGAATACCTGTGACCTCCTCTTTTTTTATCTGAAAAATATTCTTCCCAGGAAAACTCTGCTCTTTTAAAGGACCTTGTTAATCTGTTAAATGTTTCTTCCATACCGAATCCCCCTTTTTTCCAGGTGCTTTCTGCATGCGGAAAGAAACCAGAAACTGAGACAAGAGACGAGAAATACTATAATGTTCCCCAAAACGCATAAGGAAATATTTATGCTAGTATAAATCTCAAAGGAACCATATATTTTTTGAAACAATTTTTCTAAGGTTATATTCTGATGGAAGAAGAAAAAACTGTTATTTTAAAATGAAAATAATCCATACGATAAGCTTGAGTGGTGAAATTTCAAAAGCCAATAATGGGAAAATTCAGGCGTATTCACTGAAATAATATAGACTTTATTTGACTGTATTATCTGACTTTATTATCGAATATTCATCTGATACCGAACTCTCCTGTAAATTCTTACGAATTTATTTTTCCTCTGCATAGCACTGCCGCAGCCCTTACTGCGCTATCAGGAGTAAAGAAAACAGGAATTCCAACCTCTGTGAATGATGAAGCAGCTTCCCTGCTAAATTTTCCACCCGGAGAACAGATAAGTACCGGTTTTCCGCAGCTGTCAGCAAAAGCTCTTATTTTCTGTGCAACTCCTGTGCTAAGAAGGGGTGGGCCCCAGAGAAGGCTCACTATAGCAAGATCATAAGCTTCCCCAAAAGCCTCCTGCAGGACAGAAATGTAGTGCTCATCCCTTACACTGCCTGTCAGGTCGATAGGATTTCTTAAGGAAGCAAAAGCCGGAAGTTTATTTTTCAGTCTGCTAACAACATCTCTGGAAAGCTCGGGAACTTTGAGTCCGGCTTCTTCACAGGAGTCAGCAATGGAAATTCCTATTCCGCCCCCGTCAGTTATGATAAGAACGTTTTTCCCACCCACAGGTGAATACCTGTTGAGAACTTTACAGGCATCTTTGAGTTCTTCATAACTTGCAACCTCTATAACGCCTGCTTTCCGGAAAGCGGCTTCATAGGCTTCATACATCCCACTGACGGCCCCTGTATGGGAACTTGCTGCCCTTGCGCCGGGCTCTCTTTTTCCGACTTTAAGGGCTACTACAGGCTTCTTTTTCACACATCTTGAAGCAGCTTCAAGAAATCTGCGTCCTTTTCCTACAGACTCAATGTAGAGAGCAACTGCCTTTGTAGCTTCATCTCCTGCCAGAAATTCGAGGCAGTCGCTTTCGTCCACGTCCGCTTTGTTTCCGTAGCTTACGACTCTTGCAACCCCTGCCCCTTCATTTGCCAGCTCGTCCATAATCATAGCAGCAAATGACCCACTTTGAGTTAACACCGAAACCCCCCCTCTGGGAGGCCTTTCCACCTTATCCCGATCTATAAAAAAGGTGTCCACGTTTGAGATTGTGTCATAAATTCCCAGGCAGTTGGGACCCATAGCCCTGATACCTTTCTTATTTAAAAGTTCTTCCAGGCGGGTTTCTATTTTCGTTCCTTCAGGCCCAGTTTCCCGAAACCCGGAACTGACAATTATTGCCCCTCGGATATTTTCTACAGGACCTTTAAGGATTTCAATCACAGAAGCCGCTGGAACTGCAAAAACTGCAATATCAATTAGGTCCTCGATCTCTCCTGGAGTCGAATAACATTTGAGCCCCTTTATCTCCCTGTAACCCGGATTTACAGGATACACCCTCCCAGAATAACCCATCTTAAGGAGATTTTCCAGGATTGTACAGGAAAGTTTTTCAGGATTCGGCGATGCCCCTATAAGGGCTATGCTCTCAGGCTTGAAGAAAAAATCGATACGTCCTTCGGTAGTCATTGTTGCCTCCCGGGCTTTCCATACAATTTTGTTCCACTATCCTGCATAATTCTTCTTAGATTATAATAGGGCCAGTAATAACAAAACTTTCAAAGCAGAAAAAATAAGACATTGAACTAAAGATGGAATAAGATAAAGATACGGATTCAACTGGTAATCCGATTTACTCCATTAAAAACAATTTATCATATGATTTATCCATAAAAATCATTCTTAATATTATTTCTTCTCCTGATCTTTTTCTTTGTAACAGGCAGTTCATTCAATGATCACAGTACATGCAAATGGCCTTCTCACACTCTTCATTCTGGAACTTCCACTTGAGTCCCCAGCGTTTGATCGCCTGTATAATTTTCACAAAATCCGTTCCGCTATCTGTAAGATAATATTCGGATTTAGGGGGGGTCGTAGAGTCATCAACCTTCTTTGCAATCAAACCCTCATTTTCCAGTTCTGTCAGCCTTTCGGAAAGGATTTTGGGAGTGATATATCCAAGCTTTCTTTTTAACTCGTTAAATCGTTTCTCCTTCTTTTCCCCTTTATGCAGTTCCAGAAGAATATGAATGGTCCACCTTTTTCCGATAATATTCATTGTCTTGTAGACTGTGCAGTCTTTCATAGTATAAACATAGAAACTGACTGCTATATAAAATAGTATCTCTAATATACTGGTATCAAAAGGATACTATTATAAAAGTAGAATTTATAAAACTGCTTCCTTAAATTTAATAAATATTGTATCTTACAAAATAAGCTTAAAAACGATTTACCACAGGGCATTCTACCTTAAGATGTCAAAACTGTAAAATAGTTTCACTCTAAGTAAAATCCAATGCAAAGATTAGGAGAAAGAAATCACATGAAAGATAACTTACCGGAAAAAGGTGCAATCGTTCAGAGAGACCGTGAAACATATGCAATCGCCCCCCACCTTCCCGGAGGAGTTGTGGACCCCGCAACCCTCAGAAAAATTGCAGATGTTGCAGAGAAGTATGGAGCTGCTGCTCTCAAGATGACCTCTGCCCAGAGGATTGCAATTGTTGGCCTGAAAGAGGAAGACCTTGATAATGTATGGACTGAACTGGGAATAAAACCAGGAGCAGCCATAGGGCTCTGTGTAAGAAGTGTAAAAATTTGCCCTGGGACTACTTTCTGTAAGCAGGCAAAACAGGATTCTCTGGGCCTTGGCCTGAAACTTGATGAAAAATATCATGGAATGCCCATGCCTTCCAAGCTAAAAATAGGCGTATCTGGCTGTCCCAATTCCTGCGCTGAGCCTGCTATCAAAGACATAGGAATAATGGGTACTGCTAAAGGATATACTTTGATGGTCGGAGGCTCTGCAGCCGCAGTTCCAAGACTTGCTGAAGTTGTTGCAAAGGAATTATCCGAAGAGGAAGTCCTCGAAGCAGTCGATAGAATCTTCAATTTCTACAGGAACTCAGGTACGAAGAAGAGACTCGGAAAGTTCATTGAAGACACAGGCCTTGAGAATTTCAAAACCCAGGTCGGGCTTTGAAACTACAGCTATTAAATAGCTTATACTCTCTAGAAAAAATGTTTAATCCTGACAGAAAAAAATTATTAATCCTGAAATCCTTACCCCAGATAAAATCTGGGGTTTAAAGGGTTAAAACTCATAATGTGGTCAAAGGGGAAAATAATGAAAGTTGTTGAGATGAAATCTTCACCGGAAAAGCCGAACCCTCACAATGTGAGCGTCCGCACACTCTATGATACGGAACATGCCCAGGCAGTACACATAGAACTTAAGCCAGGGGAAGCTTTAAAAAAGCACGTCACTCCTACAGACGTCTTTTTTTACATTCTTGAAGGAAAAGGCATTGTTGAAATTGGAGATGAACAACAGGAAGTCAGCAGAGATATGCTAATCGAAAGTCCTGCAAAAATCCCTCACCGCCTCCTGAATCCCGGAGAAGGTATCTTCCGTGTGCTTGTCGTAAAGGCACCAAGGCAAACTGAATCTACAAAGTTGCTGTAAAGGCTGTACAGCAAGTGGATAAACGTTTATTAAAATCGAACGGTTACTAAAATAGGAAAGTGGCCTATATATGGAAGAAAAAACAGATCCCACAAAAATTGCGGTCGTACGTTGCGACATTGTTTCGGAAGCCTGTCCGGGAGTGGGTTGTTTTAAGGCGTTCAACGAAAGAAAGTCACACTTTGAGGTATATGACAGAGATGCTCAGCTGATCGCCTTTTTCACATGCGGAGGCTGTTCTGGAAGGAGGGTGCACCGTCTGGTAAACGCCTTGAAAAAGCATGATCTGGATGTTGTGCATCTCAGCTCCTGCATGCTCATGGAAGATACCTACCCTAAATGCCCCAACCTGGATAGTATAAAAAAGACAATTCTGGATGCTGGAATAAAGGTCGTAGAAGGCACCCACCATTGAAAATTAATTTTCAAAAAAGGATAGTAGAAGAAGATCAAAAACAGGACATAAAGACACAAATGAGGAAAACATGTCTACAGAAGAGAACAAAGAAATAGTCCGCAGATTCTTTGATGAAGGCCCCTCCAAAGGAAATCTGAGCATTGCTGATGAGCTACTGTCACCGGATTTCGTTATTCATGTACCCCTTCCTTCATCCCCAGGAATAAAAGGAATAAATGAAATAATCACCGCTTGCAGGGAAGCTTTCGAGCATCTGAATGTCACAATTGAGGATATGATTTCCGAAGGTGATAATGTGGCTGCTCGTTTCACAGCTCATGGCATACACAAAGGTGACTTTATGGGTTTACCAGCTACAGGAAAGCCAATAACTATGACTGGTATAGAGATCTTCCGAATAAAGGACGGTAAGATTTGTGAGCTGTGGGGTGAGGCTAACCTTCTTGGTCTGATGCAGCAACTAGGGATTTTTCCAGTACCTGGAAACTAAAGTAAATTTCGTCAAATGCGTTTTATCTTTTGAGTTTTTTACATCTTAGAGTAATTGTGAAAATATAACCTCCAATGCGCTAGGGAAAAAAATGAACCGCGATACAACCCGTGATACAACCCGTAACCGAAAAATGGAAGAGAACACAAAAATGGAAAACAACAAGAATTACGAAGGTGCAAACCCTGAACTGAGGGACATCCCCCTCCCAAACACAGACAATATATTACATTCAATTTTAAATTCCTTAAATCATAATATTGCAAACTTTTACACCTATATAAAGTATAAAGGATACATCTCTGAAAATACTCTGGATATGGAATTGCTGCAGAGAAGTATGAGCATTCACAGAGATTTCTCGGCTCTGTTTTTGCACACCAAAGAAGAACTTGTATTCATCTATCCCGAACTTCTGGAAAAAGCTGAAAAATTATTATTCAAAGGAAAAACAGATCCTGATCTTGCAAACTATACCCGTAAAATGTGCAGAGTAATAAACGATTATAAAATGACACTGCACAGAGAAGGATATTTGCCAGACCTGAAAATGCAGTTACTGATGGCTAATATCTGATTCTTTAACCTTCAAATAAATTTTTTGTATAAATACTCTTAAGGGGGTCATTTATGGTAAAACGAATGATTGTAAAAATTGACGAAGAAAAATGTACAGGGTGCGGTAAATGTGTCACTCCCTGTGCCGAAGGTGCCATCCAGATCATAAACGGAAAGGCTAAAGTCATATCCGAAGAACTCTGCGACGGCATGGGTTTCTGCATTGGCGTCTGTCCAGAAGGCGCAATCTCAATTGAAGAAAGATACACCGTCGAGTTTAACAGAGAAAAAGCAGAAGCGCAGCCCAAACAAAAAGACATCTCCATACACTGCTTCTCCTGCGGAGCCGGTGAAGATACCAATTACCTCCTGCCCCTCAGGCACAAAATGGAGAGCCTATGGGTATGTACCCGATGCTTGCCCAGATTGATTCATGGGTAAACCCTGAATCTTTCTATCGGAAAATAACTTAAAAACATCTTCACCAAAAAATAGTCCTCTTGAGCAAGCAAAGCGGAGCGAAAAGGACTGCGTACTCCCGAGACGCAATTCGGGATGGAGAGCCTATGGGTATGTACCAGGTGTTTGCCCAGATTGATTCATGGGTGAACCCTGAATCTTTTTACAAAAATACAATTTTTGAATTCTTCGCCAAAGAATAGTCCTCTTGAGCGAGCGAAGCGAGTGAAAAGGACACCGTGCTCCCGAAGCGGAACTCGGGCGAGGCGCAATTCGGGAAGCGCAACTCGGGCTTTAGAAAAGTTTTTAAGAATCCAGGAATTGAATCCTGTATGCAAAAGAAAAGGCTTCTTCAGGATATAGGGTTGAATGCTTATGAGGCAGCAGCCTACCTCTCCCTCCTGAAATTCGGGGTTTCCGAGGCAAACGTAATTTGTAAAGATGCCGAGGTTCCTTATGGGAAGATATATACTGTCCTTGAGGTCCTTGCACAAAAAGGCTTTGTAGAAGTCCAGACCTCGAGGCCTAAAAAATTCAGGGCTATTGATCCTGAAATGGCTCTGGATTTCTTTTTTGAGAAAAGAAAAGCAGATTTTGAAAAGGAGATAGAAGTCTTAAAGGGTTTTGTTGAAGAGGCAAAACAGGTCCTGAGTACTGTATCGGTCCAGAAAAGAAAAGATGAGGTTTTCTGGACAACTGCCATAAACGAATCGGAAATCAAGAAATTTGCAACCTCTGTCTATGGGGAGGTAAAAAGGTCAGTATGTGTAATTCCACCAGTTGTCGGGATGCCTGTATTTTCCCTCCTGCTGCCAGATATTTTAAAAGCCATTGACCGAGGGGTCAAAATCAAGTTGATAATCTCTCCCCGCTTCATATCTCTTGCTTACATGCTTTCAATGCAGGGAGAAGAAGCTTTAGGAAAACTGAAAAAAGGTATGGAAATCAGGCTTGTCCAGAATTCCCAATCCTGTTTCGGAGTAATTGACAGCAGCGTTGTAGTCCTGTTTCAGCCCCACCCCCAGGACAGAGACCGAATTCTTTCGGTTGTGAAAATCTGGGATGCAGGATTTGCAAAAAATCTCAGTGAAGAGTTTGAGTTCCTCTGGAAAGGAGGAGAAAATTTTGACTTGGAAAAAATGCTGAATGGGAGTTCCAGGCTTAAGTAATAGATAAATATAGAAATAGATACAATAATACTAATTAATACTAATATAACCAGTTGAATTATAATGGGGGTTAACAAATATGAAAGAACATGGGGAAGGATGTAGCGGAGGACGGCAGGAAGAACATGGAGATCTTGAACACGAAGAGTTACTGGAAAGCATGAGTGAAAAGCTCGGTTTTACTCCGCATATTCTTGAAATCCTTGGGGAACTTGACAGCGAATCTCTGAAGAAATACAACAGATGTAACAAAAAACTGCTTTCAGACGGTGCTCTGCCTGCAAAAACAAAAATACTGATAGCACTCGCAGTCGTTGCATCCAAACAGTGTGAAAGGTGTACCGTTGTGCAGATGCAGAGTGCACTTAAAAATGGTGCTACGAAAGAAGAAATAATGGAGGTAATGGATGTTATCTTCATAACCTCAGGTGCACCGGCAGTTGCAGCCTGCAGAGATGCATTAAAATTGCTCAAGTAAGGTAATGCCTTTAACCTTTAAGGCATTTTAACAGGTGTAGTAAAGGTGTGTAAAACCACCTGGCGCCTGCAAACTATTTTTATTTTTATACGCATTATCCTAAGTATTTCATTTTCTAATCAAAGTTGGACTGTGGACAATCCGCAGCTTGCTGCGGAGTATTCGACGGAAATAAAAATTGGTTCTCACGCCTGATTTTGGATCTGTTCTTTTATGTACATTTCACCGGCTCGAACCTGTCTGACATTGCCATAGGTTTCGTCCAGTTCTTCTAATTTGTTTAGAGTTATTGCGTAACTGTGATCCGGATTGACGGGAGCTCCCTTTTGGATTGTAAACCCTTTTTCATTTTTGGTGACTGTGTAGGAATCCAGAACGTTTCCTGAGTTATCCGTGACCTTGGCTCCGGTTACTCCTTCAGGTATGTAGTTATAAGCTGGTCCGCAAACGCTGTCCATGCTTATGAGAACTGGTTTCTCAGAGAACGGGTATCGAGATTGTGAGTCATTCCAGAAATCCAGATCTTCCTGAGTGGTTATGTTGTTCTCATTTTCATTACCGTTGGTTTGGTGATTTATTTCATATGATGCTTTCGAAAGCAGAACCTCTCCACAGGAACGGAGTGTATTCCAATCCTGTTTTAGTTTATCAATTATCCCTGTTTGATGCTGCACCTGATCTTCTGCAAGTGCTGAAGATGTGCACACAAGAAAAAGAGACAGGAAAATTAGAAACACCTTCTTAATGTTTTTTGGCTCCATTTTGATCTCCACATATGAGTTTAATTGAATTATTTTGCTAGAAGATTGACGATAATCAGTCGCCATTCAACATTAAATACGTTTCCATTTCTAATTCAGCTTCAGTGTAACCTTCAGGAAGATTAGAAATAGTGTTTATTTTAGAAAATTGACCTCTTGAGAGTTGACCTTTTTGTTAGTATAACTTCCCCATGATTTCAATAAAATTATGTATATATAAATCTGAATCCCATTAACAGTATGGGAGTTAAAAGACGTTTGTTCTTGTTTACATTGGCATTTATCGGGATCTTACTTCTTTTTTTAGCCTATTCCCCTCAGCACACAGGAGTTATGGCTCAAAAATATGAGCCGGAAAGTGAAGCAGACAGAATTAACTCAAGTCCGGATAATAATATAGAAATAACACCTTCAGAAGTCTCAGGAAATTCGGCCATGGGAGAGGTTGTAGCCGTGGAGAATCTTGAAGTTACTGTCTATGAACAGGGGCTTGCTCTCGTAAAGGAGAAAAGGGAAATCAATCTGGAGAGGGGGGTTAATCAGGTAGAGTATTCGGATGTTGCGTCCGGAATCGATCCTGCTTCTGTTATAATCAAAGACCTCGAAAACAAAGATATCGTCATCCTTGAACAGAACTATGAATATAACCTTGCAAATAGCTCCAGTTTGCTTGAGAAATACCTTGGTAAGGAAATCACTGTAACGGGGAAAAATGGGGAGATCTATAACGGGACGCTACTGAGTTATGAAGGCAATAGTATTGTCCTCAAGACCGAAACAGGAAGTATCGTGATAGTCCGGGAGATCTCAAAAATCGAACTGGAAGATTCCACCGGGCTCTCGGCAAGACCTGCTCTCATGTGGCATATTTCTTCTCCTGTTGCCGGAACAAGAGAGCTACTAATTTCGTACTTAACTAGCGGCATAGGCTGGAAAGCGAATTATGTCCTTATAAGTAATGAAAATGATACGGAAGCCGATATCCGGGGCTGGGTAAATATCGACAACAGGGCAGGACTTACTTATGAAAATGCATCTCTAAAACTTGTTTCCGGGGAAATAAACCGGGTATCTCCCCCTGTGCAACCTCTGCCTGAACGTGCCGGAGAAGCTGTATCTGATGAAACAAAATCAACAACCTCTTTTGCAGAAGAAGCTCTCTCTGAATATCACCTCTATACCCTGGAGAGACCGACAACCCTGAGAAATAATCAGGAAAAGCAGATTTCACTTTTCTCCGTAGACTCCGTACCTGTGGAAAAGGAGCTTGTCTATGACAGCGCCCTGGGAGAAAGAGTTAAAATTCTCCTTACTTTTGAAAACTCAAATAGAACAGGACTTGGAAGACCTCTTCCTGCAGGTACTGTAAGGGTTTATAAAAACGACTATGCAGGAGAACTGCAATTCCTTGGTGAAGACCGGATAAAGCATACTCCGGAGAATGAAAAACTTAAAATGACTGTAGGTTCAGCCTTCGATCTGACAGTGACACGTAATCAGACTGATTACCAGCGCGTAAGCGATAACGTTGAAAGGGTCAGCTATGAAATTGAAATAAATAACAGTAAGTCTGAAACCCAAAACGTGACTGTCGTAGAACATCTCTTTGGAGAATGGAAGATCCTGGAAAGCTCAGATCCCTACAAGAAAACTGATGCTTTTACTATCGAATTCAAAGTGGCAGTTCCTGCAAATAGTACGAAGGTTATCACTTATACTGTAGAGCGCCGCTTTTAAAAAGTAGTACATAAACTTTAAAAAGAGACTATATTTAATAGATTTCCGGCTGGCTCGTAGAATTATAAATTGCCAGTTACTGGCAAATTCTTTAATTTCAGTATTGAATGAGCAGCTATGTGAAAATAAGGAAATGAAAAAGAAGTTTGCAAGACCAGTTACAGAATATTTCTGTAACCTGTCTTTTTTTTGCATTTATCCTTCGAGTACAATCTCGATGTTGATATCTTTAGGAACCTGAATTCTCATGAGCTGGCGAAGTGCCCTTTCATCGGCTGCTATGTCGATGAGTCTCTTGTGCACACGCATTTCCCAGTGGTCCCAGGTTGCAGTCCCATCGCCGCTGGGGCTTTTTCTTGTCGGAACGACAAGTTTCTTTGTTGGAAGAGGAACAGGCCCTGAAATGTTTACTCCTGTCCTTTCAGCAATTGACTTTACCTGGTTACAGACTCCGTCCAGATCTTTGGGACTGATGCCTGACAGTCTTATTCTAGCTTTTTGCATACCTTTTTTCTCCTTAAAAAATGAAAAAAGGAGAGTGTTATTTCTGCTTAACACTCATGCACATGCCTGCGGCAATTGTCATACCCATGTCACGGATAGCAAATCTGCCGAGCTGTGGAATTTCTTTTACGGGCTCGATAACCATCGGCTTTGTTGGTTTGATGGTAACGATAGCTGCGTCTCCGGCCTTCAGGAAGGTTGGGTTTTCTTCCTTAACCTGTCCGGTCTTCGGGTCCAGTTTCCTGTTAAGGGCAATCAGCTGGCATGCAGTCTGAGTTGTGTGGGCGTGGAACACAGGAGTGTATCCTGCAGTGATTGCGGAGGGGTGCTGAAGGACTACAATCTGTCCAACAAACTCGTCAGCAACCTTTGGTGGGTTGTCGACAGGACCACAAACATCTCCTCTCCTTACATCGTTCTTGCCGATACCACGGACGTTCCAGCCGATGTTGTCTCCTGGGAGTGCCTGTGGAATTTCTTCGTGGTGCATCTCAATGGACTTAACTTCACCGGTTGCTCCGCCTGGCATGAAAACGACTTTGTCGCCCTTCTTCATGACGCCTGTTTCAACTCTGCCTACAGGCACAGTTCCGATACCGGAGATGGTGTATGCATCTTCGACAGGGATCCTGAGTGGGAGAGTGGATGGTTTTTCAGGCTCTTTGAGGTTGTTGAGAGAATCCATGATAGAGGGACCCTTGTACCATGGAGTCTTGTCACTGAGTTTTACGATGTTGTCACCGTAGAATGCAGAGGTCGGAATGAAGGGGATTTCGCTTGGCTTGAACCCGATCATTTTCAGAATACCGGAAACCTGTTCGACAACTTCCTTGTATCTTGCTTCGCTGTATTCTACTGCATCCATCTTGTTGATAGCGACAATAAGCTGGTTGATACCGAGGGTTCTGGAAAGGAAAATGTGTTCCTTGGTCTGGGCCATGACACCATCAGGAGCTGCGACAACGAGAACAGCTGCATCAGCCTGGGAGGCGCCTGTGATCATGTTCTTAACGAAGTCACGGTGTCCCGGGCAGTCTACGACTGTGAAGTAGAACTTGTCTGTGTCGAATCTCTTGTGAGCGATGTCAATTGTAATACCTCTTTCACGCTCTTCCTTAAGAGAGTCCATAACCCATGCAAAGGCGAAGGATTCCTTACCCTTCTGCTTTGCTTCTTCTCTAAACTTGTCAATGATGTGAGGAGGTACAGCTCCTGCATCGTACATTAAGCGTCCTACGAATGTTGATTTTCCGTGGTCAATGTGACCAATCACTGCTAAATTCATGTGTGGTTTTTCTGCTGCCATATTATAATTCTCCTGTAATTCTGGATGAGTTTAATCCGTATATCAAATATTTACTATATTAAGATTAGGGCAGATCTCAATATTGATTCATCGATTTCTATATGTTTTTGTCCAATCAATATTGCCAGATTCCCTTACCGGACTTTTCACTTAAGCCGGCGTCAAGAAATATCCAGATGCCTGGACTGTTTTCCCCCAATATAGGCACACCTTAATTTAAACCTTTCCGATTGACTGAATGCTCGAACTGATAGGGATTCTCTTCCCTTCCGGGTCAGTCGAGGGCTCATTTCTTATTCTAGAAATGAGCAGGCATATCCCAGTAAATATTGAGGATAAGTGGAAAAAATCCACTTACATCGAAAGGTAATCGGAGGCTTTGGGCAGTTCTTTCTTGAGGCCTTTTCTCTCTCTGATCTGGCCTACTACTTCAGTCTGGATGCTGGATGGTACAATATCAAATCCTCCGAATTCAGTACTCCACATAGCACGTCCTTCGGTTGCGGATCTTATTTCTCCGGCAAATCCGAACATCTCGGCCACAGGCACCCTGGACTCTATAATTGCCAGATCTCCTTCAGTAGTCATGTTAAGGATAATTCCGCGGCGGCCCTGAAGTTCCTTTGTTGCACCGCCCATTGTGAGCTGGGGCACCTGGACAAAAACCTTCTGATAAGGTTCGAGCAGGCTGTCTTCTGCCATAAGCATCCCGGCCTGAATGGCCTGCCTTGAAGCAGGAATGACCTGAGCAGGGCCTCTGTGAATTGCGTCTTCGTGAAGCTTTGCATCCACAAGCACGCACTTCACGTTTGCTACAGGTTCTCTGGTAAGAGGGCCAGCACGCATAACTTCTTCAAAACCATCGAGCACCAGTTCCATTGTCTCGTTAAGGTACTGGATACCCTTGGTCATATCGATAAAGATATTGGAATTGAAGATGCCAACAATGCCCTTAGCTTCTTCTTTGTCCATCCCGAGTTCCATGAGCTTCTGTCTGCGCTCAAGCTCAGGCATATTCATGCTAATATCACCGGCCTTAATAGCACTGACGATCTCAAGGTCAAGGGGTTCCACAAAAATATAGAACCTGTTGTGTCTATTCGGAGACTTTCCTTCAACAGCTTCGATCTTCCTCTTAATGGTTTCCCTGTAAACGACAATGGGCTTACTCGTGGTGATTTCCACATTCTTATCTCTCTGGATCCTGTGGGCAATAACTTCCAGGTGAAGTTCTCCCATACCTGCCATCAGGTGTTCCCCGGTTTCTTCATCCAGAGTTATCTGAAGAGTTGGGTCTTCCTTTGCAACCTGTCTGAGAACCTCAATTAGTTTAGGCAGGTCTTTGGTATGCTTGGCTTCCACAGCCACGGTCACCACAGGTTCACTTACGTGTCTGATGCTTTCGAAAGGTGTCATGCCTTCAAGGGTTGTAACTGTGGACCCTACGATTGCATCTTTTAAGCCAGTGACTGCAGCAATGTTTCCTGCAGGGATTTTCTCCACTTCGAGCCTTTCAGGACCCATGAAGATACCCACCTGCTGTACTCTGCTCTTTTTTGCAGTCCCGGATGTATAAACTTCCATTCCACGGGTAAGGGACCCGCTGAATAACCTTCCGGTTGCGACTTCTCCTGCATGAGGATCTACGGAAATGTCCGTTACCATGAAAGCAAGATCACCGGCTGCATTTGCACTGGCCATGGATTTTCCGATTTCAGTATTAGAATCTCCGTGCCAGATAGCAGGTACCCTTCCCTTCTGAGCGTCAAGAGGGTTGGGCAGGTACCTGATAACCATATCAAGAACAGTTGCATGCAGAGGACACTTGTCTGCCAGAGCTTTCATATCTTCGGCCTTGCAGTAGTCATAGACTTCCTTAAACGAAATCCCTGTCTTCTGCATCATAGGCACACTGATTGCCCAGTTATATAGAGCTGATCCGAAAGCTACAGTTCCGGCTGCAGCATCGACTTTCCAGCCTGCCTTGAACTTTTCCGGATTCATGTTCTTGATGAGCTTGTTCACGTGGTCAATGACCTTTCCAAGACGAACCTGCATTTCCTGGGAGTCGACCTGAAGCTCATTGATCAGCCTGTCTACCTTGTTAACGAAAAGCACAGGTCTGACATGTTCCCTGAGAGCCTGTCTCAACACAGTCTCGGTCTGGGGCATGGTACCTTCTACCGCGTCTACTACAACGACAGCACCATCCACAGCTCTCATGGCACGGGTGACGTCCCCACCGAAGTCAACGTGTCCAGGAGTATCTATCAGGTTGATCAGGTAATCTTCATTATTATAAGTGTGAACCATGGAAACGTTAGAGGCATCAATAGTAATACCTCTTGCCTGTTCCTCTTCGTCGGAGTCCATGAATAACTGTCTTCCGGCAAGTTCCTTAGAAATCATGCCGGCGCCTGCTAACAGGTTGTCCGATAATGTAGTTTTTCCGTGGTCAATATGCGCAACAATCCCGATGTTCCTGATTTTTGCAGGTTCGTTCATGAGCGTTGTTACGCGCTCGACCATCTTCTTCCTTCGTCCCATGCTAATAACCTTTTAAACAGATGTAATTATATGTGAATTTATGATCGGGGCAACCCGCATAAACAGTTAGCGTGCTGCCTTTGCAACTCTTTCCTTTGCATCCTTTCTGTTGATAGAGAAGGATTTTGTATCGCGGTTTGCAGCGCCTATAAGTTCAGTTGCCAGACATTCTGCAACAGAACGCTTGGATTTGAATGCTGCATTGTTGGTTCCCATGCTGATGTAGCGTAGAGCAGTGTCAACACGCCTCTGAGGTGCAGTATCTACTGCTTTTGGCACGGAAATTCCACCATATTTAAGCCTGACCACTTCTTCCCTGGGGCCTGCATTGGCAATGGCATCCACAAGGATCTGAATTGGGTTCTGTTTGGTCTTCTTGTTTACAATATCAAAAGCTTCTTCGACTGCGCGAAGGGTGGTCTGCTTTTTCCCGCTGTTGACCTCTGTCCTCATCAGGTTGTTTGCAAGGCGCTCTACTATGGAAATTTCGGATTTATTGAACTGCTGCCTGGCATGCTTTCCACTGCTATGAGGGACGATTACAGGAGCAAGGCTGACATAGCGCTTAATTCCAAGGTCTTTGACTTCAACTTCAGTTGGGTCCCATTTGCCGAAAATTTTGTACACAAAAATCATCTCCTGGGTTTTTCCATTCTGCCGATAACCAGCTGGTTCAGAGAGACGTTGTTTACGGCAATCACTTTGAAACGTACACCGGGAATGTCACCCATAGCACCACCCATGCGGCCTCCGATCCTTTCTACGGTCACTTCATCGTGTTCATCAATGAAGTTGACTGCTCCGTCACCAGGACAGAAAGCAGTTACCTGACGCCCGTTTTTAATGAGCTGGATTCTTACGCATTTTCGGATAGCTGAGTTTGGCTGCTTGGCTTCAACTCCTACTTTTTCTAATACAATACCCCGACCCTGCGGTGCACCACCAAGCGGATCGGCTTTCACATCCAGCCTAAGAACCCGCCTACCGTAGTATGAATCTTTCCACCGGGCATTTTTCCTGGTCTGTTTGAGAATATTAGCTGCATATTTTCCTTTAGCCATTGTTAATTTCTCCAAGTTAAAAATTGATCACAGTTCCCTATTTAGGCATAATATGCCGAATTGTCCTTCAACGCCGGATAAATGGATCAACGTAAATTAAGGTAGTAAATCAGTAGATTACTGCAGGATCACATCTTCTATATTGTGATGGCGGCGGGCAAGCATCTTCACTTTTTCGATATTCTTGCCGTTGCGCCCTATGGCAAGCCCCTTCTCTTTATTAGGTACCTCTACATAAGCTAATCGCTTGCCATTTTTGCTAATAATATTTGTCGAACTGACGGATACTGGTCCGAAGGCATTCTTTATGAATGTAACAGGGTCCTCTGAATACTCGACAAGTTCTATGGGTTTGTCCAGAGCCTTTTTAACGCGGTTTATATTCTCCCCATTTTTGCCTATTGCAAGCCCCATATCACCCTGTTTTACGACATATACGAGCCTTTCCTCTTCCGGGATGCAGTCGAGGATCTTGGCGCGGGTCATATTTTCAAATAATGCAATGTACTGGATGCTTTCTGCAGTAAGTCTTATTTCACCCAAGACGTTGCCAACTCCTTCGATCAAAATGTAGCTGCCAGAATATCCGATTCTCCTGCATCGAGGATTGCCATGGCTGCAATCGTAAAGGGCTTTCCACATACAGGCCCGAGTTCTACACTGGTGCCTTCATATTCCAGGACCGGTACATTCGTTGCCTGAACTTTGTTTTTAATATCTTCGGGGCAGTTTGATGCCAGGACAACCATTTTTGCAGAGCCTTCTGCTGCTGCTTCTATGGTCCGGTTGGCTCCAAGGATTACTTTTCCTGTTTTCACAGCTTTGATAAGAGATTTATCAACATTTATCTTCATTTTCATCAACTCTATCTCAAATTAGCTCGTTTACTCTATCTAGTTTCAAATAAAGATTTCAAGCTCGGTGAGTATTATGGTACTCTAAATACATGATACCTTATATCTATTTTCTGGTTATGAGCCTCGCCGGACTCAAGGTTCTGCAGCAGGGTTTTATGAGCTTTATTAAAGTAATGCATACCTGATCTGGATGGTCTTCTATCAGGCTACACATTTAAATAATTATAGGTTAGGGCTCCGGATTTTGAGCCTTATAGCCCCGATTCCTCTTCTGCTTCGAGTTCCTGTTTCCTTCTACTTATAAGGTGAACGTCTCCGGTACCCATACGGATAGGCTGGCCTACAATGATATTCTCTGTAACGCCCTCCAATTTGTCCACATCTCCACGCATCCCTGCGTCCAGCAGGTGATTAACAGTAACTTCAAAGGCCGCACGAGCAAACACACTGGCCTTTTCACCTGAGATTCCATGCCTTCCGATCTGCTTTACTTCACCATCACAGGTCATAAGGTCTGACACAAGCATTATGTGCCTTATGTCCACAGTAAGACCCTGTTCACGCAGGGTGTCGGTAGCTTCCTTGATAATTGCATTTCTTGCAGCTTCGATTCCCAGGACTTCGTAAATCTCATTGATGTTATTTGTGCTGGTTCTTGTCTTATCTACTCCTTCGAACTGAAACACTTCACGCAGAGCCGAGCCTTCGGTATACAGGGTGTACTCCTCTCCTTCCTTCCGGACCACTACTCGTTTAATCCCTTCTATCCCCTTCAGGGTGACATTGTGGATACTTTTTGCAAGCTGAAGCAATTCCCTGTAAGAAGGTTCTCCTGGAGCGATGACAATCTGATTATCTATGTCAGGGGAGATAGTGACCATCACATTCAGTTCTTCATTGAACTTCTCCTTTACCTGTTCGATAGTAATGTTCCTGCCTTCCATCGCTTTTTCATGCAGGTCAATTATCAGTTTCATCTGGGAAAGGTCAGTGGTCACGTCAGCAATATGGTCTATTTTAGTCGCCTCAATTTCCCAGGCAAGAGCTCTTGTCTTTTCCCTGTCGTAAGCGTAATCTTCTGGATGCTCTTTGGAAAGGGCAATTGTCATCATCGGAGTACTTGGAATTTTCCTGGCATCGACTATTTCGATAAGACGGGGCAGACCGAGAGTAACGTTAATCTCGGCCACACCAGCGTAGTGGAAGGTACGCATGGTCATCTGAGTACCTGGTTCCCCTATAGATTGGGCTGCAACCACGCCAGCAGCGTCACAGGGTTCGATGCATGAAACTTCATATTCTTCCATTACCTTTTCTACAATCTCTTCCATTTCTTTTTTGCTTACTCCGGCTTTGATGACATCTTCCCTGAGAGCTTTAAGAATGTTCGAAGGAATAGGCAGATCTTTTATCATGCTATCGATTGTAGCTTCACTAATACTCATCAAGCCACCTCCTTATTCACTACGGAACGGACAATCCTGTGGATAGTATCGGGTTTGCTGAAGTCACTCTTTGTGGGATTAATCCCATCTTCCCCATACTTAAACTGTACAAGCACACCCCTGGTATCCCTGACTGTAAGGTCATACTGGACTTCCAGATCCTGAAGTGCATTGACAAGTCTCCTCTGCAGGTACCCTGACTGAGACGTCCTGACTGCAGTGTCCACAAGACCTTCCCTACCACCGATTGCGTGGAAGAAGTATTCTGTCGGATTCAACCCGCTCTTGTAACTTGCCTTCACGAACCCATGAGCATCAGATCCGAGGTCTCCCTGCTCGAAATGAGGTAAGGTTCTGCCAGCATATCCTCTGCGGATGCGCTCACCACGCACTGCCTGCTGCCCAACGCAGGCTGCCATCTGGGTAAGGTTCAGAATGGAACCTCTAGCTCCTGAGCGAGCCATGATAACTGCCGAATTTTCAAGCCCCATGTGACTATCTGCAATTCCACCAGTCTCGTCTCTGGCTTTTCCGAGCTTCTGCATAATGCTCATTTCGATAGTCTCATCAAGGGTTCTTCCAGGGAGAGGCTCAAGCTCTTTATTCTGGTAAGATTTGATAAGATTCTGCACGGCATCTTCAGCTTTGCCGAGAACCTCATTGATCTGGATCCTGGCTTCTTTCGGGATATCTTCGTCAGCTATTCCGAAACTCAGGCCTGTCCGCATGATCGCCCGGATTGCAAGCTTGGTCATATCGTCTATAAACCTGGCTCCGGCCTCGGGGCCTATTTCCTTGATAATACGGTCCTGAATTTTTCCCTTAAATGCTCCAATGGCTGCTTCATCTATTGTGCCCATAAGGAGCTCTCCATTCCGGATCACCACATAAGCATCATTCGGACACCCTTCTTTCTTGCAGGTGTCACAGTGAGAGCAGACCTGGGCTGTAAACTGAGCATTCAGGTTTTCTGGTAGAATCTGGCTGAATATCTGTTTTCCTGTCCAGTATGGTTTCCCTTCGTCATCGTGGCCTGCAGGCGTAGGCAGTTCGCGAGCCCTGCTTTTCCGGAGAATATCATAAGCTTCGTTTTTGTAGATTTGATTTTCGAAACGAGTCAGCAGGAAAAGCCCTGAAATGTGGTCGTGGATCCCACCAATAATTGGGCCTCCGAAACGTGGAGAAAGGATATTTTCCTGAACCTGCATGAGGATCTTTGCCTCAGCCCTGGACTCTTCTGTCTGCAGGGCATGCATGTTCATTTCGTCCCCGTCAAAGTCAGCGTTATACGGAGGACAGACAGCAGGATTCAGCCTGAAGGTTTTATTAGGAAGCACCTTAACAGAGTGAGCCATAATACTCATTTTGTGCAGAGAAGGCTGCCTGTTAAAGAGCACGGTATCTCCATCTTTCAACTGGCGCTCTACGGTCCAGCCAAATTCCAGCTTTTCAGCAAGGTCATCTTTGTTTACGTTGGTGACTTTTATACGCCTGCCATCGGATCTGAACACATAGTTTGCCCCTGGGTGAACCTCTTCTCCATTGCGAACATAAACTTTCAGCTGTTCGATATTCCTTGGAGTAACTATCGCAGGAATTGTCAGAGTCTGCGCAATCGCCATAGGAACCCCTACCTCGTTAATACTCAGGTTAGGATCAGGAGAAATAACGGTACGGGCAGAGAAGTTCACACGCTTACCTGACAGGCTTCCTCTGAACCTCCCTTCTTTACCTTTCAAACGCTGGGAAAGGGTCTTTAAGGGTCTGCCTGACCTGTGTCTTGCAGGAGGTATTCCTGAAACCGAGTTATCAAAGAAAGTAGTAACGTGATACTGAAGGAGTTCCCAGAGGTCCTCAATAATTAACTGGGGTGCTCCAGCTTCCCTGTTTTCCTGGAAACGCTGGTTGATCCTTATAATATCTACAAGTTTGTGGGTCAGGTCATCTTCACTGCGCTGCCCGGATTCAAGAGTAATCGAGGGACGGACGGTTACCGGAGGCACAGGCAGAGCGGTAAGGATCATCCACTCAGGCCTTGCATTTTTCGGGTCCATTCCGATGACTTTTATGTCCTCGTCAGGAATATTCTCGAAGCGGTCTCTGATCTCGGTCGGAGTCAGTTTCTCTCCGTTTTCAAGATATTCACTGGGTTTTTCGAATTTGATTTCGAGCTGTTCCTCGTTACAGTAAGGACAGGTCTTTACTTTGCTGGCTTCCTTATAAGCTTCGTTGATAATGTCGTCGGGCATATGTCCAATTTCTTCAATGCCCGTGAGCTGGTCCAGAAAATGCTGTTTCTGTACAGGGTCAAGCAGAATCTTGCTGCATTTCCTGCAGCTTGCTCGAAGGAGCTTTCTGATCACTTTGTTGAAACCAACGTGAACAACAGGGGCAACAAGCTCAATGTGCCCGAAGTGTCCTGGACACTCCCCAGCCCTGCCCGAACAGGTCTTGCAGCGAAGCCCGGGGTCAATAACCCCGAGTTTTGTGTCCATAAGTCCCATATCAATTGGAAATCCGTCATCATCGTAAGTATCTGCCGTGATAATTGGCGTTGAACTCATCTTTCGGATTTCCTTTGGGGACATTAAACCGAATTTAATGGAAGCAATTCTTTTCGGAATAGGAGGTACGTTTGCCATCTGTCCACCTCATACCGCATCTTCAAGATTTAGCCTGGGAGCTACTCCCAGGGATTTTATTTCGTCCAGCAGAAGCTTGAATGCATAGCTCATTTCCACAGGATATATATCCGTGTCAGCCCCACAAGCAGAACAGAAAGCAACGTTTCTTTGCTTGTCATATGTTGCAACCATTCCGCAGTGAGAGCAGACAAGTTCCACTACTTTGTCAGATTCGTCCAGCAGCCTTTCTTTCAGGGACATGGCGGCTCCGTGCCCTACCAGAACATCACGTTCCATTTCACCGAACCTGAGACCACCCTCTCTGGCTCGACCTTCAGTTGGCTGGCGGGTGAGCACCTGGACAGGCCCACGGGACCTTGCATGCATTTTGGATGTTACCATATGGTGCAGTTTCTGGTAAAGAATTACGCCAATAAAAACATCTGCAGGGATCATTCGGCCAGTTGCCCCGTCATAGAAAACTTCTTTTCCCGTGTGGGCAAAGCCGTGTTTCTTCAGAGCTTCTCTCAGGTCGTCTTCATTTTCTCCTGCAAAGGCAGTTGCATTAACTCTTCTGCCTTCCATTGAGCCGACCTTTCCTCCAATCATTTCAAGGACGTGTCCTACAGTCATACGGGAAGGAATTGCGTGAGGGTTAATCATAAGGTCCGGAGTCAGCCCGGACTCCGTAAACGGCATATCTGCAATCGGAACTTTTAACCCTATAACCCCTTTCTGTCCGTGCCTGGAAGCAAATTTGTCCCCGATGTCAGGAATTCTTTCGTCTCTTACCTTTACCTTGGCAAGGCGTGTACCGTTAATCGACTCTGTTAAAATGACAGTATCTACAATCCCCTTTTCATTGGAACGCATGGTAATGGAACTTTCTCTTCTCTGTTCCACTGCAATCCCAAAGTCAGAAGGCTCTTCAAGGAATCTGGGAGGACTGGTTTTTCCAATCAAGACATCATTCGGACCAACCTGTGTTTCAGGGTTTACAAGCCCGTCAATATCAAGGTTAGCATATGCTTCTGCACTGCGGGCTCCACGGTATTCTGAGTCAGGAATCTCGAATTTATCTTCCTGCCCGCCAGGATACCTCCTTTCTTCCCCTTCAAAGGTCCTGAGGAAGTGGCTTCTGCCAAGGCCTCTTTCGATTGAACCCTTGTTGAAAATCAGAGCGTCTTCAATGTTATACCCTTCATAAGAAAGGATTGCAACCACAAAGTTCTGACCTGCAGGCCTGTCATCAAAACCTATTGCTTCAGAAGTCCTTGTCTTGGTCAGGGCTCTCTGGGGGTAGTGCAGGACATGAGCACGGGTATCGGGTCTTAACTTCTGGTTTGCTGTGGAAACCCCGATACACTGTTTAATCATGGCTGCACCCATGGTGTTACGCGGAGAGGCATTATGTTCAGGATAAGGAACCATTCCCGTACAAATTCCGAGCATGAGTTCAGGGTCAAGCTCCATATGAGTATGCCTGTCAGTAATGTCAGACTCGTAAAGGGCAATGTAGGCATTTTCTTCTTCTTCAGCATCCAGATACTCTACACAGCCTTCTTTTACCAGCTCGTCAAAACTGATTTCCTTATTTTTCAGTTTCCTTATTTGCTCTTCAGTTACTTTAAGAGCGCCGTTTTCCACAACGACGAGCGGCCTTCTTGCTCTGCCCATATCGGAGTTTATAATAACTTCTCTGGTATTATCGTTGAGAGCGACATTGACCTGTCTGGATATGAACCCCTGACGCCTCATCTTTCGGAGCTCGTATACGAGTTCAGTAGGGTTATCGTGAGTCCCGACAAGCTCCCCATTTATGAATACTTTTGCTTTAGTCATCTGGCATCAACCCCTTTAATCACCGAACATTGATCCGGCATCGTCCATATCTGAATAATCGTAGAATTCCTCATCTCTGTATTTGGTGTCGGGTTCCGGAGCCTCTTCTTCGAATTCTTCAACAATTTCTTCTCCGAATTCGTCGAGTAAAATCTCTTTTATCCTTGCAGGAATTTCCGGCACCTTGACAACCACACGTTCAACGTTCAAGTCGTAAAGTATCTTCTTCATACCATCTGTTTCTTCTATACCTGTGGAGAGCTCAACCATCTCGGCAAAGTTTTTCACCAGGCCACAATTCGGACCTTCAGGGGTTTCCGAGGGACAGAGCCTTCCCCACTGGGTTGCGTGCAGGTCTCTTGCCTCGAAGTGCGGCTGGGCACGGGAAAGGGGAGAAATTACACGGCGCAGGTGAGAAAGGGTTGAGATGTAATCGTTCCTGTCCAGAAGCTGAGACACACCCGTTCTTCCTCCAACCCAGTTTCCGGTTGCCAGAGGGTGCTGAAGGCGGTCAGTAAGAACATCTGCCCTGACAATTGTGGCAACATTCAGCTCTCTATTTCTCATATTTGCGCGCTCGAGCTGGTATTTTATGTCTCTTGCCAGCCTGTTGAAAGATACTCTGAAGAGGTCTTCCATCAGGTCTCCTGCAAGTTTCAGCCTCTTATTTGCATAATGGTCTTTGTCATCTTCCGAACGCTTACCAAGAGCCAGTTCAAAACAGGACTCAGCCATCCTTGCCAGGAAGTGAGCCTTTGAGAGCCTGTCCCTCATATCGTTTCCGAGATGTGGGAAAAGATACCTGTCAATAACGTAGTTTGCTCTTTTTATCTGGTATTCTTTAGCCTGCCCGGCAGCAACCCTTGCACCTATCTTCTCAATTGCCTCTTCCTGGGTTTCGACTTCGGCTTCTTCCAGGTTTTCCAGCATGAACTTGATAATTTCGGGATCACTTGAAACTGCATTTACTATATCTTCATCAGTTACAATCCCAAGAGCCCTCATGAGAGTAATGAAAAATACCCTTCCTGAGATAGAGGGGAAAGAAACTTCGAGCAGGGACTTTCTTCCCCGCTCTACAATTACGAGCGCCCTGTATCCACGTTTCTGGGAGAAAACCTTTGCAACCTCTATAGAGTCCCCGTATCTTTCTCCGTACTCTACGAGAATCTTATTAGGGGCAAGGTCTTCAAGGGTCATGACCACTCTTTCAGTGCCACCGATTATGAAATATCCCCCGGGATCAAGAGGGTCTTCTCCATAGCGAACTTTTTCAGTCTCGCTAAGCCCCAGCAGGTTGCAGATCTTGGACTTAACCATTATTGGAAGCTGTCCTATCTTTGCTTCCAATACCTCGGACTCGATTCCCTCTTTTACGACGCTCATTTCCAGGTAGAGGGGGCCTGAGTAGGAGAGGTTTCTGAGCCTTGCTTCATTTGGGTAAAGCTTTTCGATTGCCCCGTCTGCTTCCTTTACCACCGGATGTTCTACCCTGATCTTCCCGAGTTTGAGATAGATGTCCTCAATATCAGTTTCTATTATTCTCTGTTCGTCTATGATCTTTTGCAGCCCAAAATCTATAAACTTATTAAATGAGTCTATATGGTGCTGCACTATCTTATCCCGCGTAAAATAAGCCTGCGACAGTATACTACTTTCTAATACGATGATAGCACCCTCTTTGCTTTATTAAAATAAAAACCAATTAGTTATGATAATCAGATAGGCATTCAGTCGTTGAATCTTTTCGTACAATGCGATGGTGCATGTTTCCGTACAATGCGATGGTGCATGGGATTCAAAAAGACGTTTCGTGAAAAAAATCGGATCTTGTAAGCGGTTATATCCCCCCCGCTTACTCGATCACAAGTCGATAATACTCTGCCTCCCCTGCAGTTTGACTTTTTCTTGTGATTTTCACTACATCTCCGATGACAGCTCCTATTTCTTTACTAACAGGATCCTGCACTTTGATCTTCGGAAGTTGTTCCTTTTCAATGGAAAACTTGCTTAAAACAGACTTTAACTCGCCCTCAGACATAATTTCATGCTTAGGGACCGACTCATGGTCGAGCAGGCTGAACTTTGTCAAATCCTTTCCTCCAAAAATAAAGCGTCTCAAAAAGCTTATCAGATTTTTCCGGCGAATGGCCTTTCCGCCAGGTGTGGTATAATAAAGAACATGGCGGGCCCGTAGGGATTTGAACCCTAGGCCGACTGGTTAAAAGCCAGTCGCTCTGCCTGACTGAGCTACGGGCCCAGATTGTTTGTCTCCACCTCGTTACTCTGCACCAGAGAGGTACATTTCTGCCTGTCATCCTGCTGCCCCGCTGCATCAGGAGGCACCTCTTACAACGGTGCAACCCTCTAATTATAGCTATTCTATAAATAGTTTATGGTGAGAATGCTTTTTTTCCCTGGAATCTCTGAAAATTTAAATAAATTTACTTATAATGTTTTGAAATTATACAAAAAATTATCGTCTCCTGCTGGAAAGCTATATGTACGATAATTTTCACTTTTTAAAGAGTAAGGCCAAAAAATCAAATCATTTCTCCAAAAAATGTGGTAAACAGAATATTTTGCCCCGATTCTTAATAACGCCCCGATTTCCCGACAGTTACTCCTCCAAAAATGAAACATCAATTATCAGAGATTACTATTTAACAGCTAATCAAATCAAGGCCAGGAAATCAGACTAAGCTCAGGACTAATTGGAACTGAAATAATTGGAACTGGAATAGTTCTTGGAAACTCTACACTTCCTGGTCGCTCAATAGTTTTCAGTACTCATGTTTTCTGAAAACTTACAAATATATGAATCGTAAAGCAAAGATCAATTTTTAAGCTAATAATTAGCTAAAGCTTGAATAATCAGTTAAACTTCGAAGTACTGTCTTTATTCTAACACTTATTCTAACATTTATTCTAACATTTATTCTAACATTTATTCTAACACATTCTAACATTTATTCTAACACATTCTAACACTTATTCTAACACATTCTAACACTTATTCTAACACTTATTCTACATATTCTAACACTTATTCTAACACTTTTACCTTCGCCTGTTTTTTTACCGCCTTATTTACATCTTTTCTATTACCCTGAACCTTATAACAAATTCGGTTCCCGGATTTCTTTTTAACACAAGATTTCCATCTAACTGGTCCACAAGAGTCGTTATCAGTTGTATGCCCAGGGTATCGGAAATTTCCAGATCAAGCCCCTCAGAGATTCCCACTCCATTATCTGACACTGTTAATGTAAAATCATTATTTTCAAGGACATTAGCTTCGCTTTTCAGTTGTTTATTCATGAATTCTCTGCTTTTGTCTCTGAGAAGTTTGATCTGAATTACCCCTTCCCCCATATCTGGAAATGCATGTTTGAAGGAGTTAGAAATGATTTCATTAACAATTATTCCCAATGGGACTGCAATATCCATATCAAAAAAAATATTTTCTTCCAGATCCGTATTTAAGCGGATATCGGTATTTGCAAATTTGTAAGTATGAAAAAGATTCTCAACGAGTTTATTAAGATACTCAGAGAAATTTAGTTTATAGGTTTCGGCCCCTTTATAAAGTTCCTCATGGATCAGGGCAATTGATGCAACTCTGTCCTGACTTTCTTTGAAGGCTTCAAGAACTTCTGACCTCTCTACACATTCTCTATTATTGAATTTTTCAGCCTGAAGATCCAGAAGAGAGGAAATAACCTGCAGATTATTCTTGATTCTGTGATGAATTTCTTTCTGGCGGGCAGTTTCGAGATTCGAAAGAGCTTCTTCTGCCTCCTTTCTTTCGGTGATATCATATATAGTTCCCTGATACATATCTGGATTTCCGTTTTTTCCAGGAATCTTCTGGTAGATTTCATGCACCCATTTTATTTTTCCACTTCTGTGAACCATCCGGAAATCAATTTCTCCAGAACAGGGATCCTTATAGTCCTTGACTTTTTTGGATTCTTCATACATACGAGGAAGGTCTTCGGGATGAATTATCTCTTTCCAGGGCCTCTTGAGTATGAACTCTTCCTCACTAAATCCAGTAATTTCTTCGACAGTTCCATGCATGAATAGAGGAATGAAATTCTCGTCTGCCTCAAAAGCAATTCCCTTAAAGTTTTCTATGAATGAGCGGTATTTTGCTTCGCTCTGCTGTATCTTCTGCTCAGCAATCTTCCTTTCCGTAATGTCCTGAACTATTCCTCTCATTCGAACAGGGGAGTTTTTCTTATCAAAAATGACCTCATTTTGTGCATGGACTATACGCTCTGCACCGTCAGCAGAAATTATTCTGAAATCAATACTGTAAAATATTTCATCCATGCTTTTCTTAACAGCATTATTGACGTAATCTCGATCATCGGGATGTACATAGTTTAAAAATTCGTTATAGCGTAGTCCTGATTCCTGAGGATTTAATCCAAAAATACGATAGAGTTCATCAGACCAGTATACTTTGCCAGCAACAATGTTCCAATCCCAGTTTCCAATGTGAGACATTCTTTGAGCTTCGACAAGACTTTTTTCACTATCCCTCAATGAATTGCAGGCATTCTGAAGCTCTGCAGTACGTTCTCTAACTGAGCTTTCTAAATTATCGAGTGTTTCCTTCAGTTTAGCTTCTGCTATCTTAGTATCTGTAATGTCACGAGAAATATCAAGAATAGACGTCACTTTGCTTCCGGCAAACTCTGGTACCACCCGGGTATTGAAGTAGTATTCTTTTCCTTGAGGAGATGTATACTGGAAATCCAGTACTTCGGGCTTTCCGCTATTAAAAACTTTTTCGTGGTATTCTTCCCAGAATTTTACCTTTTCAGGATCCATTCCAAGCTCAGTATGAGTTTTACCAATGATTTCGTCCTGAGAACGGCCGTAAGTCTCCTCAGCAGCGGGATTAACATAGATATGGCGATTTTGTCTGTCAAAACGGGTAATTATATCAGGAGAATTTTCTGTCAATGTACGGAATTCATTTTCGCTTTTAAGCAACAATTCTTCGGCTTGCTTGCTTTCAGTAATGTTGCGAACGACACCTCCGCTGAAGAGAAGCTTACCTTTCTGATCCCGGATAATTTTGAAACGATCGGCTAACCAGCGGTACTGACCATCCTTGCATTTGAACCGGTACTCAAGGGTTCCGACACCTGTATCAAATGCCCGGGTCATTTCCGCGGCAATGAGCAGGCGGTCATCAGGATGAACGCAGCTAAGAACTTCATTTGCCCTCATAGAATTAATCTCCTGGGCTGAGAAGCCGGTAATCTGTTCTACCACCGGGCTCATGTAATCATAGCAGTCAGTCTGAAGATTTCGCCGGTAAGCTACGTCAAGCGAATTCTCAAGAATAGCCCGGAATCTCTCTTCACCCTCCCTCAGAGCATCCACCAGAGTATCACGTTCCGCCAGCGACCGGGCCAGCTTGATATTACTGTAGCTTAACTGTGAGATCATATTGGCAAACGCCATGAGGAAGGCCATGCCTGTGCTCACGGCATCTCTGCTCAACCTTGGAACCTTTTCAAGCGCTGCTATATATTCCTCTTCATTAAAGCCGTATCTTCTGGCCTGGGATCGGAAAAGCTCATAGTCAAGAGGTTCGTCCTCAAAAAAGAACTGCCCTAAGAAGGAATCACCCACCTTCTGACCTCTCACCATGATGGGAGTCGCTATGACCCACATATTGTTCTTGCACCTGTACAGTTTAAACTCTCCCGGAGGAACGCCTGCTGACAGCTTGATGTCACTTTCCACACAGTATTTACAGGTCTCGGGATGTGCCCTGTGGAATTTTATGCAGATATCCTGCCATCCGACACTCACCAGAACATTTCCATTGAGGTCGTTCAGGCCTATGGGAATGTGAGTTAGCTTATGAAAATCATTCATGAGAGACTGGACCGCCTGGACATCAATAATATTGGCAAGTTCCATGCTTGCAGTCCCGTGAGCAGGAGAAACAATAGTCTCTGACTTCAGCCTGACACGCTGCTCATTCTGGCGCTGCGTATTCACTACCCGCTTACTTTCAGTGGAATCTTTCCGCCCGGAATTTTCTATCCGTTCCCATTTTCCCTTTCTTTTGATCAAAGAGAATTGATGGTTGACAACAACATCGAGAATCTCGCCTGCATTAAACCTCTCCAGTGAATATGTACACAGAGCCATCATCCGGCAGTCGCCAGCGGCAGAATCAAGTTTTTCTTCATAATCAACCAAACAATCCCAGTCTGTTTTTTCTACCCAGGAAGCAGTTCCGCCTGACCTCAAGCCATCGTATCCGCCTGAAAGGGCTTGATTTAGTTTTTCAGCCCATTTGCTTAAGACAATCTCTGAATCGAAATTTCCATTTTTTAAATACCAGTCAGTGTGAGGAATAATTTCGATCTGCCCTTTCTTCAAATAAATCTCAAAATCAGAAATAGCCTTCTTCAGAGCTTCTTTTGCATCTTTTACCTCTAAAGGTTGTGATATGACCCACATACAGAACTCATTATTTTCCAGTCCTTCTTTGAAATAGGGAATAAGTATGTCAATCAAATCTTCTTTTGTGTGGTAGAATTGACAGATATGAGTTCCCCAGGGCAAATCTCCGATGACGTCAATGCCAGATTTTCTTAGTTGTTCTCTCATCCCACACCTCTCTGACTTATTCCAATATCATTTTTAAAATGGAAATTGAATTTGTAGCTAGAGTTAAATTATAGAAAATAATAGAGTCTTCTGAAAATGGATTCTTTTTTATGGGTTATTGAGCCTTATTTATCAGATTAAATGTAATGATATTACATTCCCAATAAAAGTACATGTATATAAGAGATTATTTTCAATTTAAAGGAACATTTATCCTTTATTTATCTTAAACTCTCTTTACTCCTTATTTAGCAAGTTAATTTATTTAGTATGATGGAAATGGAATCAAATGCCTTGATTCTAAATAGATATAACCTGTTAAAAACAAACCGGTACAAAAAAGCAAATTTCCGGAAGGATAGAATTATTTCCGAATCCTTCCGGTCGGATTAACTTATCTGTTAACAGTGCCCGGCTTTCCGGGCTTACCTTTTCTGAGTAACTTTTTTCTCCGAAAAATTTTATTTCTTTTCCGGTTTTTCCGGCTGAAGAGCCTTAATTTCTCCGTGTTCTATTCCGTAGGCTTTGACAGCCTTCGGAGCTCCGAGAAGGAGTTTCCTGATTCTGTTATAAACACTCGGGAACTTCTGGGGGTCCAGCTTTTCAAGCAGGTCTGCCAGAATCTTTACCAGCGGGACATGATACTTTGATTCCATCTGGTCTATATTTGCAAAGGCATTGAGCAGGTTGACCGTACTGTATTCGTTTACAGGGGCCAGTTTTTTCAGGATTTCCGCAAAGAGAACCCTGCCTTCATCGGTCTGGAGGGATTTTTTGCGGTTTCTGGCAAAGCTGCCGTAAAGGGCCCGCTGGTCGTTCGTCTGCTCGATCCTGAAGGCTTTTGACCTTTCCATTTCCCTGACCAGTTCAACAGCATCCACGCTGCTGTTGTTTCCTATTACTGCAAGGAAGGCTTCCCAGGCAACGAGGTTCTGTTTTGATTCCGCTTCAAAGGCTCTGAGGACTTCAATTTTGTCAGGAGCCGAACTGTTCAGGTATGCAGCAAATGCGCTGAGCCGGTCAGTTGCACATGTAGCAGTCTCAAACTGCTGTTTTATGAGGGCGTGGATATCAGGCGTATCGAGGGTTGCAAGAATTCCCAGGCAGACGTTTTTGGCCTGTCTTGCTTTAATTACCCTTGCTGTCTCTTCCAGACTCGAATCCCTGGAAATTGAGGAGTTTTCAAAGAAGCGGTAAGCAGAAATGACCGAGCTCCTGTATTTCCAGGCAACCGCCTTCAGAAGCGTCTGTTTTACTTCATAGAGGGCCTGATAATGGTGGGAAAACTCTTCATCTTCCACAGACTCAAATATTGTAAGGAACTGCCCTCCTGCCTTTTCCAGAAGCTGCCGGTCGTTCAGAAGCCTGTAATAAAGTTCGACAAAATCCTCGGAAGGCTTTGATTCCGGGTTTTTAAGGAGCCTGAGTTTTTCCCTGTCAACAAGGGTATAGAAAGCCGTAAACCTGCCTATAGTATCGCTGTCTCTCCTGACCTGCATCAGGAGCTCGTCATGGCTGGCCCTGTATACGAGTTTTCCGTAGAAGGAATAGCTCCTGTTCAGGGAAAGGAAAGCAGGCATGTCCACATTTTCAACCGTGATCGCTGCAGTCTCTTCACTGACCCTTTCCAGCACCTCTGCAAGGTCTTTTCCGTTATCGTCAACTAGAGCTGCCCTGAAGGGGAATTCCCACGGCTTTCCACCTTCCGGGACCTTCTGTTTGAGGAGGAAAGTAAATTTTCTCTCAGCTCTGTCGTATTCGGCTGAGACCTCGACTACAGGGAATTTTGTCTGTTTGAGCCAGGTCTCCGACATCTCCTTCAGAGGCTGGCCGCTTTCTTCCTCCATTGCTTCAATCCAGTCCTGTGTGCCTGCGTTGGAGTGCTTGAATTTTTTGAAGTAGCGGTCAAGACCCCGTGCAAAGGTATCCTTTCCTATCAGGGTTTCGACCATGCGGGCGTATTCCGGGGATTTTACATAGGTTACTGAAGTGATCAGGTCATTGGGGTCGTTGAAGCCGTCAGGGATAATTGGCATGGAAGCTGCACCCGAATCAAGAGCAAAAGTCCCTGACGCCGGAGCAAGCAGGTCAAGTACTCTGCCGAGCCTCTGGTAGTCTTCCCCGAAAACGAAGGCGTGGTACTGCTCTTCGATATGCACGGTCACAGCTTCGTTCAGCCAGATTTCAAACGGGCTTTTTCCGGTCACCTCGGACCCGTTCAGGTTGTGGTAATATTCATGCACTTTGACCCTGATCATGTACTCAAAAGCCGGGTCAGTAATCTGTGGGAAAGGCATTATGCGGTTTGTGGTAATTGTGGTGTTCCCGACATTTTCCATGCCCCCGAAGTCCGAGTTCTGCATCCCGATTTCCCTGTAGACAGTCCCCGTGTATTTGTACCCGGGCGTGATGGTTCGGACAATTTCGGAAAGCGCTTCTCTAATTTCCAGGAGTTCTTCTAACGTAGATTCGGACTTTACATCGAGTTTCATTTTCTCTCGCTTGCGGACAAGCTCCCAGATTTCTTTTCTTAGGGGCAGCTTCCCTTCATTGAACTGCTCAGGCCCTGTGAAGAGATAGACCCACATGACCGCATCATGCAAAATATCGAGCGCTTTTTCGGCAGCACCCGGATTTGAGCCGGGCGGCACAAGCAGTTCCAGCACAAAAGTGTCTCCGTCAGGGTATTCAAATATCCTGGAGAAAGTTTCGTAGGTCCCCACCCCGAGGAAAAAGAGATAGGTAGCCATTGGAGTGATCGAGTTGTCATAAACTATCTTATCTCGTCCAGGCTTTATTGTGTGTCTTTCGACTGCAACATCCCCGTTTGTGATCAGGTTTGTGTACCGCGAATCTGCAATGATAGCAGTCCTGTAAGTGCATTTTGCACACATGTCGTCAATGCAAGGCACAATTCTCTGGAACCCCCACTGCTGGCACTGCGTGATCTGCTGAGGAGGAGCCCCTGCCGGCGTCTCGTCGTAATAAAGCCCCTCAAGGATATTTTTAGTCGGCCTGCAAACCGTATCCGTAATAACCGCAATTTCAGTCTGCGGAGGGACCACTTCCCTGAAATTAATCTCAAGAATCGCATCCTGTTCCCTGTATTTGTAAGAAACCTCAGACTGAATGCAGCTCACAGCCCGAATCTCAAGGTCCTTACAGTTTAATTCCAGCTTCTCAACAGGTTCATCCCCTGTCCTCACCCTGAGCACGGATTTCACATTCGTCCTGTCATCATAAACATCAAACACCAGATCCATATGCAAAACATCAACAGTAAGTTCCCCGAAATCATCAGGATAATATTTGTAAAGCCTATTCGTCATAAAAAGATCACCGAGCGAAATTGATAAAAGTTATATTGTGGGATAGAAAAGGAAGGTATGAGATTTAAAGGTGTAGTTTGAAGAGGGGAAGAGAAATGGACTTATTTCTATATTTCGAACTTTATCAGAGCAATAAATTTCACAAAGCTTATCACATAGATAGCAAAAATATTAGGTACTTTAGGAATACTACTTTTAATATAAGGGAAAGATACGTTGAAGAAAGTCTCCAAGTGTTCTTTTAGACAAACCAAGACCTGATCAACCTAAAAAACACACTGAAAAACATATTGAAGAAATAATTGCGCTATCATGTACCAGTTCTCTTTATGGAAGCAAGAGATGTCACTTTCCCTGCTTATTGAAAAACTGGGAAAAAAGAATATAAAATAATAAGCGAAGAGAGCATGAAACTCATTCTGAAAAAAGCAAAAGATGGAAAAGAAATGAAACATATAGAAGTTGTAGCAGGGATAATCATATATGAGGATAAAATCCTTTGCATGCAAAGAAATGCTGGCAAATATGATTATGTGTCTTATAAGTATGAGTTTCCTGGCGGTAAAGTTGAACCTGGTGAGACAAATAGTGAAGCGCTAATGCGTGAACTACATGAAGAAATGGGAATGGAAATAAACATATCGGAAAATGATTTTTTTATGACAGTTACCCACCAATATCCAGATTTTAAGGTCACGATGCATAGCTATATTTGCCGGGTAAAAAATCCAAAATTTATTAGGAAAGAACATGTTAATCATACATGGTTAAAGCTCCAGGATCTAGACAAACTAGATTGGGCACCTGCGGATCTACCGATCGTAAAAAAATTGATGTTGAAGTGATTAATACGCATAATCGTGAAAAAATACAAAATGGAATAGAATATGGCTTTTTAGATTCTTCCATTATTGCGCTAGAAGAATATAAGCCCAGGTTGCTTATTAATGATATTGACCGAGGAGAAAAAGTTTTAACATCGGTAGTAGCGGACCTCACTAAATGCGATGAATTCATGATTTCCGTTGCGTTTATAACAAACAGTGGCGTAACAGTGTTATTAAACACTCTAAGCGACCTGGAACAACGTGGTGTGAAGGGTCGTATTATCGCATCTCAATACCAGAATTTCACAGATCCCCTTGCCCTAAAGCGTTTGCTACTTTTTAAGAATATTGAGCTACGTATAGTCACCGAAGATAAAGCCAATATGCATACTAAAGGATATATTTTTAGAAAAGGCGAAAAGTACTCTATTATTGTTGGAAGCAGTAACCTTACACAAAATGCTCTTTGTGAGAATAAAGAATGGAATCTTAAAGTTAGTTCTTGCCGTACTGGTGGAATAGTAAAAAATGTAGTTTTCGAATTTGAGACCATGTTTAAACTTGCAACGCCAGTTAATGATAGTTGGCTTGCTAAATACTTACAAATTTACCGTACTGTAAAAGAATCTGAACATATAGCAGCATTATCTATAGAAAAAGAAGCAATTAAATTTACAACTGTTAACCCTAATAGGATGCAGGTCTCCGCGTTGCAGGCTTTATCCAACCTACGCAGCCAAAATGAAAAGCGCGCTTTGGTAATTTCAGCTACTGGAACCGGAAAAACATATTTGTCGGCTTTTGATGTCAGAACTGTTAATCCTAAAAGATTCCTATTTGTCGTTCATCGTGAAATCATTGCTAAAGACGCAATGGAGAGTTACCGGCGTGTTATCGGCGATGGAAAAAGTATGGCTGTAATGAGTGGAGGTAACAAGGTAGATGCTGACTATATATTTGCTATGATCCAAACGCTATCTAAGGATGAAGTTCTCCATCGGTTCAGTCCAGAAGAGTTTGATTATATTGTGTTTGATGAAGTTCACAGGGCTGGTGCTGCTTCGTATAAAAAAGTCTTCAACTATTTTAAGCCTAGATTCCTGTTGGGAATGTCGGCAACACCTGAACGTACAGATGGAAATAATATCTTCGAGATGTTTGACTATAATGTCGCTTACGAAATTCGTCTCCAGCAAGCAATGAAGGAAGGAATGATATGTCCTTTCCACTATTTTGGAATTTCTGAACTCACAATAGATGGTAAAATCATTGAAGACAAGACGGAATTCAGCAAGCTAACATCTGATGAGAGAGTGCGTAATATTATAGAAAAGATAGAGTACTATGGATACAGCGGTGATCGTGTAAAAGGTCTAATATTTTGCAGCGGAAAACACGAAGCTGTTGCATTATCCTCAAAATTTAATGATTGCGGGTATCGCACCTGCGCACTTCTTGGTATTGACAATCAGAGTGAACGTGAATCCGCAATAAAACGGCTTGAGCAAGATGAGTATGAAGGTGCACTCGATTACATCTTTACCGTTGACATTTTTAACGAGGGCGTAGATATACCGGCTGTAAATCAGGTTGTCATGCTTCGACCTACTCAATCCGCAATCATCTTTGTCCAACAATTAGGCAGAGGCCTGCGCAAAAAGGAAAACAAGGAATACGTTGTTGTCATTGATTTCATTGGTAATTATAAAAATAACTTTTTAATTCCGATTGCCCTTTCAGGGGATCAAACTTACAACAAGGATACAATCCGCAGATTTATTGCTGAAGGTAACCGTGTAATTCCTGGCTGTTCAACAGTAAACTTTGATTCGATAACTCGCGAACGTATTTATGCTTCCATTGATCGAGCCAACTTTAATGATTCAAAACTAATCAAAGAATCCTATCTAGCCCTTAAGCAACGCCTTGGCAGGATTCCTCGGTTAGAAGAGTTCGCAGAATACGGTTCTGTTGATATCATTCGCATTTTTGATAAGTTTGGTTCATATCATAATTTTCTCAAAAATTATGAAAAAGAATACACAGTTGAATTATCTACAATTGAATCTATCTACATTGAGTTCATTTCCAAAAATTATGTCGATGGTAAACGACCTCACGAACTTGAATTCATCAAGCTACTTGTTGAAGGCCATTTACATCCAGTTGCTGAGTTTGAGAAAGTAATGAAAGCAAACTACCCAGCAATTAAATTTACTGAACACACTATAAGTTGCGTCTTAAATCAAGTGATGCAAAAGTTTGCCACAGGCACAGGAAAGGACAAGTATCGTTCAGCTGTTTTCGCAAACAGAACAAACTCTGGTGAATATGAGATATTCAACGAATTTTCTGCGGTTCTCACAAATAACAAGTTCAAGGCAATGATACTCGACTTGATAACATTAGGATTGAAGAGAAATAGGTTGTTATATGGCGATAGATATCAAGATACAAGTTTTCAGCTTTATCAAAAATACACATATGATGATGTATGCAAATGTTTAGATTGGTCTCAGGCGGAGATACCACAGAATATTGGTGGATACAAATTCCATAAGGTAACTAATACCTATCCTGTCTTTATTAACTATAATAAAGAGAATGATATTGAAGATACAATCAGGTACGAGGACCGCTTCCTGTCGCCATCCTCACTTGTTGCAATTTCCAAATCCCGCCGATATATATCTTCTAAAGATGTACAGCAAGCTTTAAAGGCCCGAGAAAATGGTACAGACTTGTGCTTATTTGTTCGCAAGAATAAGGAAGACAAAGGCTCAAAAGAGTTCTATTACTTAGGCCGTATGTTTGTTAATGGGTACATAAAAGAATTTGATATGCCAAACACAAAAGTAAAAGCTGTAGAAATTGGTTATTCTCTCCAAAAACCTGTCAGAGATGACATATATGACTACTTAGTTGGATAACTTGTGGATAGATAATCAACCGACTATATTAGTGATAACAGAGTTTTCATTCCACATTCCGCAGATGTCTCAAAAAGAAACATTTTTCCTTCTATCTTTTTGGGGAAATCTCAAAATCCCCGCTAATTTATCTCAACATAAGCTGTGGAAAATGTGGTTGAGAATTTTCATTGAAGACAAAAAAATCGAAAATTGTCGGGCATTTCAAAAATATTTCATTAAATAATGATGCAGTTACCAGAGAAAATGGGAAGAAAAATTATGAAAATTAGAAGGACATCTGTGGGAAATTGTATATAGTAAAAATCAAATCTTAAAATTTCCTCTGCCTAAAAAAGTTTACTCCCCACAAATCATATTTCTAAAACTTCTGACTTATAACGGTAATTTTCACATTATTTTCGGAAAAACAGTTCCTTTGAAATATCTAATTAAGAACCGAGAAATGGGATCAGACCTTAAAAAAATTGGACATAATCCAAACATTAAAAGCTGGAAGGCTGTCTTGGTTTTTCCAGCGAATTTCATTTGTATAATCCCTTTTTTTGCGGTACTTGTTTTCTTGACTATTTAAGACAGCCACATTACTATAGTTGTCAAAACTTATTAAGGTGACTATTTTATCACATTAAAAAGACGAAAAGGAAAAACGGTATCTGAAAAACTAAAATGCCTTTCAGAAAACTTCAACATTGAGTGTAAAGTTCTCCGCCGTACTGGTTGTGTTTTCCCAGGACCGCCTGTATATGCCGGTTATATTCTGGCTGCCCTTATCCACGGCTTCAATTAACCATGAATGAGTTCCGGGAACGCCTACAAGATTCTGAGGGTTTGGAGCTTCAACATATCTTTCGCCGATAATACTGAGCCCACTGCTCAGGTAAAGTTCCCAGGCGTAGCCTGCTGACGGGTCTTCCCTGAGTTCAAGGGTAAAACTCCCTCCATGTCTGAGGCTTATGGTTTTCCCGTTTTCGGCTTCGGTTACTATCGGACCCGCTTCCATTGTTTTGTTAGCTTGAGCCGTGTTTTTTTCAGTCATGTTTGCGGGTATTTCCGGATTTACAGGTTCTAGCTGGTCGGCGTTTCCCTGAGTTTCGTTTCCTGTGTTGCCTGTCTTTCCCGTACAGCCGGCTGCAAAGGCGACAGAAGCAACGACAAGAAGCATCATTATGGCTTTTAAAACTTTATTCATAATTATCCCCAAAAATTCTCTTCTCCTACTTCAAAGTGAAAAATTCGCTGTACTTATTGATACTAATGATATTACTATTAGTCCTTAAGAATAAATCTGCGGTAAACAAATTATCCTCTGGTCCGCAATTTTTCGAGAAACAGGGTGCCCGGAAAAAAAACGGTATGCGGCAAAAAGAGGTCTGGAGATCTGGAACAAAAAGCTGGAAATCATCTCAGCAATTGAGATATGAATCTCAAATCAAAAAGGAAAATCAACTTCAGGCTCAACTGCACCCAGCCGTTCCTCGTAAGTTATATATACTATCCCCAATAAATAGGAATATTGTATAAAAGTCTCTAAATCGGAGAGTGTTTTTTCATATCTAATATAGTACTGCACCAAAGGATCACATGTAATACATGGATTTGAACCTTCAGATGCATCTATTGAAGTTTTCGCTTTTGTCTTGTTTTTAAAGCTTCATGGAAGCAGGTATTTACTTTTAAAGGGTGAACACCATTTAATTTCTGAGCAAGTTGAAAACTTTATTCAGTGTAAAACTGAACGAATTGAAAACACACAAAACTAATCAAAATAAAAACAAACTATAATACAAAAACACCTTTAGCACCTTTATTTGCGAGGTTAGAAACAATATGTCAGACGAATCAGATGATCCAGACAGTAGTGATAGTAGCAGTCGTCAGAAAATGCTCACTGTGGCCGGAATGGTCCTGTGCATTATACAGTTTGCCTTCTTCGTATCAATGATATTGAAGTTTGTCGAGCTGGATATTGAACAGGGTGTTAAATTCATGCTGCTTGCTTACTCCGCAGCCTTCGTATATAAGAACCTGGAGAATTCAGGGGCAATTTCCGTCACAGCAGATAACTGATGATTGTGTGGTTTTACTTTCATAACCACATTTCTTACATAGCTATCTGTTCTGAATTTTTTCTTTCTTTTTTCTTTCTTTTTTCTTTTTCCTTTTCCTTTCCTCATGCCTTATTTACCGCTTACTGAGTTTCTCAGCTCTGCAATTCCTCTATTAAGAAATCTGAGGTTAAATGGGATTTGAAGTTGAGTCCGGAGTAATTCATCGAGTTCCATACAAAAAGGTACTTTGAAGGCAGAGGCTCATACTATGACAAATACCATAACAACCGGAATAAGAGCGGGAGATCTGTTTTTTATTTTTTCGAATTTGTGATCGCAATTAAAATACTTATCATTTTGAGGCTTCGGCTCACGCTTCCTATATTCTTCTGGTTACGGCGACTACAACTCATTAATAAATAGAAAAAGAGATATAGGATCAATTTTTAGTATCAGAAATCTATTAAATAGCACCAACAATTTTTCTATGGGATAAACATGGATTTTACCTTGGAGATAGATACCGATTACTCGCTTCAGGAAACAAGCGAGGTTATTCGCTCGGCTCTGGAACACGAGAAACATCTTGCCAAATATAAGGTATACCGCTATTCCATGATCTGCGATGAATTTGAAGATCAATATGACCTGGTCTCTACGGAATTAATACAAAAATTCGAAAACGGCGAGCTTATTATTGATGATGACAAATATCTGGACTGGTATGCTGCAAAGAAAGGGCTTGACCACTGGAAGAAGAGGCTGATCGTCCTTGAGGGGATTAAGATCTGAGCAGTAAATAGTTCGCCCTGCCCGAGCAGATAATCTGTCCTGCCCCCGTACTTAAAATTTAAATTCATACTGTTTTAGGAGTTAATTTAGCTTCTGCGTTTTTTAGTATGCTTTCCAATTTTTGTACACCCGACAAGTTCCTAAAAATAATGGAAATGTATAAATAAAGGCCTGTACATCCATTAGAGTATCAACTTTTTTTAACGGTGACATGATGGAAACTAAACTCGGATTAACAGAACTGGTCCTCAGGTCCGAGAAGAGAAAAAGCGTTCTTCTCTTTTTAAGAGACGGCCCAAAATCCATCGATGAAATTCTGGAGCATCTATCTGTGGATCCTGTTTCCATACTTCCCCAAATTAAAAAACTTAAGGATGAAAAACTGGTTTTACAGAAAAACCACACTTATGAACTCTCTGTAATAGGCAAGATAATTGTGGATAGGATGCATCCTCTTATGAATACCCTTGAGGTTTTCGAAGACAACTTTGATTACTGGTCAAGACGGAGGCTCGAAGGAATACCTAAAGAACTGAAAGGAAGAATCGGGGAATTGAAAAACTGCAAACTGATCCGTCCAGAAGTGAGCCACATGTTTGAGCTTAACGCTGAGTTTGTGGAAAAACTTCTCCTCTCAAGAAAAGTTTTCAGCTTTACTTCCTATTTTCATCCTTCTATTGTCCCTCTCTACCTCGAAATTGCAAATAAGGGGGTAGAGATTTCTTTAATCATTACCTCTCCTTTGCTCCAGAGGTTAAAAAAAGATTACAGAGAATCTCTACAAACTCTAATGGGGTTTGAAAATGTCAGGATATTTCTTTTTCCTGAAGAGCCAAAACTTGCAGGCTTTACCGTTACAGACAGACTCCTTCTGTTAACTGTTTTTCCTGAAGCAAAATGTTTTGAACACGAAAGCCTGCTAAGCACCGAGCCTGAATCCCTTAAATGGGGTGTTGATCTCTTTTTCTGCCTGCAAAAGGAAACCATTCGGATAGAAGAAATTTGATTTACTCTTTAATTATTTCCTGAACCGGCATCTGTTCCTGAACCGTCATCTATTCCTGAACCATCGTCTGTTTCCGACCCACTGACTGAAGCAGGACTGGAAACCTGATCCGGCTCTGGAGAAATACTCCCGATAAATGCTTAACGCCCCTCCCATTCACAAAAATTCAAAAATTACATAATTTAAGGGATAAGGACTTCGAAACTTCCCTTAAGTTGCCCTTGAAGAGTTTAAGCAATTTAGACAGACATATTCCAAATTCCACTACTGATAAGTTCCTTAAACTCGGGGCAAATTCATAAATATAATCTTACTCTTTTTCTCAGGTTTTTATTCCTTTTCATGCCACTGTTCAATATTCAAAATAAAGAAAACACAATAAAGTTAACGGAAATGGTCTGCCTGTTCATTTTAAGCCATTAAATTCCCGGAAATTTCGGATCAAACCTTTATTGACAAAAATAAAAACTGTTAATGTTTATAAATAAAGAAGCGGATTTAGCAAAATTTAAGGCTTTATGTTCTGGGAAAAATCTCATGCAGGAATATCAAATCAGAAAGCTTAATATTTTAGATATCAATTCCGATTTAAAGTCTCAGCCTATTTAAGTAAGAAGGGCTCGGAAATATATCGAAATAAAAGAATATTTGCCAGTACCCCTGGTTTTTCCCCCTTTGCAATCACTTTTGGCAGTACAAAGCCATTTGAATTTATGATTAATCAAACCGTAAATTCAGAGCTGCCAGTGATAGGAAATAAGTCAGATAGTCAGAAGGCACAGGAAGGATTCTATAATTATACTGAGAAGAAAAATTTGTCAGAAGCGACAAACAAGATAAGGTTCCTTGTCGTGTTTATGGTTGTGCTTTTGATAGGGCTTGCTATAAGAGAGAAAAGAAAGTAAAAGCAGAAAAACCCTGAAGAGATAGGCATTCAGGCAATAAACCTGTCCTATTATTTATTTTCATAACGGCTTAAAGGAAATGAAGATTTCTTAGTGGGAATAAGCATGAGTTTCACGCTTAATGTAAAAACCAATTACGCACCTCAGGAAGTGACTGAGGCTATCCGCTCTGCTCTGGAACACGAAAAACATGTTGCAAAGTACAAGGTCAAGCGTTATTCTATGATCTGCGAGGAATTCGAACAGAAATTTGGGTTCAGTTCCGGGGAGCTCAGATCAAAGTTCGAAAGAGTGACTCCAGGAGAAGAAAGTGATTTTTTTGACTGGTACGCAGCAAAAAGAAGTCTGGACCACTGGAGCAAAAGACTTGAAGTTCTTTCGGATATTTCCCTTTAATTTCCCATAAAATAAGAATTTGCCATTTAAATAAGAATTAAATTGACAAATTACTTATTTATGTGAGAATGTATTACAGGTCTAATCATTCTGTATGAAAAGAAATAGTTGCCTTAATACATTCGCCGCCATGTTTTTTAATTGAAGGATGACGAGGAATTTTTCTTTTCTATACCGAGGAATTTGAGTATCAGACTTTATGATCAAAATGAAGCTGAGGTGTTTAATGTGGTTAAAAAAGTTATAAAAAGTATGGTGGGAGAAGCTCTTATAGGTTCAGGACCTGAGATTGCCCACATAGACCTGGTTATCGGACCGAGAGGAGGCCCTGTAGAAGCAGCATTTATGAACTCCCTTGCAATGCCCAGACAGGGTCACACTCCACTTCTCGCCGTTCTTGAGCCTAACGTCCAGCCAAAACCTGTGACCCTGATAGTAAATAAAGTCACAATAAAAAATGTAGCACAGGCTGCCCTTATGTTCGGACCGGCCCAGGCTGCGGTCGCAAAGGCAGTTATGGATTCAGTAGCAGAAAGAGTGCTCCCCCAGGAACAGGCTGAAGATATCTTCATTATAGTTTCTGTTTTTATCGAATGGGATGCAAAAGACAAGGACAAAGTTTACGAGTATAACTACCAGGCAACAAAGCTTGCAATCTCACGAGCTATGGAAGGTAGCCCAACAGTTGAGGAAGCCCTTTCTAAAAAAGACTCGGCAAAACATCCATTCGCATAAAGCAAGCTGATACAGGGTTTCCTGGTTTCACGGATATATAATGACTGAAATCCGTGAACCCTGTTTACTTTAACTCTACTTAACTCTACTTGCCTGATGAAGACAGGCTACCACGTAAGATCTCCATACTTTCCAGACCGCATCCGGACTTGAAAGGTTTCAGATCTCGATTTTCCTTCTTTATACTGCCTTACTTAAAAGTTGTCTTACCGTCAATCAGGAAGATTTCTCAAATAAAGAAAAATAGTTAGTAGAGAAAACCCCATCTGACCAGAAAAATAGTTTTATTGATACCGAAAATTACCATAAGTCATGTATTTAAAAAGTATCCCTTCAGCTTATTCGGCAATTTATATCTAACAGAAAAGAAAATAAGAGTGAAGTGGTAATGGAAAAACCGATTATTATTAAGAATGTGCTTGAAAAAGCAGGCAATGAAAACTTGATAAACGAACTTACAACCAGACTGTCACAGTCTGAAATTACCACCCTTCTTCTTGCACTTTCAAAAGAAATAGCAAACAGGAATACTCCAAATGATATTTTAGGCAAGTATGAATCTAATCGATTTGTAAAGCCATCCAAACTTAATCCTGTTAAAGTTAAACAAGTGGAAATATTAATGTTAGAAGCGGCTGAAGCTTCAGGTTTTTCGTCGGTATTACTCTCCCCTGCAAGCCTTTTAGGAAGCTGTTCTGTTTTAGCTAGGGTTGATCAAAACAATGTAATCTCTGCAACAAGAGGGTTAGAACTCATTGCAGACAGCACCAATATGCTCGCTATATACATGCTCACGGAATAAAAAACAGAACTATTGAGAATACAAAAAACTCTATTCATTTATCTGCAACCTGCCGGGTTACTCGAGGACAGATGTTTAAGGGCAGTGAATTTGTTCCTCATTTTGGCCTGTTTACTCTTGTCAGTTCCGGGAAAGACACCGGATCTTATGGCTTCGAAAAGGATGCAATAGCCAAACATATGGAGGTTTATATAAGCTATTTTAGGGGTATATTGGGACATGAGTTCAAAGTATTTCTGAACGTAAGAAACGGATATATTGACAAAAAGGGATTTATCGATAGAATCTATTACCTTCAGGAAATATACCCCGGTATTAATTTTATAGTGAACAGAGAGGAAAACGATAACACATATTACCAGGGTCTTAATTTCAAAATTAGCGTTAATGATATAGAGATTGTAGACGGAGGCTTTGTTGACTGGGCACAAAAATTGCTGGGCAACAAAAAAGAACGCTTATTAACCAGCGGAGCAGGAATTGATTTACAGCTTATTACAGGGATGCTGGAAAAGACTGTTTAATATTTGATAATGGCATATCAATAATAAGAGCACTCAGAAAAGTTTAGAGAAAAAGTGTCCTGTTAGAGACTTTTCCTGTGAAAGCTTCTGGGATAGTTTTATGTATAGAAATCGTTATTCTTTATCAGAAATCATATTTGGGTAAGAGCTCAACCATACTCGAAACTAAATTTAAAAGGGATTCTCATGAACGAAATACGTGAAGTCGACCGCTTTGAGTGCAGAGTTATAAGCGTAATCCAGAACCTGGTCTGGAAAGGCGTGACAGTTGAAGAGAAAAACACAAGAGGAAGAGTGTACTTCGGAAGGGTCAGTGGTGAAATCGAAATCAACCCTGGAGATACGTTCTATCTGGGGATTAAGCCGATTTATGAAATTGAAGATAAAACCATGAATGTTACACTCTACGATGCAGAAAACAAAAAACTTGATTGGACTCTTGTCTGAGTTAAGCTGAGAATTAAAATGCAGATCCAACTTCTGCTAACAAAGATTTTATTTCTGCCAGCGAAGGTTTTATTTCAGCTACGTATTTTCAGACAAAAGGTCTTTAGAGCATTTAATATTTCATAAAAGTTATTTTAAATTTTTCTAATTCTTTCTAAAACTTTTTTTCTTCATGCCAATCTATTTTAAATTAAAAGATTGAAGGTAAAGTAAAATTAAAGAATAAAATTAAAGAATAAAATTAAAAATTAAAATTAAAGAATAAAAATAAAGAATAAAATTAAAGAATAAAATTGAAGAACAAAATTGAAGAACAAAAGTGCAGAGATAATGAACTGAGTTCTTATTCCGGCCTGT
>CAZLNG010000006.1:14398-18602 GCA_964560735.1 uncultured Methanosarcinales archaeon | reverse complement strand
AAAATTGAAGAACAAAAGTGCAGAGATAATGAACTGAGTTCTTATTCCGGCCTGTATGGAATTTCGACCTCCATCAGGTCTTCGGCTACTAAAACGTTTTCAAATATCTTTTTCGAATCTGTCAGAATAGGTGCAGGATCATCCGTGTAGCGGGAACTTATATGGGTAAGGATTAATTTCCTGACACCTGCTTCCTTTGCAAGGGCTGCAACCTCTCCTGCGGTCGAATGTTTTGACTCTTCAGCCCAGTCAGCCATCTCATCGGCAAAACTTCCGTCGTGGATCAAGAGATCGGCATTTCTGCTTGCCTCGAGCACGGATTCGCAGGGTCTGGTATCCCCACTGTATACAATAGTCCTTCCGGGTCTTGAAACTCCCATTACATCTTCAGGTTTTATGGTTTTTCCGTTAATTTCTACGGAGTTTCCTCTTTGCAGTTTTGCAAAAAGCGGACCAGGAGGAATTCCCAGTTCGACTGCCTTCTCTCTGTTAAAACGTCCGGGACGAGGATTTTCTACAAGGGCATATCCCAGGCTCGGGATGCTGTGATCGGTTTTTAAGGCCCGTATTACGTAATCCTCCCCTTCCACAGTATCTCCGGGTTTTAATTGGATACCTCTGACTTCGTATTTAAGGTTGAAATAGCCAAGCGCCTTAAAAAGTTCGGTAAACTCCCTGGTTCCCTCAGGGCCGTAGATAAGAAGAGGCTCTTTTCTGCCCATGAATGACATGGTCTGGATAAGACCGGGAATCCCCAGAAAATGGTCTGCATGAAAATGGCTGATAAAAATAGAAGACAGGCTCATCATCCCCGTCTTTGCCCGCATCATCTGCTGCTGGGTACCTTCTCCGCAGTCAAACAGAATAAGCTCTCCTTTCCGGTTGACCATTACTGCGGATGGATTTCTATTGCGAGTCGGAAGAGAACCTCCAGTGCCAAGAAAAATTATGCGAAGCATACTGAACTCACTAATATTTAAGGAGGTATTTATTGATTGCTATGAATTTATTTGCGGTTTTTCAATAGTAGTATCTTAAACAATTATGTATAAAGTTTGATATATAGAAATTAGTTGATAAAACTATGAAAAGATGGGATACTATTTATTATAAAAGCTCTTTAAACCCTACAGATTTAGATTTCTATCAAACCTTTCCTTTTAGAAGATTCTCTCTTCTCTGGAAATAATTGCCCATTACAGACTCCTCCAGTTAATAATGTGTTATATAACATTGATTATCTGGAAAAAGAAAGCCTCTAAAAGGAAATTATAAAGGAAAAAAGGAACCGTCGTCATATGTCAGGAAATTACGGAAAAGTATACCTTGTTGGTTCGGGTCCAGGAGACCCCGAACTCCTTACCCTGAAAGCCCGCAGGCTCATAGATAGCGCAGAAGTCATTGTCTACGACCAGCTTCCCGGAAAAGCTATCCTGAACTCCATGCCGGAAAATGCAGAAAAAATCGATGTCGGCAAATATGCTGGAAACCACACTATGACCCAGTCCGAAATCAACGAGGTGCTTGTGCAGAAGGCAAAGGAAGGAAAAATGGTCGTCCGGCTGAAAGGTGGAGATCCTTACGTATTCGGCAGGGGAGGAGAAGAAGCAGAGGTGCTTGTAGCAGAAGGCATTGAATTTGAAATCGTTCCAGGAATAACTTCTGCGATTGCAGTGCCTGCTTATGCGGGAATTCCGATAACTCACAGGGAAAGCACATCGATGGTAACTTTCATAACAGGACATGAAGACCCCACCAAGGAAGAAAGCGGGCTTGATTGGGAGATCCTGGCAAAATTTGAGGGAACTCTTGTGATCTTTATGGGCGTAAAAATGCTCAGAAGAAATGCCGACGAGCTTATGAAGTATGGTAAAGACCCCAGTACTCCGGTTGCAGTCATAGAGAGGGGAACAAGGCCTGACCAGAGGGTAACTGTGGGAACCCTCGAAGACATAGCCCGCCTGGCAGAAGAACGTAAAGTAAAAGCTCCTGCCATCACAGTCGTAGGAGATGTGGTTAACCTGCACAGAATCCTCGGAGAACAGCGAACAGAAGTGGAGTTTTAAGCCGGAAGAGAAGGACTGAAGAAATGACAGGAGAAAAGAATATGGCAGAAGAAAAAAGGCCTGTCCTTGCGATTATGAGGCCGGAGAGCTACAGGGAAAAATCGGAGGCTCTGGCCCGGAATTACGGCTTTGAGCCTTTATATGCCCCCATGATCCGGCTCGAAGGCATGAAAGATGAAGGGTTTGATCCCTTCGTGCAAAGAGTCCTTGCCGGAACTTCGAATTATGTAGTTTTTACCAGTGCAAACGGGATCAGTTTTACTCTGGACAAACTCTCGGAAAGCGAAAAAGAAAATTTTACCGCAGCCCTGAAAAAAAGCAGGGTAATAGCAATTGGCCCAAATACGGAGAAGGAACTCATAAAAATAGGGATTGAAAACCCCTTCTTGCCAGGAGACTACAGCTCCGAAGGAATTGTAGAGGCGCTCTGCCCAAATGTAAAAGGGAAAACTGTGGACCTTGCAAGAAGCGCCTACGGAGCCAGAATTTTAGTAGAAGGGCTCGAAAAATGCGGAGCCACAGTTTATGAAACTCATGTGTACACTCTCAGCATTCCTGAAGGGACAATTCAAAAAGAGCTGATAAAACGAGCCATTGCAGGAGAAGTTGACGCTTTTGCTTTTACAAGTTCTATGATGGTCAAAGGTTTCATGAAGCAGGCTGAGGAGTTGGGAGCAGAGGAAACAATAAAGGAGGCTCTTAACAGGGCAGTTGTAGGAGCCATCGGGACCCCAACTGGAAACACGCTGAAAAAATATGGGATTAATGCGGATGTGATTCCGGATGAGTTCACTTTTGAAGCGCTGTTAAAAGCTATAAAGAGCCGACTTTAAAATTCGAAGGATAGACATGATAGGCATTTCAAAACTTTACTGTGGAACTGTGGAACCTTCTGACGCCCTCCGCTACGGAAGGGAATCAAAGAGACTTCCCTCGCATTTACTGCAATTTTCAAAAGACAAAAAACCTGTAGTGGTCTGGAATATGACCCGCCGCTGCAACCTGAAATGCGTCCACTGCTATGCCCAGGCAAAGGACATAGAATTTGAAAACGAGCTTTCAACCGAGGAAGGCAAGGCACTTATTGATGACCTTGCACAGTTCGGAAGTCCGGTAATTCTCTTTTCCGGAGGAGAACCAACCCTGAGAAAAGATCTGCCTGAGCTTGCAGCCTATGCAAGGAAAAAAGGAATGAGGGCTGTAATTTCCACAAATGGGACGCTAATAGACAGAAATCTGGCAAAAAAGCTAAAGGATGTCGGGCTTTCTTACGTGGGAGTTTCCCTGGACGGAATAAGAGAGACAAATGACAGATTCAGGGGAATGAAAGGAGCATTCGATGCAGCTCTTAAAGGCCTCCATAACTGCCAGGAAGAAGGCATAAAAGTGGGCCTTCGTTTTACCATCAATAAGCAAAACGTCAGAGATATTCCTGCAATTTTTGACCTTCTGGAAGAAGAAAAAATTCCAAGGATCTGCTTCTATCACCTGGTCTACGCAGGCAGAGGCTCGAAAATGGTAAATGAAGACCTCTCCCTTGAAGAGTCCAGGCAGGCTGTGGACCTTATCCTCGAGAGGACAAGGGAACTGCACGAAAAAGGTTTCCCTGCCGAAGTGTTGACTGTGGACAACCACTGCGACGGCACCTACCTGTATATGAAACTCCTGAAAGAAAATCCTGAAAGGGCTGCAGAGGTATTCGAACTCCTCTCAATGAACCAGGGCAACTCTTCAGGAATAGGGATTGGATGCATATCCTGGGACGGCTCGGTGCATGCCGACCAGTTCTGGAGACATTATTCCTTTGGGAACATTAGAGAACGTCCTTTCAGTGAAATCTGGAACGACCGCAGCGACGAACTGATGGCCGGACTCAAAAACAGAAAACCCCTGATCAAAGCTCATGGAGACCGCTGCTCCAGATGCAAATGGCTCGATGTTTGCAACGGGAACTTCAGGGTAAGGGCAGAAGCCGTATACGGAAATGTCTGGGCAGATGACCCTGCCTGCTACCTTACAAAAGAAGAAATCGGATACGATGAAGCCTGAATTCCAGGCTTTATCAAATTTTAGTATTTATTTACAGTATTTTTTTATAATTACTATGAATAATTTATATTAAAGCACCAATACAATTT
>CAZLNG010000006.1:0-14298 GCA_964560735.1 uncultured Methanosarcinales archaeon | reverse complement strand
TTTCTAATCTAACTTATTTCTAATCTAACTTATTTCTAATCTAACTGCTTCCTGAATTTATTCACTTTTCCTGTAAGCTTTTCAGGTTACTGATATGTTTTATTGAGCACACTCTATGATTTTCTTTTACAAAAATCCATATATTGATGCCGATACATATTTAGAACAATTGAGAAGAAATTATAATAAAACAGGATGAGAAAAAGTTGGAGTAAAAAAATTAGGGGAGGTAGAACAGTACATGAGACCGGGCCATCTATTCCTTATTTTTTCCCTTATTTTTTCAGTTATTTTTGTTACTGTTTCAGGTTGTGTTTCAGAAAACGGAGAGCCAGAAACTTATGACAATGAGACAGAAACTCTATCCTACCAGGGGCAGGAACTAACTCCAATAGCACAACAGCGCAATAACGCTATCAAGGGAACACAGTATATCGATAGGAAAACTTACAGGCTTCAGGTTGACGGCCTTGTAGAAAATCCCCGAAACTTCACCTATGACGAAATAACCGGATTACCTCAGACTTCAAAAGTCGTGGATTTAAACTGCGTTGAAGGCTGGAGCTTTACTGCAAAGTGGACAGGAGTGAAAATGTCTGACCTTTTTGCAGAAACAGACGCTATGGAAAATGCCACAACTGTTGTTTTTTACAGCGCTGATGGTTATTCCACGTCTCTTGACATGGATTATCTATTAAAAAAGGATATTATCCTTGCATACAGGCTCAATGATGTTACCCTGCCTCCGGAGAGAGGATTTCCTCTTCAACTCGTAGCTGAAGATAAATATGGATACAAATGGGCAAAGTGGATCGTAAGAATTGAGCTCACAGACTCACCTTACAGAGGTTACTGGGAAGAAAGGGGATACAATAACAGGGCTGATGCAGGAGGACCTGCCTTTGAGCGAGTGAAGTAAAGGCCTTACGATTAAACACCAACAACAATATAAAATATCCAAACTATAGTATACTGCTATCAATATTATAAAACTGAAAAATGGAAGCAGTTCTTTCATTACAGACAGTTCTTTCATTACAGGTTCTCTTTAGATCTCCCTTCAGATCTTTCTCAGATCTACAAATTTCTCAGTGTAAATTAAACTTCAAAAAAAATAAAACTGCAGGGCAAATGATACAATTGTGGAAGTGTTTCTGGAAAATGGGGGTAATTTGAAGTGGCAAATCGCCATGTTAGTGTTTTAAATCCTGGAGACCCTTTCAGGGACTGGCTTGTTGAAGAAGTTGTGGGAAATCGGGTCCAGAATAAACAGTGCAGCGTTGATGTTTTTAAATACAGCTCCTCTCACACTGTCTGCAGATATCATTTCAGGGTAGAACATTTCAACGTGATGGCAAAGTTTTTTGCCGAACCTACCGGAAGGCTGAAAGACTACAATCCTTACAAAGGTATGATGAATGAATACCGGAATCTGGAGAAAGCCGCTTCCGTAATAAATGTTGCAAAGCCCCTTGCAGTAAATAAGAAGTTTAACTGTGTCCTTGTAACCGAACACATACCCGGAAAGTCTCTTGCATGGTACTTCAAGCGTGAGGAAAAACTCTATGAACGACTTGCTTCCGTTGCACATATGCTCAGGCAGCTTCATGAGAATACACAGTCCTCCTACAACAAGGAAAATGAATTCAGGAACTATCATGAGGTCCTTGGCCACCTGAAACTGGACTATGATATAAGAGAGACATTCAACAGATTGCTTGGAGAATGGTGGTACAGTCCCTGGCTTGACAGGGAGCACGGCTGTATGGTTCACAGGGATGTTACTCCTTCCAATTACATCTTTTGCAAAGGCAAACCCTATGCAATTGATTTTGAAAGTTCCTGGCTCCAGGCGCATCCAGTCAGAGACCTTGGAATTCTCACAGCAGAACTTAAAAATGAGTTCGAATTGAATAAAGGAGGAGGCTGGAAAGCCGAACCGTATATAGGAAATTTTCTCTGGGAATACAGCAGGGATGAAAAAGACTTCAAATACATTACCAGAGTTTTACCTTTTTTCATGGGCATAGGTCTCCTGCGTTCAGCAAGGCTTCATCAGGGAAACTATAGAAATTACCTTATCAGAGAAGCACACGAGTGTTTAAAGGCTATTTACAAAAGGTAAAAAAGCAATTAACAAAAGGTGAAATCTGTTACTAAAGGGGGATATGGGAGGTAAGAACATGTCCGAAAATAATATTTCCGAAAATAATATTTCCGAAAATCATGAACCTGAGATAGAAGCAGGAAAAATAAGCTTTTTCATGGGTCCTGAAGTCAAAGGGGAAGAGGTATTTGAGAGCTGCCGGATAAAAGGGGTTATTTTTGACTGCTACCAGACCCTCATAGATATTGACACTGATGAACACAGGCTGGAAACATATGAGGTTGTAAGCAGGTGGCTTGCCTACCAGGGGGTAAAAATAAAGCCCGAAAAATTGTGGGACACCTATATGTTTAAAGTCAAGGAAAGAATGGAAGATTCCAGGGAAATATATCCTGAAGTCAGGGTAGAAGAAATATTTGCCGAAATCTGCAGTGAAAATTCGGTCTGGAAAATCGACGAGATACAACTCGGAATAGAGACTTCAAGGGTTTTTCGGGCAGCTTCTATAAAGAAACTCCGTCCTTTTCCTCAAAGCATAAAATTAATAGAAAATTGTATAAATGTCCCAAAGTGCATAATCTCAAATGGGCAGAGGGTTTTTTCCGAACTTGAACTTCGTTTCCTCGGGCTTTATGACTACTTTGACTTTGTAATCTTCTCATCGGATGTGGGATACAAGAAGCCCGATCTCAGGCTTTTTATGACTGCACTTAAAAGGATGGGCCTGGAACTCGAGCCCAAGTGCGTAATGTCAATAGGGGACTCTTACGAAAATGAAATAATACCTGCAAAAAAACTTGGGATGCGCTCCATGAATATAGAAGAAGCATGGAAACATTTCGGTTTGACGGAATGATTCATAAAATGAATTATTTCGTTTAATAGATAATTTATTCTTTTTCATATTAGTAAAAGCAATCTCAGAATATCTGCAGTGCAAGATCAGGATTCTACAGTATTTCATTTAGCAAATTTAGAATATTTACATCTCTTTTTTATAGATTTTTTCCTATTTTTGTAGTTTTCTTAGCATAATCAAAACTTGTGACTTTTTCAATATTATTGATATTGTAAAGGCGATATATATAAATAAAAACTATATACTGGTATTTATGGACAATATAAGTATTGACATAAAAACTATATAATAAGAGGATTATCTCAATAGCAATAAGAAATTAGTATGGTAAATAATCCAAAATTTATAAAGATCTCAAAAATTAAAGGAGAATCCCTATGCTCCAAAACGGAAAAATTAAAGGCTTAATCTTTGACTGTTATAAAACACTTATTGATATCAAAACTGATGAAGGGAGCAGAGAAACAAACGAAAGGGTAAGCAAATGGCTGCTTTATCAGGGAGTAAGGATAGAACCCGACAGGCTCAGGAAAGAATATAGGTGGAAAGTCATAGGCCGGTTGGAGAATTCAGGCCAGAAGCACCCTGATATCCGTATAGAAGAAATTTTTGCAGAAATCTGTTCCGAAAACGCTTTTAGAGAAATAGACCCCTACTGGCTTGGGATTGAAACGGCCAAGGTATTCAGGACAGCATCATTAAGAAAACTCGAGGCTTATCCTCTGAGCCTGAGCCTGCTTCAAAAATACAGACACATTCCGAAGTGCATTGTCTCCAATGCGCAGAGAGTTTTTACCGAACAGGAACTGCGTTTTCTGGGCCTGTATGACCGATTTAATTTCACAATTATGTCTTCGGATCACCGTATAAAAAAACCCGATACCCGGCTCTTCAGGATGGCCCTTGATGGGCTTGGGCTTGAACCCTGGCAGGTACTCTCTATCGGAGATACCCCGGAAAACGATATATATCCACCTCAAAGCCTTGGAATGAATGCAATGCACATCCGCGAAGCATGGAGATATGCATAAAAAGTATATCGGATTGAAGAATAAGAAAGAGTTTTAATAAAATCCATTACGCTACTTTTAGCCAGAAATACATTTCTTTCTCAGCTGAGAACTCTTCTAATACCTCAACATTTTTCTATAATATCCGATAATATCCTGATAATTATCACCAGCTGACAGCAGTGAGATTCTAATTAAACGATTATAAAATATAGCTTTTCAGCATGATGATTTCTCGAATAAAAACTGTAATCAATAGAGACCAGCTCTGTACATCTTTGTGGAAGCTGAACAGCCAAAAATTTCTACTTCATTCAAAACCAGATATATTTAAATAATCGCAAGCACTCTAAAACCCCACGAAATTCTTACACTATTTTCCAATCATGGAGTGTCTTTATGACAGAAGCGGAAATTCCAAAAGAATATAATGCAAATGAGGTTGAGGAAAAGTGGATGGAGAAATGGAACCTCTCCATGTATCACTTCAATTGGGGAGAGGATACACGCCCCCAGTATATTATCGACACCCCACCTCCTTATCCTACGGGCAATTTCCATATCGGAAATGCGCTTAACTGGTGCTATATTGACTTTGTTGCCCGATACAAACGTATGCGAGGGTACAATGTTATGTTCCCACAGGGCTGGGACTGCCACGGCCTGCCGACTGAAGTAAAGGTCGAAGAAACTCACGGAATAACTAAAAACCAGGTACCTCGTGCAGAGTTCCGCAGGATGTGCAGGGAGCTTACCGCAGGAAATATCGACAGAATGCGCAAAACAATGCTGCGCCTGGGCTTTTCTGTGGATTGGAGCAACGAATTTGTTACCATGGAACCCTCATACTTTGTAAAAACACAGAAGTCCTTTGTCAGGATGTACAATGGTGATCGTATCTATCACGAAGAACACCCTGTCAACTGGTGCCCCCGCTGTGAAACTGCTATCGCTTTTGCAGAGGTAGAATATGATGCAGGGCAAACGAAACTTAACTTCGTCCACTTTGACAAAGTAGACATAGCAACCACCAGGCCTGAACTGATGGCTGCCTGTGTTGCAGTTGCAGTAAATCCCGAAGATGAGCGCTACAGGCAGTATATTGGCAAGGAAATCACAGTCCCGATCTTTGGCCAGAAAGTGGTTCTGATTGCCGATGAGGATGTTGAGCCTGAATTCGGTACAGGCGCTGTGATGATCTGTACTTTTGGGGATAAGCAGGACGTGCGCTGGTGGGTAAAATACGGGCTTCCCCTTGTAAAAGCTATAGACAAGCAGGGTAAGATGACAAAAGCTGCAGGTAAGTATGAAGGCATGAATATTTCCGAATGCAGAGCAGCTGTCATTTCCGACCTGAAAACTGCAGGTTTCCTCTATGACCAGAAGCCTCTTGAGCAGAATGTAGGGCTCTGCTGGCGCTGCGATACCCCGATAGAAATCCTTTCCGAGCCCCAGTGGTTCGTAAAGATCGATAATGAGGGTATCCTGAAAGCTGCAGACGAGATAAACTGGTATCCTGAGTATATGAAAGTCAGGCTCCAGAACTGGACAGGCACCATGGAATGGGACTGGTGCATTTCCAGGCAGAGGATCTTTGCAACCCCTATTCCGATCTGGTACTGCAAGCATTGTGGGGAAGTCATGATTGCCGAGGAAAGCTGGCTTCCAATTGACCCGAATGAAGCAGCTCCAAAGAAAGCCTGTGCCTGCGGCTCGACTGAGTTTGAGCCCGAAACAGATGTTCTGGACACCTGGATGGACTCTTCGATTACGGCGTTACACGTAACCGGCTGGGAAAGCGAACATGAACTCCGCCTGCCGGCACAGATTCGGCCTCAGGGTCACGATATCATCAGGACCTGGGCTTTCTATACCATCCTCAGGAGCCTGGCCCTCGAAGGAAAGAGACCCTGGGACTCAATAATGGTCAACGGGATGGTGCTCGGGCCGGACGGGCATAAAATGAGCAAGTCCCTTGGAAACGTTATCTCCCCCGAAGAAGTGACCACGCAGTACAGTGCTGATGCTTTCAGGCAGTGGGGTGCAGTTGGCGGTTCTACAGGTTCGGATGTAATGTTCCGCTGGAAAGATGTGGTTTCAGCTTCCCGCTTCCTCCAGAAGATGTGGAGCATCTACCGCTTCTCGATGTCTCATTTGAAGGACTTCCGGCCTGAAGATACCGAAAATTTCCCTGTGGATTCTCTCCTCACAATCGACAGGTGGCTCCTTAGCAAGCTTAACAGGCTTGTGGACACTGCCACGAAAGAGCTTGACGGATACCAGTTCGATTCCACTTTCAAAGCCATCAGAGGTTTTGCCTGGGAAGTCCTTGCAGACAACTACCTTGAGCTTGTAAAAGGCAGGCTTTACGGGAGTGAACCGGAGGGCAGAAGAGCAGCCCAGTATGTACTCTACAGGACAATGAAAACACTCTCTCTCCTGCTTGCACCTTTCATACCTTTCTTTGCAGAAGAACTGTATTCCAGATTCAGCAGTGAGAGCGTCCACACACAGGCATGGCCTGCCGTAGATGAAAGCCTCATTAGTGAAGAAGCCGAAGCTGCAGGGGAACTGATCAAAGGTATCACCAGCGAAGTCCGCAGATACAAGTCCGACCTGGGAATGGCTCTCAACGCCCCTCTGAAGAAGATCGAAATATATAACGCGGATATTGACACAGGAGACATTGCTGGCGCTACAAACTCGGAAGTTGAGTTGATGGAAGGGGCTCCTTCTTTTGAATACGTACCAGTGGAAGTTAAGCCAAATATGGGGCTTCTCGGACCGCGTTTCAGGAAAGAGGCAGGAGCTATTGTGAAGGCTCTTAAGGCAGAAGCTCCTGCACTTATTGAAGCTCAGGCAGCGTCAGGAAAAATAACTGTCATTGTAAGCGGCGAGCAAATAGAACTCGAATCCGAAGCAGTGGAAATCAGAAAGGAAGTAATCTCCGGCGGCAGAGAAGTAGATGTGCTTGAAGTCAGCGGTGCAGTTATTGTGATTGTAAGGTAAGCTGTAAAACAGGCTGTAAGGTAAGCTTCTGCTTACCTTTTCAATACCTGCACTTTTTTTGGAAATTCAAATTTTTTTGGAAATCTACACTTTTTTAGGAAAGGGGTTACTTTTAAAAAATATTCATGATATACTTTCTCTTTTAACCAGCATCATAGAAAACGAGAATATTAGAAGTGCTGCATAGAACATTACACTGAGATCAAATCTATTATATAATGACATCCACGTGTATACGAGCATCGATCCTGAAAATACTGCCAGAACTATAAGTCCTATATATTTTGCGTCTACCATTTTAGTCACTTACCTTTCTTTATAGCTATTAAGTCAAATTTTACTAGCAATTAAGTCGAACTTTGTTAGCAATTAAGCCGAACTTAACCTGGAATTTAATTTGAACTTAATTTGGAAATTTAGGGGGGATTTCCAATTCGATGAATTGAAACAAGACATTAAATATTGAGAGTTTACTCTGTTAATTTTATACTTATGTTGTTTTTATACTTTTCTGTAAAGAGTGATCAGTTATTATTTGAATAACGCCTGTATTTATTCAACTTTTTAAGAACTTCCTCAAGTTCGGATTTAATTAGTTTGATATCGAGATTCTCACCCTGCATCTCGGTCATAAAATCTATTTTTTTCTCATTTTTAATTACAATATCATTCTTTAGAGAAGCGAGTAAGCTGTCATGTTCGTCGTTTAAGTTTAGCTTTTGAGAGCCGGTATTGAATAACAGATCTTCTTCAGAAGATTCGTCATTTGTATCCTCAAATCCAAGATCAAATTCATCGGTATCGAATGATAAATCTTTGTTAAGTGATGCAGATTTGCTTTCCTTGATGCTACCTGCAGTAGACATTTCACTTAAAAGATCATCATCAAAATCAAACTCACTCTTTTTAGATTCTACTATCTTATCAACATCAAAGCTGCTAAATTTATCAATCCCATTAAATTGAGCAGTTTGCATTTTGTTATCAGGCTGTTGAATACCATTTCCATCAACACTTCCCATTTTTTTACTGCGCGGGGAAAGCGAAAAAGATGGAATTTTGCGTCGTAAACTACCAAAAACCTTCTTAATCCCACTTTTTGAATATGTAGATTTTATTCCGCTATTTCCAGAGTTATTTTTATTGATTTTTTTCGGAATTAAACTGCTGAGCTTCTTATTAAATCCGGAAAAACCGTTGAGAGAGCCGGAACCGAGACTGTTTACTTTGTGACCAGAAACTGAAGAAGGCTTCGATCCCGTGTCGTTATATAAGTTTTTATTTTTACGCTGACGCTCATCGTATAGAATGGATGTGCCCATTACCATTACAGTCACAAAAATTCCTAAAATAATTGTAAAATTTGATTCACCTAAGGAACCTAAATTTATTTTTATGGCGCTTACAGCCATACTTATGAGTTTAGAATCCATGAGTATAGCACTCAGATCCATATTTTACACACCTCCTCCAAGATCGTTCAATAATCCCTGAAATGAAAAAACGCTATCTACCAGGGGAGGAACTCCAAGCATTAAGATACCGGACAAAATGAAGAGAATTACACCATAATACATTGCCAGGTACATTGGCCCCCCTTTAACAGCGACAATTGCCAGTACATTTGCCACTGTTATAATAACGATTACCACTACAACAAACTGCCCCAGTAACTCTACAGGGACTCCTCCAAATATCCCCAGATTCATACCCCCCAGCCCACCGGGTATACCTTCAAGTTCTGAGCCGGAGATATCAAATTGGACAAATAGCTGGGAAATAATAGTCGTAAAAACTGTCAGAATTTTGCCTATAAATAGAAGAAGAGCGACCATTGCTACATGCAGAGGTATAACAAGACTGGTGAATGCTTTGGAAATGCGCTCTCTTTTCATTCTTAAAAGGACCAGTTCAAGATTTGATGAGCTTACGAGTTCTCCTACTGTTTCTGCATCTCCTCCCAGATTTACAGCGTCTACGAAAACATTTGTCAGTTTATATATAAGATAACTGCCAGTTTCACCAACAAATTTTTCCCAGCACAACTTTGGGTCCAGGCCGGATGCCAGTCTCTTATAAAGTTCCTGGCTCATCTCTCTAAGCTCTCCAAGATTTTTCGGATCGATTTTTACAAGGGCTTTTGGAATTGTGAGCCCTGAACCGCTTACGATAGATCCAAGGCTTCTTATGAATGTCGTATAGCTTTCATCTCTTTCATCTATTTTTTTAACATCTCTGCTTGCATTGATTCCAACAGGCAGCATGACTATTCCTGCTAAAATCATTCCAATACCTTTGATGTCAATATAAAAGTTAGCCGTGCTGATGAAAGCAGGTAAAACCGTGAATAGTGTGACAAATAAAGCGGAAAGTGCAAGGGTGTAAGGAATCCATTTATAAATGAAGACCTGTTCTCTTGATTTTATTTTCAAACTATGGGCTTTAGCATCCTTAGGAGAGGCTTTAAAGAGTAAACCTGCTCCAAAAAGTGCCATGAAAGATACAATAAACATTGTAGAATACAGTGTACGTTCCGGACTTCCAAGATTATATAAAATTACTGAAAGCAGAACAATAATGGCTACAAGAGAAGTGGAAACAAGCAGGGCCGTGTAAGCATTTGCCCATTCTTTTGTAGTTTCAAGATCTCTTTCGAACTCGTCTTTTCTTTTCGTTTTAAATAGAATCCATTCTTTAGTGAGAAATTCGTTATCAGGTTCCCCTGCTGAGATTGCATTTGATAATCTGTTTAAAAGCTCTCTTAATCTGTCGTTAGTTACTTTTTCGGATATGAGTTCACATGCATGGGCGTAATCATAATGCCAGTTCTGAGCCAGTTCTCTGATCTGATTAAAGTAAAAACTTGGGCAGTATTCCTTCTTCTCAGAAATACTTGCAAATATTTTATCTCTTGTTAAATTAGCTGTTGAGATTGAGGCCATATAAGTAAGTGAAAACAGCAGGTCATTACTCATATAGAGTTCTCTCTGATAGTTTTTCAACGCAAGGGAAAGCCTATCAAAAAGGGGAGGCCTGCCAGGAATAGATTGTGATTTAGATTTTTTCCTGAAAATATTCTTTATTTCAGACAACTCCATCTAATCACCAGTTTAGAATTGAATCCTCAACATACCGTGTTTTGTAATCTTTGAAACAGTACTAAAGAAATCATAATAACTTACAATCCCTTCGTCGTTCAATCTCTCAAGTATTTTTGCTCGTTTTTCTATCTCTTCATAGATCACTTTCTTTTTCTTAGCGGGGATTCCAAGCCTTGTAGCTATTTTTTGCTCAAGCAGGTACGAACTTCCCATAGCACTGAAAATAAAAGAGTCTGTGACGGGGTCCCAAGAAAAAGCTTCAATAAAGGAAATTCCACCTTTATCAGGATTAAAGCCGAGAACCTCGTTTACACTGAGCACTCTTCTTACGAGTTTACCATCAGGCCTCCTGACTGCAGACTGGATTATAACAAAATTGAGGTTGTCGATATATGTTTTAGGAATGTTGATGGGGTCAGCCGTAACTCTCTGAACCAGTTTCTCTACATTCGCAGCGTGAAAAGTTGACATTACAGGGTGTCCTGTCTGCATAGCCTGAAATGCAATGTTTCCTTCAACACCTCTGATTTCACCAACAAGAATATAGTTCGGCCTCTGTCTCAGGGCTGCTTTAAGGAGGTCAAACATTGTAACATCCGAACCGCTCCCTTCTCCAATTTTGCTGCTCCTTGTACTTCCTCTTGTAGTTTCTCGTGTCCAGTTTTTGTGGGGAATTTGCAGTTCAGGAGTGTCTTCAATAGAAACAAGCTTTGAATCTGGATTTATAAAGGCTGTAATCCCGTTCAGTGTAGTTGTTTTACCGCTTGCGGTTTCACCGCAAATAAAACCGCTCATACCTTCGGAAATGAGAATCCAGAGGTAGGCTGCAATCATATAATTCATAGTTCCGCTTTTTACAATCTGAACAATACTGAACGGAGTGTCATTGAACTTACGTATTGTGAAATTACTTCCATTTTTACTGATATCGTCACCAAAAACAATATTAATTCTTGAACCGTCAGGCAGCGTGGAGTCAACAATAGGATTTTTGAAAGTTATGGGCTTTCCAATCCTTTCTGCGAGCCTTATGATGTATTGATTGAGGATATCGTTGTCATTAAATTCAATAACACTTCTTAGACCTTTGAAAACTTTATGTTCAATAAAGATGGGACCCATGCCGTTGCATGTTATATCTTCAATATGGCTGTCATGGATGTACGGGTCAAGAAATCCCAATCCTATTTTGTCCCGGATGACTGAATATCTTAAAGCGTCATAATATTCCTTTGAAAGGAACATATGCTCGTCCTTTTTTTTGTTCCCATTTGAAAAAAATTTGGATGCAAATGACTTTTTGCCCCCCGGATTGGAATTATTAGCTGTCTTATTAGCTGTCCTGGGGTTACCTATTACGCAAATAGTGTCGAGAGACTGCTTCAGGATTTTTTCTTTTTCTTCCAGATTTTCAGGATCAAATTCGATTCCTGTAAGATGATCTACAAGTTTTACTTCGAGCTCTTTAATGAGATTCCCAACTCCTGTCAGAAGTATGGGTTCTATGGGGATATAGAAATTCCTTACATCGTTTTTGTTAGGATAGATGTGTACATACGTCTGGTCATTGACTTTATATATCAGATTGGGTTCTTCAAGGTCACCGTATTTTGATTCAAGCTTGGATACATATCTGGGTATGCCCATAGTATCTATGGGCAGAATATGCAGATATTCCAGAAGGTGAAGGTTGCTTTCAACTTCTTTTTTCATTTCTGGGGGAAGAAGTTTGTAAAGATTACACGTTTTCAGATTTGAATGGTCATGTCCCTCGTACTTTTTTGGCTTAAATGGGAAATTTGTGTATATCCCCATCGAATGACCATCTTCAATTGTTAGCTTCTCTTCAATACTATCCATGTTTACCCCATGCATAATGTACAAATAACGTTAGACCTTAGCCTGCGAGATCGGAATTATCTTTAATCCGAATCCGGGTTGAACTTCAAAACTCACTATGTTACCTGTGCTTTTCCTGGCGCCCCGGATTTTTGAGACTTCCATAACGCTAATATAACGGTCAGTGAGCTGTTCTTTTCTGAGGAATAGATGACAGTCGCATGCAGACCTTATTCTTACAAGTGTATCTTCTCTGAAAGCATGCTGGTGTAAAGTGATGAGAATTGTATACCCTTTATCACAGAGATTTTTCAAACTTGTAAGAAATTCAAGTATGTTATCTTCATCAGAATAAGTAGTAAACATCGTGAGAGAATCAATTACAATGACTCTTTCTCTCACACTTCTAATATGATTTATTAAAAGGTGCAGTGTTCCTTTCATCTGTTCGGAGGTCCATTCAACGCCTTCGAGGTGGACGGGAAAAATTCTGAAATAACCCCATGCATAAAAATCCGATATGTCAAGACTGAGACTCTCCATCTGTGCCTGCATACTTTTAATGGTGTTTTCGGTTGAATAGTACGCTATCCTGTGGAGCTGATTCAATCCACCATATGTCATTTGCTGGCAGAGCACACTTTTCCCGGTATCGTTTTCACCTTCAATGAGTACAAGAGAACCTAAAGGAATGCCCTCACCCAATTTCTTATCGATTTCATCATTGCCGCTTGAAAGAATACCCTTTGTGTCCCCTTCAGATGCCATTTTATTCACCTTACGATGTAATGTTCCGACGAAGCGATACCGTTCTCAGTGGTGATTTTCATAAGTAAACTCTCGTTAGACTCAAATTTGTCTATTAATTCAACGTCAAGAGTTTCATGCGGGTCCAGGATACCCGGATTTATGATATCGCTGGTGAACGTAATAATAAAATCCTCATCTCTGACCAGATAGGCAGCCTGGCTATCTTTAACCAGAATGAAATCCCACAGCTCAAAATTGCTTAATTTGGTCTCTCCAGTATTTTCAACCGTGAAATGAACGTGATTGGTCACTTCATCAACCCGGGGGTCCTTTATCTCGATGTTAGTGTGAAGCCTGTCCATCGCTGTTTGAGAAGCTGAAACATATCCATTGTAAGAAGTTTCAACCAGAGTATTGGTGCCCATAGTCAGAGTCCCTGCTAAAACCAGAACAACACCAACTACAAAGAACGCTACAACAACAGTATCAAGGCCCATAAGTATCACTTTGAGAATTTATCAGATGCAGATACCCCATTGTAGAGGAAAAAGGTAATCTGATAACTGTTGCTAGGCAGAGAATCAAAGTTTATATCTGCCTTAATAGTCTCCCCGCGGTTCCAGGTGTCGCCACCGGCATCTCCGTTCACGAGGTTGTAGTTCCATGAAGGAGTTGAAGTGCCATTAAAAACTGGATTTAAAGGACCTGTAGATGATGAAAGAACAAAAACATCAGAATAATTCAGTTTTGAAAAGGGTATGTCTGATGACCCGACATTTTTGATCCAGACAGTAACATTGTTTCCATCAGGATAAACGAATATAATATCTATGTCGGTTTTAAACTGGTCCCCCATATTACTTGCAATAGAACCATAAGAATGAGAAAGATCATACACGGAAGGGATAACGGCATTTACAAATGCCACCACAGCTATAACACTCGCGATTAAGAGTATCGCTGTAGCAATCACTTCCTTTGCCATAAGTTTTTCACCGTATCATTTTCGTTCAGGACATAGTCCAGCACTTTCGAATCAAGAGACAGGTCTTCCGGGTAAAGTATATGATAAAGCCTGTAAAGGTCCATTACCGCAGTATCAAGATCACTGCTTTTATCCAGAATCTGAGTCAGTTTGAGCACAATCTCCTTTATATCCCCCGAAATATACCCTAAAAGATAGAATATCTCAATAAGCTCCTTTATAGTCTCATAATCATACTTCTCGACCATGTCCTTGCTCCAGACAATGGTCTTATAAAATGACATAGGATCAATAAGCTTGGAATCAGGCTTTTTAGGCAAAATCTTGGCAACCTGCTTCAAATCCTCAAGTGATCTCTTCGGAAACGGCGCAGGCAATACAGGCTCATGTAACGACTTTGCATCATCTGCTTCCTCTCCTTCCTCCTCTTCAGGAGAAATTTCCTCCTCCCTGCAAGAAGGATCTTCAACCTCCCCTCTCTCGGCAGGTTTAGGACCTACAATAGCACTTGAGATATTGGCAATACCCTGAATATTCTGAAAAGGATTTTCAAGGACCCCCATCGTCTCCCTGATATCCATAAGAAGAGCCTTTATAGAGCCTTTGATCTCAGCAACCTCTTCTTCAAGATTTGCGAC
>CAZLNG010000005.1:0-71739 GCA_964560735.1 uncultured Methanosarcinales archaeon | reverse complement strand
GAACAGCAAGCATCGATCCGATAGGAACACATATATTCTTGTTAGGAATAGTTGGAAATGCTCTTATTTTTGTTTTTAGATTCATCAGATCAGTAACGAAAATAGGAGTACTTATTTTTATATTAATGTCAAATTAAGTTGTTTTATCCCGAAATTATTTCGCGTTAACTATGTTGTTTGTAATTCCCTATCTGTTGTGAAACTTAGTAGGAAAAAGATCCGCTGGATCGTTACTCAAAAGTTGAAAGGTGAATCCACCTCGACTATAGCTGAGATCCAAGGGATCTCAGCCCGTCGAGTTCAGAAGCTTTATAAAGAATATCTTGAGACTGGTCAGTTTCCTCAAATTGGCACTAATCTTGGACGACCAAAGAAATTATTATCGTCCGACGAAAAAGAATTAATTGACCAAACATACTCAGATTATAAGTTTGGAGCATGTTACCTCGAGATCCTCATAGAAGGCAAACATAATCGAAAGATATCTCATAACAGAATCCATAACTACCTACTCAGCATGAACTTTGCCCATGAAAATCGAAAAAAGAAGCAGAGAAGAAAATGGTGCAGATACGAACGTGAACACAGCATGTCTGCTGCACACATCGATTGGCATGAAAATCCTCTATTAGGGTTGCAAGTCTGTGCCATTCTTGATGACTCATCAAGAATGGTAATTGCAGGAGAAGAGTACGTTCATTGTAACACAGAGAACACCATTAAAGTGATCGATGAACTTGTCAGAGAGTACTGGGATATATGCCCTTTAAGGGAGCTCATAATGGATCATGGAAGTGAGTTCGGAGCTCACAGGATTGGTAAGGATGGTTCATGGGATAATGAGTTTAAAAAACGCATTGAAGAACTTGGGATTAAACCAATACTTGCAAGGGTAAGACATCCTCAGACAAATGGAAAAATAGAGAAATGGTTCGATACATATCAAAGGTTCAGAGGAGAGTTTGAATAATTTGAAGAACTCGTACAATGGTATAACAAGAGGCCTCATGGAGCTTTGAAACTCGAACAATTAGAATCACCACAAGATGCGTTCTGGAATAGATTAACAACTGAGGCAAAATTCAGAATAGGAGTCAGATTGTTTGGGTTGTGAAAATATGGACAAAAGGAAAAAAGTTTCAAAGCGAAATTATTTCAGGACAAAACATCAAATTAAGGTTTTAAAGTTTATAAATTGGCTTCATGCTTCTGTTTTCTTATGAATATTCAAAGTTCTGTCTTTGTTTAATTTTCAAATGAGCAGGTCCTATACGTATTTTGAATGCATGTATCTACACAGGCGAGCAAGTTGTGCAATATTATAAATTAAAAGACAGCTTTTACAGTACATTACACAAAAGACCATGTGATACTTTATTTTATAGACACAATGTTTGCATGCATAAAAATAGTTGAGAAAGAAGTTTTTAAACTTCCCCTTCCTTTATAAATTTGTACCAAGCGGTATATAACTAAGCCAGGTTTTTCTGGTTTTTCAGCGGGTTTTTCTTCTGGAGTTTTCGGCTTTTCAGATTAGCTTTCCGTAAGTTTCAGAAGTATTTTCATGTCCTCTTCCACGGTTGTGTTTGGCCTGATGTTAAAATTATCAACCAGCACTTTGAGGACATTTGGAGAGACGAAGGCCGGAAGTGTCGGGCCGAGGGTGATATTCTTTACTCCGAGGCTCAGAAGGGCAAGCAGCACAAGCACGGCTTTTTGCTCATACCAGGCGATGTTGTAGGAAACAGGCAGGTCATTTATATCCTCAAGCCCGAAAGCCTCTGCAAGTTTCTGGGCTATTACTACAAGCGAATAAGAGTCATTGCACTGTCCGGCATCGATAACTCTTGGGATTCCTCCTATGTCCCCAAGGTCCAGCTTGTTGTAACGGTATTTGGCACAGCCGGCTGTCAGGATTACTGTGTCATTAGGGAGGGCTTTTGCAAAATCGGTATAATAGGCCCTTTCCTTATGCCTGCCGTCACAGCCTGCCATAACCATGAATCTGGAGATCTTTCCGGTTTTTACGGCATCTATTATCTTATCTGCAACAGAAAGGACAGCTGCGTGCGCAAAACCTCCGATTATTGTCCCGTTTTCCAGCTGTTTAGGGGGCTCGCTTGCCTTTGCCTGCTCTATCAGAGGGGTGAAGTCCTTTGTGCCGTCTTCTTTTTCGCATATGTGTGTAAGCCCTTCAAAACCCACTACCCCTGTAGTGTAGATCCTGCTCCTGTATGAATCTCTTGGAGGAATTATGCAGTTTGTAGTCATCAGGACAGGGCCGTTGAACTTTTCGAACTCCTCGTTCTGTTTCCACCAGGCGTTCCCGTAGTTGCCTGCAAAGTTGTCGTACTTCTTAAAGGCAGGATAGGAATTTGCAGGCAGCATCTCACCGTGGGTGTATACATCGATCCCTTTACCTTTCGTCTGCTCAAGGAGCTGTTCGAGGTCCCTCAGGTCATGTCCGCTGATAAGGATTCCTTGCCTGTCTCTTACGCCAATGTTTACTGCTGTAGGTTCAGGGCTTCCGTAGGTTTCTGTATTCGCTCTGTCAAGCAGGGCAAGGACGGATACGCCTTTCTGCCCGCATTCCAGGACAAGGCCTGTGAGGGCTTCTCCACCGATGCTGTCGTCTGTAGTTGCAACAAGTCCCTTTTCTATGAACTCGACTATTGCTTCGTCTTTATACCCGAGGATATAAGCGTGATGGGCATAAGCAGCCAGCCCTTTCATTCCATAGGTCAGAAGTTCTCTGAGAGATCTTATGTCTTCATTTGAAGTAGAATGAACAGCTACATCCAGCTTTTCTATGTTTTCAGGGGTAACCGTAGCCACTGCAGGCAGATCTTTTTCGGCACCTATCGCTACTGCAGGAAGTTTGGCTTTAATGGGATCTCGTACCTCAAATCCTTTTTTTATATAAGACTCAATTGCCTGCTTATCAAAATTGGTGTTTGTGAGAGTAGCAAAGAAGCTGTCAAGAATAAACCTGTCTGTAGCTTCTTCATTAAGTCCGGCTTCTCTTGCTTTCATGTTATAGAAAGAGATGCTTTTCAGGACATAGAGCAGTCTATCCTGGAGGTCTGCAACTTCACCTTTTTTGCCGCATACTCCGTTTTTCGTACAGCCCTTCACATTAAGTGCTTCCTGACATTGATTACAGAACATATTATCACCTTAAATATGATTATTCGGTAACTCTTTTTTCCTCTATTATTCATTTTTACTATTTTTTTAGGATGTTAATATAATAGTATTTTTTTAATATTGGTATACATAAGATACTACTTTCTATGTCACATAGCTCATATATATTAGCCAGTTTCGAAGCAGGTATCAGTATCGATATTGATACCAGCTGAAATATATTAAATAGATGCTATAAAAGTCCGGGTAGAAGTCTACAGGCGAAATGAAAATGATATAAAAAGAGTAAGCCTGAAGTCAAGAAGACTCCAGCATTTGTTGATAAAACTTATTCTTTGAAAAGTTTCAAAACCATTTTTATGTTAACTTATTGTAAACGGAAACATTTATCTTTAAGTAAACATACTCTTCCGGCGCTACTTTGTGTGTTCTAGATGGTTAACAATAGGATAAATCTGAGATAACACGTAAATCTGAGGCAAATTGACGCTAGCCTATTGAGAAACCAAAATTCAGTAATTCAGTCCATACAGAAGTGAGGATTCAGTTTCATGAGCAAAAAAACCGATTTTCCAAAAGTAATGTGTACCCAGCACCCTGACTCTGCGTCAAAGTATATTTCAACTCAGGAAGAGCCCGGAGAGGCCGTGGAAGCTGCGCTGGTATTCGGCTGTGATGAATACATGCCGGATTATGAGGGAAAGGCTACTCCCTACCACCAGAACGTCCAGATAGTGGCAAAATTCATAGAAGAAACAGACCTTGTTCCCGGCAAAGACGTTTTTATAACTCCCCGGGCTCCGAGTGCAGTTCAGGAAAATCGTTTCAGACAGCTTATGGTCATGATGTCCATTGCTGAAGCCAACTACAGCGCCCTTGAATATTCGGATGTCCAGGCAATCAATGAATTCGTGCATCCTATGACAGGTACTGTCAAAGAAATCATTGAAGCTCAACAGCACATGGTAGATGTAAGCGAGCTTGCAAAAAAGGAGTTCGGAATTTTTATGGAAGTTCCTCGTATTATTCCCCTTATAGAAGATGCTCCTGCTCTCCTGCACGCAAAAGAACTTGCAGAACGTACTATTCTTGCCTGGAAAGAACACTTCGGGACAGTTCCCGAAAAATTCAGGGTATTTCTGGGCAAATCCGATTCAGCCCTCTCTTTCGGACATGTTGCAAGCACGCTCTCATGCAAATATGCCATAAACGGGATTTCCGAACTGAACTCTGAGCTTGATACAGAGACAGGTATCATATTCGGAGCAGGTACACTGCCTTTCAGAGGGCACCTTAACCTGAAAAATGCAGAAAACTTTTTTGCCGAATACCGGGGAATTGGGACAATAACTCTCCAGTCTGCTCTCAGGTACAGCCATGAAAAAGGGGATGCACAAGCCCTTGTAAGCCTTGCAAAAGCCAGACTGCCAGAAACTCCTGAAATTTACTCAGATGAAGAAAAAAACGAGATAATAAACCTTATAGGAATTTTTGGGGCAAGATACAGCAGGATTCTCAGGGAACTTGCCCCTATGATAAACCGGGTAGCTGAACTTCTTCCCCAGCAGCGGGACCGCCTGATGCACAAAGGAAGCGGCGGTTATTCTAGAAGCACTCCTGATATCTCAGGTCTGACTGAGCTCTGCCGTGCAGATATCGGAAAAGAGCTTGAGAACTACATGCCTTCAGAAGACCTGCACCTGCCAAGAGCGATCAAATTTACCGGCGCCCTTTACTCCATAGGTCTGCCCCCGGAATTCATAGGTACAGGCATTGCCCTTGAAGAAGCCAAGGAAAAACTTGGAGAGGCTGCCTGTGAAAGACTGCTTACAAAATACTTCCCTTCCCTTGAAAGCGACCTGAATTTTGCATCAGGGTACCTGGACCTCAATGTTGCATCTCGCTTTCTTTCAGGCCCCTGTTTGAAGGAAGTAAGTAAAGATATTGAGATCCTGCGCGATACCCTGAGTCTTGAGACAAGGCCTGAGCCTTCGTACCGCATCCTGCTGGAGATGATGCAGCCGGACCTTTTGCAGGCAGGCAAGGCAGGAAACTGCACGGATGAAGAAGTTTCCCAACTTGTATGTTCCACCCTTACGAAAATGGGAAAAATAAGGAAGGCGCTTGGTTAAAACCAGCAATAGAATAAAAAATAGGGCGAGGATTCTCAAAATTTCCATTGCACTCCTTTCATCTACCTCAAGCCCTTAAAATCCCGGTTATTCGGGCCGCCAGAAAACCCAACATACTGGAGATGTGATTGCCCTTGTAGAAAAGCTATTTCCATCCATCCTGGCAAGGTTTCACATCTATCTGCCCACTTAAATCTTTTCTTAAAATTAAATTTGGTTCTATAATTGGGAAAGGACTTACGTAATCGAACTGAAAAACTGTAGTATTAAGCCCTTAAATATCTAAAGTATAATCTCAAACAATGATGTATTAATATGTTTGATTTCGTACATAGCATGAGTAACTCATATGGGAAAATTTAAGGTCAAAGTGTACCTGAATTTCGGAAAAATTTGTGGTCTGAATTTTAAAGTAAACATTGCTCATATCCAATTGTAGAAATGTTTTGAATTTTAAGACAGCCTCTAAGGAGAATGTTAAGGCTCATACCTTACAAGTACCTCTTTTAGAATACCAAAGAATCTCTAATGGACCCGTGTGGACTTTTTTTTTCAAATTAATTCTCAAGCTTATATAAATCGGCGGAGAGAGCTCCATAGACTGAGGAAAAGCTACTGTAAAATACCATCATTAACTGATTCTTGATGGACTGAATAGTTCTCAAAAAAGAAAAGTAAGGAGAGATAAAATTATCTCTACTTTCACATTTTATAAGTTCATTTTCTTTTGGACACCGAGATATATTTAGATCTTTTTTCTGTGTCCATTCCGTTTGCATTCTTTACTGTCAGGCTAACGGTATATTTTCCAGCTTCACTGTATATATGTGCAGGATCTTTAATTTTTGAATGTACTCTATCCCCAAAATCCCAGTTCCATTCTGTTGCATTTTCGGACAGATCTGTAAACTGTACTTCTAAGGGAGCATAACCCTCAGTAACATCGCTGCTGAAGTTCGCAACAGGAGGTAGTGTTTGTTCTAGAACAGTTATTGTAGCGGTTTTTGTAGCAGTTCTATTTCCATTGCTTGCTACCAGACTAACAGTATAAGTTCCTGCTGTAGTAAAAGTGTGTGCTGGATTCAGCTCGGTTGAAGTAGATCCGTCTTCAAAATCCCAGATCCTTGATATTGTATTCGAAGAGATACTATTGACATTAAGTATGAAGTTGTCTTCCGTGCCAGTTGTACTCTCCCATGGCCTCTTATATATACCGTTTACCTGCTGGTTTCCTGGAGCTACAGCTTCGATTACCCATAAATGAGTTCCAGAAACACCAATCATACCTTCAGGAGCCGGATCCTGAGTGTAATTATCACTGACAATGCTGAGCCCTTCACTCAGGTTAAGTTCCCAGGAATAGCCTGTGGAAGGATTTTCCCTGAGCTCAAGGGTAAAATATTCTCCTTCCTTGAGACTAATGCTTGTTCCATTGTCAGCTTCGGTTATTATCTGCTGTCCTGGCAGCACAGGACTGGGAGACTCATCTAGAGACTCATCTAATGTATTATCAACTGCAAGCTCGAAAGATCCCGTTATTCCATTCACGTTCACAGTGTAATTTCCAGCTTTCAGTCCCTGGACTTCAAGAGGTATTGTTTCACTGAAAGGTACGATTGCCTGTGTACACATTGCATCTTTCGGGCGCTTTGTACTAATTTTAATATTGAAGGTGTTTTCTTCTCTTTCAGTAGTTATTTCTTCAATTTCAGTGCAGCCGTCAGGAAGGTAACCTTCTGCTACTACCTGTACTTGTACAGGAAAAGATTCCAGTGTCATAACCTGTATACTTTCAACATTTGCAGTGCCGTATAAGTATTCGTCACCACTGGTTTCCTGACCATCTGATGTTTTATTTGCCGGTTCATCAGTCTTATTATTCTGTCCTTCGTCAGATAATGTCGGTGGTATGGCGCTTTGAAGCTCATTTAATGCACTATTATCTGTAAACTGCACGGTAAGAGGAACGTAACCACTTGTTACGTTGGTACTGAAGTCTGCAATAAGTACTTCCGATTCCTGTCCATCTCTTGGGGTAGATGTATTATCATCAGGTGCGTTTCCAGTGGATGAATTTTCTGTTGCTAAATTCTCATCGGTTACATTCCATGTTTCTTCTTGATTGCCATTCTGTATGTTTATCAAATACTGGAAGCTGTTCGCACCTTTCGGAAGAATGATAAGTTCCCATTCTCCTATTTCTCCGCGTGTCTTATAGGTTGCAGCGTAATGGTCTTTAATATTTCTATAAGTTTTTCCACTCTCATCTGCCCATGTCGGGTAGTAGTTTTCTTCAATATTGGCGCTGCCGCTTTCGGACGAATTAATAAAAGTCATATTAACAGGGTTGGAATTACATTTAAGTTCCAGTTCAAATGGTAGTTTATCCTTTTTCTGTAAGATACTCAACCCATTATCCCATCTGTATGTATCACCCGAAACTTCAATTGTTATCGGATCATCGGTAGTGGTGTAAAAAGTCTTCACAAAGGGAGCAGGCGGTTGCCAAACATTGAAGTAGAGGTTTATTCCCGTTTGGTATCCATTATTAGGATTCCCATTTACATTCATGTCAATATACCCGTAATAGTTTCTAGTTGCATTTTCAGGAACATTGACCCGTATAGTCATGTTAGCGATTTCACCTGCTTTTATAGTTGAAGGTGCAGAAATTTCTATTGAATCGCTGCCAAATGCCTGTTCGTACCCTCTATAATATGTATTGCTCAATGTTGGATTGATTGTTATATCTCTTGTAGCTACGTTTTTGACTTTTATCTTATACTCATTTTCCGTTCCAGCTTCTACAGTATCTGAAATATAACTTGTCTGAAGTTCTATTTTCTGCTGAGCTTGGGCCCAGATATCGAGTTGCATTGAATTGACATATTGAGGATCAGTGTAATCTTCTGTAGTAGGCACAATGTCATCAGTGAAGGCTATTTTGCCCTGATAGTATCCACCTGGTGAGTCCAGTGGGAAATTTACTTCAATTGTAAAATACTGTACTGAGCCAGGAGCTACCGTTGCATTTGCCGGGTATATGTTAATCCAGCTTTCATTTATGTTGTTCGTATTAGACGCAGCTATAACTTTTGGATTTAAAAAAAGGGTTTCTTCACCGTTATTGGTGAAACTTACGGTTATTTCGGTGCTGCATCCCTCACCTACATATGCATAATAGTAAGACGGATCTATAAAATTTACTGTTGTCGAATTTTCAATAGTTGTATTTTCTGACGTTGAATTATCGATGAAATTTACAGCTAATTGATTTTGATTTTCTGTCGCACATGCGGTCTGAATTAATACTATACAAAGCAGCAACCCAACAAATTGGGATGTTGCCCTCACTCCTTTATTTTTACTCATATTTTGACTCCTTTATGGCCAAATTATATTTTAAATCCATATTTTCTGAATATGTTCTGGAAATAACCATTTTTACGAAATGTCTTAAGTCCACAGGTACCTTTAGAGGTTATTGATAAGAGTCAGAATTTTGTGGGCAAGCTCTTTAAATATACTTTCTGCTCACATCACAAACACCAGTCTTTTAAAATTAGATTAAACAGTTTAAATTACTACTTCTTTAAAATATTTATACTTTCTTTCGGTGTATGTGTTTGAGACTATATTAGGGAACGGGAGGAGTCATAAAAAAATCGTTTATATGAAAGCCTATTTAAATGAATGAGACCGCATGTAGTTCTAACAATAATAAGTTCTGGGGAAAACAGTACGTGTTAATTTTGGGCTATGTGCTGAAAGTTTAGAGTATGGAGAGGTTCTATCTTCCTGATAGAATGTCTGAGGAGAATGTTAAGTTCATGCCTGGTGCCAGTACCCCTTCCTGGAATTCAATTAGGATGCCAAAGAATCTTACATGCATCCCGTATGGACTTTTTGAATTAACTTTCTAAACTTATAAATCAGCATTAACTGTTGCAACAGGTTCTATTGCAAGTGTATTCTGTTTTCCTTTCTGTCATGCTATTACAGTTCCATATTTAAAGGCAGTTTGAACTTATAATCACTCTATATCGCTAAATTTCATAATAAATTCTGTCCCCTTACCTCTTTTTAATTCTAGAGTGCCGTCTAACTGATCTACCAGAAGGTTCACAAGCTGTAGACCAAGTGAATCTGAATTTTTGAAATCAATTTTTTCAGGAATTCCGACTCCGTTATCTGAGACTATCAGAGTATATCTGCTGCATTTTCCGGTAAGTTCCTCTTTGATATTTAGATCCTTGTTAATAGCTGTGCTGAAGAGTTTAATCTGGATTTCCCCGTTTTTCCTGCCTGAAAATGCATACTTTAGGGAATTGGAAATAAGCTCATTAACGATTATCCCCAATGGGACTGCAGTATCCATGCCGAAAAAAATATTCTCTTCAAGGTCCAGATTCAGGCAGATCTCAGTATTTCCAAATCTGTATGTCTGAAATAGATTTTTAAGAAGTCTCTGCAGATACAGTGAAAAGTTAAGTGCATCTTCCCCTTTGCCTTCGTGCAACTCCTCATGGATAAAAGCAATCGACATTACCCGATCCTGGCTTTCTCTAAAAGCTTCCAAAACTTCAGAATCATTGATACATTCTCTGTTATTGAACTTTTCAGCCTGAAGATCCAGGAGAGATGAAATTACTTGCAGGTTATTTTTAATCCTGTGGTGGATTTCCTTTTTACGGATAATTTCAAGGTTTTTCAGAGCTTCTTCTGCCCTTTTTATATCGGTAATATCTCTGACAATAACCGAAATAGCAACCAGCTTTCCAGATGTATCAAAAACTGGGAAAAGAGTTCCTGAAACAATTATTATTGTACCGTCTTTTTTTAACCTTGAAGATTCATAGTGCTTAACCTTTTCTCCCTGCATGACATTTTCAACTAACTGTTTTATTTCCTCTCTAAGATTCTCTGGTTCGAGTATTGATACTTTTTTTCCCAGAATCTCTTCAGCTGTATAACCAAAAATCTGCTCTGCTCCTTTATTCCAGCTGGTAACAATACTATCAAGAGAAACTGTTACGACAGCATCTGTTGTTGATTCTACAATATTCGCCAGATACTGAATATTCTCTTCAGCTTTCTTGCGTTCAGTGATATCCTGAACTATTCCCTTTGTTTGAATGGGAATATTTTTATTATCAAAAACAACTTCAGCCTGTATATGGACTGTGCGTTCTTCCCCATTAGCTAAGATGATTCTATGATCAATTTCATAGGGCTTTCCATTTATGGTTCCCTTAAAAGCATTATCCACATAGTCTCGATCATCGGGGTGTACATAGTTTAAATATTCTTTGTAAGATGGCGCAGCTTCTTGAGGATCGCGCTTGAAAATACGATGCAGTTCATCAGACCAGTATTCTTTACCAGTTGCAATATCCCAAACCCAATTTCCAATATGAGCCATTCTTTGAGCTTCATCAAGACGTTTTTCACTTTCCTTTAGAGAATTATAAGCGTTTTCAAGCTCTGATGTACGTTTTTTAACCAAATTTTCTAAGTTATCAAGTGTTTCTTTCAACTTAGCTTCTGCTTCTTTTCGCTTGGTAATATCGCTGGCAGCGCCAAACCATTCAACGATCTCGCCATTTGGATCCATTATAGGAACTGCACGCGAGAAAATCCATCCAATGCTGCCGTTTGCTAGCCGAACCCGATGTTCCAGTTTGTAAGTGCTCTTCGTACGGATAGCTTCATTGATGACAGACATCACATGCTGTTGATCTTCCGGGAGAACGTATTCCTGGAGCCATTTGCGGCTTGGGATTTCCGTATTGGCAAGAAAACCTCGACCATAGAGATATCGCATCTCGCTCCAATCTGGATTCACTCGATACACTATTTCAGAACTGGCCATTACAAAAGCACGAAAGCGTTTCTCACTCTCTCGCAGCGCCTCTTCTATTTGCTTGCGCTCGGTAATGTCAAGATTCAGGCCTACCCATCCAGTGATTTTCCCCGAGTCGTTCTTGATCGGCCTACCGATAGCCAGTACATTCTGGTAGCTGCCATCTTTTGCCCGGAAACGGTGCTCTTTCTCGAAGTTCTCACCGGTCTGAATACAACGGAGCCAGTAGTCTACAGTTGGTTGAACGTCCTCCGGTGGAAGCAGATGCAGCCAGCCAAACTTTTGAACCTGTTCCATCGACATATCCACCAGTTCAAGGAACGAAGAACTTACATAGGTGCAGTAGCCGGCGGCATCGGTGAGCCAGACGCCGTAGGGGATTGTGTCACCAAGAGTCTGGTACTGCTTTTCTCTCTGCTTCAACTCTTCTTCAGCCCGCTTCCGCTCGGTAATGTCCTGCGTTATGCCAAAAGCACCGATCATCGTTCCGTCTTTGTCAAATTCAAGATATGCTTTTTCACGTACCCACTTAATCTTATCTTCTACGACAATTCGATGTTCTATGTCGTATGGTTCACCCTTTAACCCTGTCTTCCATTCCCTTTCTACATATTCTCTATCTTCTGGATGGACCGCTGAAAGAAAAGTCTCATAGGTTAAAGGGGTGCCTTTTGGGATACCGAAGATATGGTGATTTTCATCGGACCATTTTAATTCATTTTTGCACACATCCAGACGCCAGCTTCCTATATTTCCCACCGCCTGGGCGCGGTCGAAATCTTTCTTATTCTCCTGCAGTCTATCTACCAGAGAATCACGTTCTGCCAGTGACTTAGCCAGCTTGATATTGCTGTAGCTTAGCTGTGAGAGCATGTTGGCAAATGTCATAAAGAAACCCATGCCTGTTTCCACAGCTTCTCTACTCAACCTTGGAACTTTTTCAAGCGCTGCTATGTATTCCTCCTCAATGAAACCATATTTTCTGGCCTGGGAGCGGAAAAGCTCATAATCCAGAGGCTCGTCCTCGAAAAAGAATTGCCCTGCGAAGACATAACCGACATGCTGGTCACCCACCATGATAGGAGTCACTATGTCCCACATGTTGTTCTTGCATCTGTAAAGCTTAAACTCTCCAGGGACAACGCCCAGAGATAGTTTTATATTGCTTTCTACGCAGTGCCTGCAGGTTTCGGGATTAGCCCTGTGAAATCTGGTGCAGATATCCTGCCATCCTACACCTGCCAGGACATTTCCTTTAAGATCGTTTATGCCTATGGGAATATGAGTAAGTTTATAGAAATCTTCCATTAGAGGCTTGATAGACTGAACATCAATGATGTCGGAAAGCTCCAGATTAGCCATATTTTGAAAAGTAGAGAGACCGTTTTCCAACTTCAGACTGAAACATTGCTCACTCTGGTCTGAAACCTCCTCTAGTTGCTTTCGTTCGATATCAGATTTACTCAGTTTATCTTCCATTCAGAACCTTCTTCGACAATCAATAGCTCATTTTGTTTGTACTTCAAGCAGGATAGGTCCAACTATCCATTCTCTATTGTCCATGAACAAATTCCTTCTTGTTAGCGACTCTACACTTTATCCATGCATGTTTATAAAATTACCTGCATATTAATTTTAAAAAAATGGTAGTATGCAGGTCATTTGAAAGAAGTATCATATATTTTTGACGAATTATGCTGAAAAAAGGTGCTGGTGTGAGTGCAGTAACTATAGAGCTCATCCCAAAAATCAAAATTGCTTTTCTGAATCTCTGTTTTAAAATAGTCAATCGGTCTACTGATAAGGAAAGTATTTATAAACTCTTCTATAAAATGGAAATAGAAACGGTTTTGGGATAGGTGCGTTCACAAATTAAATGTTAAAAAATATAAATAGAGACGTATGTGTTAGGCAATACAGATCGTAAAAGGAATTTACTGATGTGCTGGGAAAGTTATTGTTTATGCCGTTTCTTTTCTTTATGATTATTTTTGTCAGAGCCGGTTGATCAGGGTTTTTTGACCTTTTCGGCTATCGGTTACATCCTCGATAATTCCCTGAAAGTAGGACACACCCCCTTCTTCATTGCGCTGGATGAAGGTTTTTTCTTCAACCCAGCGTACCTCGCTCGCTGGTGTCAGAACTCGGTACTGGCGGTTGAACTGTTTTCCTCCCTCCTCACAGTTCTCCTCAAGCTCGAGTTCCACAAGCAGAAGGTCTTCTGGATGGATAATCTTCCCATAAAGGACTCTTCCGGAAATGAAATCCTCCGGGGAATATCCAAGTTGCCTGACATTCTCGGAGACATAGAGGGTAGGCCAGTATTTTTCGGCTTTCCAGAGAAAAACTATCATCGGACTATTGTTAATTACGGTCTCAAGAGCTTTCTGCCTCTCAAGCAGGGCTTTTTGCTTTTCCATAAGGGCTTTCTGACTCTCAAGGGCATCTCTGAGTGCTTTTTCATTTTTTACCTCGGAAGTGATGTCCCTGACTATTCCCTGGAAATCGGTCACGTTTCCCTTTTCGTCCCGCTGGATAAAGGTTTTTTCTTCAACCCAGCGGATTTCTCCTTTCCCTGTGAGGATTCTGTATCGATGCACAAAACTGTCTTTTCCGGTCTCGCAGCATCTTGTGAGTTCTTCTCTAACTCTGTCTATATCCTCTGAATGAATTATGTTTGCATACATTATCCTGCCTGCAAGAAAATCTTCCGCGCTGTATTCAAGCTGGGTTACATTCTCTGAAACATATTTGGCAGGCCAGTCCCCTTCCGGGCTCCAGAGAAAAGCCATAATAGGGCTGTTATTTATTATTGTTTCCAGAATCTGCTGTCGCTCCAGCGCCTCATTGAGGATCATTTCATCTTTTTCATCTAATTGATTGAATCCCATTTCTGTAAACTCTCCAAAAACCCTTTTCCTTGTACAGAGATTCTTTACTGCCTCAGGGAAATGCACTTTTGAAATCCTCAGGCAATATATATTATATTTTGACATCTTATAAATTATGTCTTTTTGCGTACAGGAGGGATTTTCTGAGTTCTAAAACCACAGCTGAAAATGAAGAATATGCTGGAAAGGCAGATGTAAGTAAGTTTGGTGGAAAGGTATCTGACTGTATAAAGGAAACGCGGGAAAAATATGGAAGGTATTTTGGCATTTGCGGTTCCTATCATCACCTTAAAGCCTGTGTTTGCAGGATTTGTCCCTCTTATTCCAGTGGTGCAGGAATGTTCTGCTCCAGAAGCAAAAACCGCAAACCGGGGAAAAAAGAAGGCTGCCTCTGTGAGTCCTGCGAACTTTTCAGGAAATTCCGATTTGAAGGGGACTACTTCTGTCAGGAGGAAGAAAAACCGGAGTACTCAGAAAAAACAGGTATTTCTCTGAACAATTACAAAAATAATTCAATAGGTAGTGGAGAAACAAGAGTTTGCGTACTGGAAAAGATGGAATGCACCGATAAATAAAGGAACTCTGGATTATCGCCAGCCTGGAAATAAAAAAAGGATTAAAACAGGAGCTCATCCCAAAATAAATCTTTACTCTGACATCAACAAAAGTTTTAGAACAATTTTCATTATTGGAAACTTGAATTGTCATCAAATTTTGAGGACGAGAGACATTATTTTGTGTTTAGGGGTAGCTTCGTATTAGTTCAAAAAACTGAATTTCTTTTTTTTCAATCATTTTTTCAATCATTTTTTCAATCATTTTTTCAATCATTTTTTCAATCATTTTTTTTCAATAAATTCCATTAAAATTTTTAATGCTATTAAAAAATCTCATAACTTGAGCCCAATCACTTAGGTCTGTCAGAACTTATTTACTTCTCAACTGCACACATCGAGTGCCAATACCTATCTTTTTTGCAAAAACACCATGGGTTAGGCTAAATAATTCAGAGTCTATAAAAATATCAGATTAGAAATTACAGATTCAGTTATGCTTTTCAGACACTGAAGAAGATTTCTGATTAAATGGAGGTATAAAAATGGCAACTAAAGAAGAACTTATTCAGGAGCTTTCTGACGCAGTCATCTCCTGTAAAAAGGATGCGGTACTCGCTGCAGTTGAGAAAGCAAAGCAGGTTATGGAACCTGCAGATATTATTGAAAAAGGGCTTGCTGCTGGCATGAATCAGGTAGGAATCCTTTTTGAGAGAGGCAAACTCTTCTTACCCCATGTGATGATGGCTGCTGACGCCATGACAGCCGGGGTTAAGGTTCTTGAAGCCGATCTTCCAGCCGGGGCCAAGAGTAAGAAGCTCGGAGTTATTGTAAATGGGACAGTAGAAGGCGACGTCCATGATATAGGTAAGTCGATTGTTTCAACAATGCTCCAGTCTGCGGGTTTTGAAGTCTATGATATAGGCCGTGACGTTCCTATCAGGAACTTTGTCCAGAAAGCAAAAGAGGTAGACGCTAACATGATCGGACTTTCCGCCCTTATGACCACAACCCTGCAAGGGCAGAGGGATGTGATCGAACTCCTGAAAGAAGAGGGAATGAGAGAAAGGGTAAAGGTCATGGTAGGAGGCGCTCCTGCGACTCAGGCATGGGCTGATAAGATAGGCGCAGACTGCTATGCTGAAAATGCAAGCGAAGCAGTAGCAAAGGCAAAAGAACTATTGCTCTAAATTTGTACTTTTTGAATCTTATACTCTTTAAACCCCAGAATGGAGAATAAAAATGGCAACTGAATATGCTTTGAGAATGGGAGACGGTAAGCGTGTCTTCCTCACCAGAGAAAAAATTATGGAAGAGATCGAAGCCGGGACTGCAAATGCTGCAGATCTTGGCGAGATCCCTGTCCTCAGTGCTGATGAACTCGATAAACTTGCCGAAATCCTGATGATGCCAGGAAAGGCTGTTAGTGTCGAGCAGGGTATGGAAATTCCTGTCACTCATGACATTGGTACTATCAGGCTTGATGGTGACCAGGGTAACAGCGGCGTTGGAATCCCATCAAGCCGGCTTGTTGGCTGCATGATGCACGAGAGGGCATTTGGTGCAGACACAATGGAACTCGGGCACATCGACTACAGTTTCAAGCCTGTGAAGCCTGTTGTTTCAAACGAGTGCCAGGCAATGGAAGTCTGTCAGCAGAACATGATCATCCCGCTCTTCTACGGAGCAATGCCCAACATGGGGCTTTACTATACTCCTGACGGTCCTTTCGAGAACCCAGGAGACCTGATGAAGGCTTTTAAGATTCAGGAAGCCTGGGAATCTATGGAACATGCTGCAGAACACCTTACCAGAGATACTGTATGGATAATGCAGAAACTCTTTGCTTCCGGGACAGATGGCGTCAATTTTGACACAACTGCAGCAGCAGGAGACGGGGATTTTTACGGGACCCTTCACGCAATTGAAGCCCTCAGAAAGGAATTTCCTGACATGTACATAGAAGCAGGCATGGCAGGAGAAATGGTGCTCGGCATGCACGGCGGACTTCAGTACGACGGAGTAACCCTTGCAGGCCTCTGGCCTCACCAGCAGGCACCCCTTGTTGCAAAGGCAGGAGCAAACGTCTTTGGGCCAGTTGTAAATACGAACACCAGCAAGACTTCAGCCTGGAATCTTGCCCGTGCAGTTACCTTCATAAAAGAGGCAGTTAAAGTCTCCCCGCTTCCCTGCCATGTTGACATGGGAATGGGCGTGGGCGGAATCCCGATGCTTGAGACTCCTCCGATCGATGCCGTTACAAGGGCCAGCAAAGCAATGGTTGAAATTGCAGGCGTAGACGGCATATAGATCGGGGTCGGCGACCCATTGGGTATGCCGATCGCACACATAATGGCTTCAGGTATGACTGGTATGAGAGCTGCAGGCGACCTTGTTGCAAGAATGCAGTTTTCAAAGAACATGCGTATCAAAGAGGCAAAAGAATACGTCGCAAAGAAGCTCAGCGTCGATGTCATGGACCTTTCAGACGAACACGTAATGCGTGAACTTCGTGAGGAACTCGATATCGGTGTCATAACTTCAGTGCCAGGCGCTGCAAAGGGTATTGCCGCAAAGATGAACATCGAAAAGTTGCTTGACATCAAGATTAATTCCTGCAACCTTTTCAGAAAACAGATAGCTTAAACAGAAAACTCCGAACTGCAAAATGAGGTGAAGTGGGTATAGACCTATTAGAAATTTTAATCCTTAGACACTTGAATCAGGATTTCTCCTGATAATCAGGGTTATTTTTCAGGTCTTTCCTCTTTTCCTTTTGCAGACTTTTATAACTTGATTCGTGCTTTGCGAGCTGTGCGAATCTTCAACTGGCTTTCTTTCAAAATAAGAGGAGTGTGCATTGAAAAATGAGCGATGAAAACAATGAAAGTGGTGGGCTCCAGCGGACAATTGACTGGAAGCAGGGACTTGCAATTGCCCTGGGTGTTCCGGTGCTGATTCTTCCGTCCATAGGCTACTTTGCAAATTATGTCTGGGCTTTTGCAATTATTGTCTGGGTTCTTTCCGTTTTCCAGGGTTTCATGCAAAACTTTGCCTATGGAGAACTTGCAACAATGTTCCCAAAAGCTTCAGGGCTTCCAGGATATGCTCAGAGTGTATTCGGTTCAAATACAAAAAATCGGAAATATGACCAGGGAAAACTATTGGGAGGATTCAGTGCATGGAGTTACTGGTTTGCCTGGAACCCCGTACTTGCTATCTTTGCGATCCTTATCGGAAGCTACCTTAAAGGCCTGGTCCCGGCTTTTGCCGGAATTCCGGACCTGGCTCTCTACCTCGCTTCCGGAGCAGTAGTATACATCTTTTTAATGGTAGTCAATTATCGCGGGCTTGCCGGTGGAGCAACCCTGGGGTATATTCTTGCCGTGCTTTCTCTTGCCCCGCTTATCATTATCTCCCTTGCACCTTTTGCAACCGGGCACTTTGAAATGAGTAATATCACCGGTGCCTGGCTTCCCACAGATTGGAGCTGGGACATACAGCACATTCTGATCCTGCTTGGGCTTTTTGCAATGGCCCAGTGGAGTGCCTGTGCCTGGGAAACTGCAGCAATCTATGGACCCGAATATAAGGAACCAAAGTCAGATGTCCCTAAAGCGCTCTTTATCTGCGGCGCAATCTGTCTGGTAACTTTCATCCTTGTCCAAGCAGCCTGCACCGGGACTCTGGGAATAGAAGGAATTCTGGCCGAGCCTTACTCGCCAATGCTTCCAATGGCTCAGATGACTCTTGGACCCATAGGAGGAGCTCTTACAATCCTTATGCTGATTGCGGCAATGATCATGATCATCCAGACCGCCTTCCTTGGAGCTTCAAGGGCAATGTATTCTATGGCTGAGGAAGGAAATCTGCCTGAATTCTTTGGGAAGATGAATGCTCACGGAACGCCTGTTAACGCCATGATTGTCATTGCCCTCTTTAACATGGGATTCATCTGCCTTGGAACTCCTGCGGCCATTCTGGCAGCATCAGCAATCGGATATGTCTGTGCAAATGGGATAAGCCTCTTTGCTTACGTTAAGGCAAAACTCGACCCCAGATTTTCGATGCTTGAAAGACCCTTTAAGGCACCTAAAGGCTGGAAGTATGTTGCTTTCTTCTGTGGGTTCTTTAACTTGCCTCTCTGCCTGATAGGGGTAGTTTACCTGAACAGTCTCGAAGTGGGCTGGACTTCGACAATAGTTGGTTTCCTGGTACTTGCTCTTTATATTCCTCTCTGGTTCTATTCTCAGAGGGAGAATCCGGCAAGAATGGAAAAAGAGAGCTCTGTATTGAGTGAACATGTAATGTAAGATGTAAAATGTAAAATCTTTAATATCCTGTGTAAAGTTTAAAGCAGGGGCTGCAAGACAATAAAGCGCCCCTGAAATTATTTTTGCTTTTTTTTCTTTAAAATCTTTTTGTTATGTATTAAATACGATAATATAAAATAATAAAATGAGATGTATATAATCAGAAATCTAGTGAAATGAGAATTAAAAAGCGATACTGGCTTTTTTTAAAAACGCTTGGACGTGTGGAAAATTGAACTATAACTGGACTGTAATTGAATTCTAACTGAATTATTTTCCTGTTTGGAAGCCTGAACAATGGATTTAAGAATAACGGATTAATGAGGACTGACATGCTTAGTGATACCCCGCTGAAAACAAAGTTGATTCTCTACACCGTACTCGGGGTATTTCTGATCCTTACGGCATCTACAGCTATAATTGTGAGTACTGTCACCACACAGGAAGAAAAACTGGCGTACCAGCAGTCGGTTGAAATGGCTTCCAACTATGCAAATCAGTTCGATGCAGATATGAAAGCTAATTTTGCTATTGCAAGGTCTATTTCCACAACCATGTCCAGCTATGAGACCAGAAATCGGACAGAAGCTATGCTGATTCTTAAAAACCTGCTTATTGACAATCCACACCTGCTTGGCACTTACGTTGCTTTTGAGCCCAATGCTTTTGACGGCAAAGATGCAGAGTACTCAAATACTTCTGCTCATGATGAAACTGGCAGATTTATTCCCTACTGGAACAAAATGAAAGGAAATATGACCATTGAGCCTCTGCTCCATTACGAAAGCTCGGATTACTACCAGATTCCAAAAGCCACAGAAAGAGATGTACTTACAGAACCCTATTTTTATGAAGGAGTTTTCATGGTGAGCTACGTTTCCCCTATAATAAAGAATCGGGAATTTGTGGGAATAGGTGGTGTAGATGTTTCTCTTGAGTATGTGGATGAAGTTGTAAGCAAAGTCAGGACTTTTGACACAGGATACGCTTTCATGGTCAGCAATGAAGGAACTCTCCTCTCTCATCCTACTCACAAAGATTGGATAGGAAAAAAGAATCTCTATGATTTTAGTGGAGAAGAACTCCGGAAAGCTTTATCTGATATTAAAAAAGGGGTTGGGGGACGTCTGGAGACAATAGATCCGACCACAGGCAAGACCGTTATTATGTTTTATGAACCAGTTGAGGCTGGAGATTTCTCCTTCATACTTGTAGTCCCAAAAGAAGAAATGCTTGCCGGAGTAACCGACCTTCAGAACAGGCTTCTTATTATTTCTGCAATTTCCATACTTTTCATGGCTGTCCTGGCTTATATGATTGCACGCTCCATTACAGGACCCATTGATGAAATTGTTGATGACTTCAAAAACATTGCCCAGAATGCAGTTAGAGGGGAACTCGGGGTAAGAGCAGATACTGATGTCGAAGTAGACTTCAGGGAAATCCCCAGAGGCTTAAATGAGATTCTTAACGCTGTGGTTATTCCTATCAGGGAGACTATGCGAGTTACCAATGCCCTTGCGAAGGGAGAGTTAAAGGAACGCGTCAACGTGGAAGTACAGGGAGAGTTCAGGGAACTTGAAGATACCCTGGATAAGTTTTCAGAAACACTTAACCTTATTATTGATGATTCAAATGCTGTCCTTACAGCTTTTCAGCACAATAACTTCAAAAGGCCAATCACGGTGCAGGGGCAGGGGGATTTCAAACTTCTTACGGACGGAATTGAAGAGACCCGCCTGGTTCTTGACAGGGTTACAGCCCAGCGCAGGCAGGCAGAAAAAGCCCTGCTGGAATATGCGAGGGAACTTGAGCACTCGAATAAGTTAAAAGAGGATATGGAAAGAATAATCAACAACAGCCCTGTGATAGTATTTCTGTGGAAATATGAGGAAGGCTGGCCAATAGAGTTTGTGTCAGAAAACGTTACCAGGCTGGGATATGAAGTTGAGGACTTTACTTCAAATAGAATGCTCTATGCGGATATTGTATATCCTGAAGATGTAAAGAAAGTGGATGATGAACTTTCAAAAAACGTGGAGTCAGGCTGTGATGCTTATAACTCGGAGTATCGAGTCTTTACCAAATCCGGAGAGGTCCGCTGGGTGGATGAGAGGACTTTTATCCAGAGGGACGAAAAAGGAGGCATCCATCTTCAGGGCATTATTCTTGATATAACCGAGCACAAAAAAGCTGAAGAAGCCCTACAGCAGATGGAAGATATCCGCAAGAAAGAGATACACCACAGAATAAAGAATAATCTGCAGGTAATTTCAACCCTGCTGTACCTGGAATCAGGGAACTTTTCCGATGACAAAGTAATTGAAGCTTTCAAAGACAGCCAGCACAGGGTCAAATCAATGGCACTTGTCCACGAAAAGCTTTACCAGTCCGAAGATATGGTAAGTGTGGACTTTGCAGACTATATACAGAACCTTGCAAATTATCTTTTTGGAGCATACTCAGTGGGTTCTGGAAATATTAGCCTGAAGCTTGATGTAGACAACGTTTTCCTGGGAATGGACACGGCAGTTCCTGTTGGAATAATTATCAATGAACTTGTCTCAAATTCTCTTAAACACGCTTTTTCTGAAGGTGAGAACGGGGAAATATCAATATGTCTCAAGAAAGAGGAAGAAAGAACAGATTGTGGCACAGGAGCAGAAAAAGCTGATAAAGAGACAGGGAGCAAAATCGGCCTGCCAGGAAAATATTTCTTACTAATTGTCAGGGACAACGGTAAAGGTTTTCCTGCAGAAATAGACTTTACGGAGACCGAATCCCTTGGCCTTCAACTTGTTGTTTCCCTGGTGGACCAGGTAGAAGGGAGCATTGAACTTAATACTGACCGGGGAACCGAATTCAGAATAAGGTTCAAGGAACTAAAGTACAGGCAGAAGTTGTGACGCCTGATATTGATTGTAAGTACTTTATTAGCCAAATTCCGTCGAGAACTATGATTGGGTAGTGGGCTATCCGGGTTGAATTGTGGAAAGCTATATCAAAAAATACAGTTAATGACGTGTGCATGATGATGGGTGTCAGAACAAAGAATCAAATCAAATGATCAAAGAAAAAATCTAATTGAAAACTCGAATTAACAGGTCATGTCGAAAAGTAAAGTGCGAAATCTGCAGGGAACGATAATCTCAATTATATCTATTACAAGTATTTTTTTCAGGTTTAATCTATGTCAGGATGAGGAAAAAACTATCAACTCAATGGAGTCAACATCTCTTTCTGATCTTTCTGTTTTTTAATGAGCCTCAGGTCGCCATTATCTCAATCACCATTTCGGTATATCCATATATCGTAATTTTAACTTGAGATCATGAGGCTCATTAGATCAATAACTGTCTACTAATAGCTTTTTCCTTCTTTCCTCGTCTGGGTTTCCTCTCAAAGTTGAATTAATTTTTAATTAATAACTGAATTAATTACTTAACTCTTTACTAGTTGGGATTTTCTTTATCGATAGGGGTTCTCAATGAGAAGCATTTTTACCTGACATATTCCCGTTTTTTTCTAGATCATAAAATTTCCGGATCTTTTTTAGTCCAGATTAATACTAATTTTTTTTAAATATTGTTCCGTTTTTTCTTAGTTCCCAAACTCGTATCCCAGTTTTCTTAAACGTGGTTTCGTTTTTAGAAAGTTTCCAAGCTTATTTGCCTTTTTCTAAGCCTGTTTATTCGTTTTCTGATGAGTTTCCCAAACTCATATCCACTTGAGGTTCTTTTCGACACTTTAATATTCATTTATATGATGCTCATGCATGTTCCCTTCTTTTTGAGCCTCATACCACATCAGGATGAACCTCTTTTCATTTACCTGACAAACTTTTTATGTGCATCAAAATATATAGCCCAATCTATGATGTTTCTTCAAATAATGTTGGTTTTAGAGAGGAACTCAGGACATTACCCTTACAATGAGATTTTTTAGTGCCATTGAAGATTTCAATCACCTTAAACAAAAAAGGTTATTAATTTGGAGGTATCTGAGGACAATGCCCTTTGATTCTTAAGGACACAGCCCTCAGGTATATGTTGTAATGCATTGCTTTGGGTTCAAAAGCAGCTAAGAATGCCGCCTACACATCTGAGAATTTTCAGATGTCTTTTTCTCTTACTTCAGGTCATTTAAAACTCCAGATTGCATTCCCACATGCTACCTGTTAGTTTTTCTTCTTTTCAGACCTATCTTACTTTCTTTTTTCGGATGCAAAATTTTTCCTAAATTTATACTAATCCGTTTTTGCCATTTTTAATCGCTTTCAAATCCTCTTATTTAATCAATCCGGGATTTTCTCCAGACAATTTGCCTTTGTTAGAGGTTTTGATTACTTTTCCAATGTCTGATTTATCTTATAACTCCGATAATATATAGCCCAACCTATGAGGTTTTTTCAAGACTTTCAGGTAAAGGAAAGACCACCAGGTAAATGCCAAAAAGGAAAGATTTTTTAATGCTGTTAAAATTTTTGAGCAGCTCAAAAGAACTTTAAAGTAAAAATTTATTAGCAGAGTATCCCTGGTTTTTTCCTGGATTTTTTTAATAGCGTTAAATATCTTCTCATTTTCTTCCCGGAAGGACAAGCCTCAATAAATATCCAGTCTTTTTAAAACATAATATATTAATAAAAGTTTTTCTATATTAGAGAGTTAGCAATGAGCTCATCTTTATGTGATACTATCTGGCTTTCTGAAAAAAGGAAAAACCTTCTTCTTTTATTGATGGAAGGGCCCAGGGACATCGAGCAGATAAAAACATCTCTCAATGTGACTGCTAAAGCGATGATGCCTCAAATCAAAATCCTGAAAAAACAGGAGTTGATCCTTCAGAAAGGGGACATCTACGAACTTTCGGAAATCGGTAAACTGGTAGGAGGGAACATGCTCCCCCTATTGAACACACTGGAGGTCATCGAGGAAAACAAGGAATACTGGGCAAGCCGGGACATGAGTGTGATACCAATGGAGATGTTCATGCGCCTCGGTGAACTTGGAGAATGTATGGTTATTGAGCCTGACCTGAATCACCTTTTCGATCTACCCAGAGAGTTTACTGAAAATCTCACAAAATCAAGATGCATCCTGAGCTCTCTTTCTTACTACCATCCTCTATACCCTTCCCTTTACTCAAAGCTTGCAAAAAGTGAAGCTGAAGTAGAACTCGTGCTTACTGAGTCAGTATTCGAGAGATTGAAGAATGATTCTCCGGAAGAACTTGATTCGCTTCTCAATTCTGAAAATACAGTTGTTGAAGTCTGTGCCGAAGACCTGAACATTCCAACAATTGCTATCACAGACCGTTTTATGTATCTCTGCCTTTTTGACAGGCAGGGAAAGTACGACCATAGAAAGGTGATGAGTTTTGATGCAAGTGCGCTACATTGGGGCAGGGAACTTTTCATGAATTACAGGAAATCCCTCCGGGAAGTGAAAGATAGTAAGTGAAAAATCGTTAATTCCTGTGGCTTTTTAAAACACGAGAAGTTAAACATTACATCCTGAACCCGTTTCTGGAAATATTGATTTGCTGGAGTTTAGTACGATGAGGTTCAAAGAAGTCTCCTTAAAGTCGAAGCTGGTTATTTTTTCTATTGTGGGGATCTTTCTTATTCTGGCTGTATCCACAGCAGTAATTATAAGCACTGTTACGGCTCAGGAAGAGAAACTGGCCTACCAGAAATCTATTGAAATGGCCAGCAACTATGCAAATCAGTTTGATTCGAAGATGAAAGCCAACCAGGCTGTTGCAAGAACCCTTGCCCTTACAATGGCTGAATACGGAGCTTCTGACAGGAGAGAGGTAGGGAATATTCTGGAAAATGTCCTTGAAAAAAATCCCAATCTTATCGGGGTCTATGTAGGATATGAACCCAATGCTTTTGATGGAAAGGATGCTGAATATATAAATACCTCAGGGCATGATGCGACAGGCAGGTTTGTACCTTACTGCAATAAGATCAAAGGTCCTATAGTTACTGAACCTCTGGTGCATTATAATTCCTCTGATTATTATCAACTGCCAAAAACTACGGGCAAGGACGTTCTGACCGAGCCTTATTTTTATGAAGGGATATTCATGGTGAGCTATGACTCCCCTATCCTTAAAAACGGGAAATTCGCAGGGATAGCGGGCGTGGATGTCCCCCTTGAATATGTGGATGAAGTCGCAAGCAATATCAAAACCTTTGAAACAGGGTATGCTTTCATGGTAAGCAATACCGGAATCTTTCTCTCCCATCCTGCACAGAAGGACTGGATAGGAAAAAAAAGTCTTTATGATTTCAATGCGGTAGAAATTAAGAAAGCTGCAAGTGATATCAAGAAGGGAATCGGAGGGAATATAGAAGTTAAAGATCCCACTACAGGCAAGACTGTCATTATGTTTTACGAGCCTGTTAAAACCGGAAATTTCTCTTTTGTTCTGGTTGTCCCTAAAGAGGAAATGCTTGCAGGAGTTACTGACCTGCGGAACAGGTTGCTGGTTATCTCTACGATTTCGATCATTTTTATGGCTGCCCTGGCGTATATGATCGCTCGCTCCATAACAAGACCTATAGATGAAATTGTTGACGATTTTAAGAAGATCGCTCATGATGCAGTTAAAGGAAGGCTTGACGTCAGGGCAAAAACTGATGTGGAAATTGATTTTCGGGAAATCCCAACAGGTCTGAACGAAATTCTCAAAGCCGTAATTGTTCCCATCAGGGAAACCATTAGAGTGACCAACGCTCTCGCAAAGGGAGAATTAGAAGAACGCGTAAAAGTAGACATGCAGGGAGAATTCAGGGAACTGGGGGATACACTTGACAAGTTCTCTGAAACCCTTAACAGGATAATTGATGATTCAAATGCAGTCCTTACCGCTTTCCAGAATAATGATTTCAAGCGGGAGATTCTTGTGCACGGACAGGGCGATTTCAAGCTTCTCACGGACGGGATTGAGGAAACCCGTGAAGTCCTTGACAGGGTTACCATTCAACGCAGAGAAACTGAAAATGCTCTGCTGGAATATGCAATGGAGCTTGAGCGCTCCAACAAGCTTAAAGAGGAAATGGAGAGAATTATCAATACCAGCCCTGTAATTGTCTTTTTGTGGAAATATGAACTCAAGTGGCCTGCGGAATTTGTTTCGGGAAACATTACAAGACTCGGATACGAAGTAGAGGATTTCACTTCAAGGAAGATTCTCTATGGAGACATCGTTCATCCCGAAGATCTGGAAAAGATGGAAACAGAACTCTCCAGAAATGTTGAGTCTGGCTGTGACATCTATACTTCGGAATACCGTATCTTTACCAAATCAGGGGAAATCCGCTGGGTGGATGAGAGGACCTTTATCCAGAGAGACGGAAAGGGAGAAATCCGCCTTCAGGGTATTATCCTTGATATAACCGAACACAAAAAAGCCGAAGAAGCCCTGCTGCAGATGGAAGAAATCCACAAAAAGGAAATACATCACAGAATTAAAAATAACCTGCAGGTGATTTCTACCCTGCTGTATCTGGAATCAGGGAACTTTTCCGACATAAAGGTGATGGAAGCTTTTAAAGACAGCCAGCACAGAGTTAAATCTATGGCTCTGGTCCACGAAAAGCTATACCAGTCCGAAGACATGGTAAGTGTGGACTTTGCAGACTATATTAAGAATCTAGCTGATTATCTCTTTCATTCTTATTCTATGGGAATTGGGAAGGTAAGCTTGAAACTTGATGTTGAAAATATTTTCCTTGGAATGGACACTGCAGTTCCTCTGGGCATCATTATCAATGAACTGGTTTCAAATGCCCTTAAACATGCCTTTTCTAAAGGAGAGGACGGCGAAATCTGCATCCAGATGCATCGGGATGGGCAAAAACAATCAGGGGAAATAGAAAAATATAAAAATTCAGGGAATCAAGTGGCTGGGTTCGAGAAAACTGACTTTGACTTTATTGACGGTGTACAGCAGAATAAAAAGGAAGAAGATAGGCTGGTTCTGATTGTAAAAGATAACGGGAAAGGGTTCCCAAAAAGCATGGACTACCGAAACACAGACTCTCTTGGACTCCAGCTGGTAACTGCACTTGTGGACCAGATTAATGGGAACATAGAACTTGGCACATGCCCGGGGACCGAGTTTAAAATTATCTTTCAGGAGCTAAAGTATAAAAAAAAGGTGTAAGAAATGGCAGAAGGACGAATTTTAATTGTTGAAGATGAACATATTGTTGCAATGGGAATAAAGCGTATGCTAAAGAGCCTTGGATACACGGTTACTGGGGTTGCCTCTTCGGGTGATGATGCCATCAGTAAAGCTGAAAGCACCTTTCCTGACCTGGTGCTGATGGACATTATGCTTAAAGGCGATATGGACGGCGTAGAAGCTGCGAAGGAGATCAGGGAACGTTTTGATGTTCCGGTTGTTTACCTGACTGCCTATTCGGACACCAATATTCTCGAAAGAGCCAAAAAAACCGGCCCTTTCGGCTACATAGTGAAACCTTTTGATGAAAAAGACCTGCACAGCAATATAGAAATAGCTTTACACAGGTACAGGAAAGAAAAAGAAACACCTGTAGAAACAACTGAAGAGTAAAAATAAAGTAAGAATTCAAGATTAAAAAATTATAAAATGAGAAAAATAAAACGCGAAGAGAATAAATAATAAATAAATTTATGAAATTAAATAAATAAAATGTGATAAAGAATAAATGATAAAGAAAAAAATGCTTTTCAGAAACGATAATTTTCTGATATCCGTTCCTTCTGCTCCCTTTAACACCTGTGTCAGTTTTCTTTTTAACTCTTTTAGGCCATCCAAAACTTCAAAAGTGAACTATCAAACTCATATTTTCTTCAAATTATGGTTCTTTCCAGATATGTGGTTTTTTTTGGACTTTTTCTTTCAAATTATTTAGTTCCTTATTCAAATCCCCTATTCAAAATTGTGTTTAATTCTTTGATTAAAATATTTAATGCTATTAAAATCTCCTCTGTTCTTGTCCATGCATTTCTCCCTGGCAAAGGACAAGCCTCTTTGAAAATCCTCCTTTAATTGCAACTGCCATATAGAGGAGTTTATATATATTCATATTTATAGAATTTTAATGTAAGAAATTGATGGTCATGTTTCTGTCTTACTTATGGACTGCCGTAAATATAAAAATAATTAAAATCATACACTTGCTGGTTCCTGCAAAAGAAACTTACGTATGAAAAGGGCTTCATGCTGCTCTTTATTATTTATTCAAGGACTTTCATTTTAACTAATTAGTCCCAAATTTCCTAAACAGGTCTTTCTCAAGAGTGAGAAGAAAATTCTTTTGAATTTCATAGAAAGTTTGATGAAGAGGTGAGGAGTGAATTAGCAGAGTTGAAACAGGAAATCGGGGATAGCAACAAATATTTCCCATTAAGAATCAACGATTGGATAAAGTATAGAACATGGTACCAATATGTCTAAATCTAAAATGAGTTTTCGACAGCTTAATCGCAAAAAACGAAGGTGAACTAATGGCAGAAGGAAGAGTTCTGATTGTCGAAGATGAACGTATAGTCGCAATGGGAATAAAGCGAATGTTAATTACCCTGGGGTATACAGTTGAAGGTATTGCTTCTTCGGGAGAAGATGCTATAAGAAAAGCTAAGAGCACCCTTCCGGATCTTGTACTGATGGATATCATGTTAAAGGGTGATGTGAACGGCATAGAGGCAGCAAAGGAAATAAGATCTCTTTTTGATATTCCGGTAGTTTATCTGACTGCCTGTTCTGAACACAAAATCGTAGAAAAAGCGTGGGAGACCAATCCCTCCGGCTATATCGTAAAGCCCTTCGATGAAAGGGATCTTCTAAAAAGTATTGATGTGGCTCTTCGCAGGCATAAAATGGAAAAGCAGAGCATCGAAAAAGATTCTGAAAGAGCCGAAAAGGATTCAGCAAAGGTTGAAACAGATCCTGATAAAATTAGGAATTTTCCGGGTACTAAAATTAGCCCGAAAGTTCCGAAGTGAATCTTAAAATTTTTTGAGATAAGACTTTCAAAAAATCAGGTTTTCAATTCCCTTTGCAGGGTTTCTGAGATCACTTTAAGGACTTTTATTCTGGAATAAAGTTTATCGTTGGACTCCACGATAACCCAGGGGGCAGTTATTGTACTAGTCTTCTGGAGCATCTCATCTGCTGCGGCTTTATAGGGGTCCCATTTGCTTCGGTTCCGCCAGTCTTCGTCTGTTATTTTCCAGGTTTTCTTGAGGTCATTCTGTCGGCTCTTGAAACGCTCAAGTTGAGTATCTTTATCCAGATGGAGCCAGAATTTGAGGATAATTGCTCCTGTCCCTGAAAGGATATTTTCGAATTCATTTATTTCTCTATAGGCGCGTCTAAATTCTTCTTCATTGCATAGTTTCTCTACTTTTTCGACCAGAACTCGTCCATACCAGCTCCTGTCAAAAATAGTTATATGTCCTTCCTGAGGAATCCCCTCACAGAAACGCCATAGATACTGATGAGCTTTCTCAAAGTCATTAGGAGCTCCCACGGGTATTACTCTGTATACTCTGGGATTCAGCTCTTCAACCAGGCGGTGAATAGCTCCTCCTTTGCCGGCAGCATCCCAGCCTTCAAAAATTATAACCAGGGAGCGCCCTTTCCTGAAAAGTTCGTACTGAAGGCTTTCAAGTTTTTGTTGATAAAACTTCTTGGATTCTGCATAGGCTTCAATGGAGAGTGATTTTGACAGATCTGTTTTATCCAGAATAGAACCGCCAATTTCGGGAAGATTTGATGCGTCTATGTTCAGATATTTTATTGTTTGCTGTCCTGGAGTCATAGTTATCTGTTCAATATGCTTCTCGATTGCCTGGATTGCTGTAGTGATTATTTTGAGAGTTGCAAAGTTTCTGTCGTTTGCTTCCACTATATTCCAGGACGCATATGGAAAGTCTGTTTTTTCCAGTACTTTTTCTATAACTGGCAGATACTCCTCATACTCATAAATAAAATCAAGTTCTTTACCGTTTTCCTTTCCTTTTTTTTCTTTACCGTTTACCTTTCCGTTTGCCTTTCCATTTTCCTTTTCATATTCACCAAGGATCAGGGGTATACCTTTTTTCTTGATTTCTTTTAATCGATTTTCCTGCTCTTTTTCGCTTATATGGAGAAAGTATTTGAGTATAAGGTATCCATCATCTGAGAGCTGGCGTTCGAACCAATTAATTTCGTCAAGGCATTTCTCAAATTTTTCTCTGGATTTTTCCTTCCTGAAATGCTTTACGACTGCCCTGCTATACCAGCTCCGGTCAAAAATTGCTATTTTTCCTCTTATAGGAATATGAGCCCAAAAATTCAGGAGAAAAGGTTTGAGGATGTTCTCATAACAGGGCAAGGTCATGGTATGAAAATCATATCCCCTTGGATCAAGGGGTAGAATGAAACGATTGATATCTTCTCCCATCCCGGATGCATGCCAGCCTTCAAAAATAAAAATTATAGGAATTTTCAATTCCCAGGCTTTCCTTTGAAGTTCTCCAAGTTTAATTTCAAGATTTTTAATACTTTCTTTATATTCCTCATTTTTTACTGTCAGTGACAGATCAATATTTTCAAGCATATCATACCCTGCATTAACTTTAAGATAAATTTTATTGCAATTAATTCTATTAGTCTGAGATTATTGTTATCTTCTCTATGATATCATGTAATTATCCGGTCAATTTGAGTAGAAGATACTTAACTGAAATATTACAGATAGTAATAATAATCCTTTGCTGCTATTATAATTATTTATCATTATAACTATAATAATGGTGTTTTTTTGTATTATAGGGAACTTTGTGAAAAATAAAAAATAAGTTGAGATATTTCCTGTAAGATAGTTCAAATTATATATTGTTTATCTATGTGTTTCCTATCCTTCTTCATTCAAGTAGTGTATCAGTTACGCTCGAAAACTAATTATATAATTATATGCAAATATAATATCTTTAATAGAATTTCTGCTACCTCTACAAATTATTTCAAATTTTTACTTTGCCTTATTTTACTGAACAATTATTATTTATAAACTTTGAAAGTTGGGATCTCTTCAAAATTATGAATTCAATTCTATATAAACTTTGTATGCCAGATAAATTAGGTTTAAATGGTGTATATTAAATAATATGTTTTTAACGATAGTATACAAAAAACATACTAACTATAATTTATAAAATAAATATGGTATTTTAAAGCAAATTTAATTAAGCATACATTAAATGCATTATTTTATTATCTCAAACTTTTGTAGCAGTTAACTATTAACCGGTATATATATTAAAATAATTACTTTGTATGTGTTAATCATGACTACATGTTCAAATGTATTAAAAACATAAATATCATAGATATAGTCTGTTTTTTAATGTATATATTTTAATATAATTTCTCCAAAGGCAGGAAAATATAATTAAAAAATAAATAATTATTTTATATTATATGCTATTAATTACATATTATTCAATATATTATTTAAAGTGCAGTCTTTTATTATAATCAATCTGTTAATATGCATATAACATTAGATGTTTTTAAAAGCAATCATATAATTGCGTTACATAATATAAATATGTGTTATATGGTATATGTATAAAATACAAGTTTAAATTTAGCTACAACTAAAATACATTACTCATATTGTATAATCAAAAATATGTTTTTAATATCTATTTAAATTGATATTTATATGCAAATATTACTTTAGTGTATTAAGTTTGTCTATTAATAACAAATTTTATATTAATTATGCCTATATTTATAAATTAATTTATTGATTAGATAGGGTAGACTCTTTGAGTTAAACTAATGAATAAACACATAGCAAAAAAACCGGCCACTGTTATAAAAATTCTGGCCATTGGACAAACTAATTCTTAAAGTATCGGTTCATACGATCTTATCTGACTTTGTAGGGTGTTAGGGGAATAAACTGACATACCTATAGTTACTATGAATGAATTGTTTGCTGATATGTACAAATTTTTCTCTATACATTTTTGCATTTAATAAGGCGTCTATCGGCAGAACAAGGTACATTCTTATAGTATGTAGAATGAATGGCTTAACAAAAGAGGGTCAAAATCATAATGTAAGCATACAATAAAAAACTGTGCACATATGATATAGGAATAGTTATTTCCAGCTTCTCTGAGATAATAGAAATCCCATCAAAAAAATTAATTAGATGGTGCTAAAACATATTTATTACAGTTAGTTATAATTTCTCATTATATTTATTATGAATTTGTCATTTTGTTCACTTAAAAGTCAGCTCTAATTTTTTGAAAAGAAATATTCAAATCCAGGATTACTTTACGACTAAATTGATAACACATTCAAGTTGCCTTTTTTCAACAGTATTTATTCGTTGAATTTTTACCATTTATACTTTTTTGACCTTTATATATTTTTCAATTTTTCACTTCAGAACATATATAGAATCTTAATTTTTATTGATATATATTTATATAATATTTTTTCATTTCAATAGTGTAGCATTTACATGTGAAATTTAGTTTAAAACACATAGGTCAAAATTCGTCTATTGAAAATCCAGTGTGTATTTTGAAATCAAAATGTTTTTATATATAGTCTCAAATTTCGTTAAATACGTATTTCCTTAAACTTAGATAAATCCAGAAAAATAAGTTTAAAAAAGTAATCTTCAAAAAAGTAATGATTTATTTTTATATGTTTATATAAAAATTTTTAATTAATAACTTTTATTATATCATTTTTAATAATTATGTTTTTATTTTGCTTAATTTAATTTACTTTTTTTTATTTATGCCCGCTTATCTAAGCATATTATGCATGTATTATAATATAATTACATTAAATAATCTCTGATTATTTTTTTCTCCATTCAGGAAGAATAAAATAAAGGAAAAAATATGTAACTAAATTATAACTCTAATTTGAGATCAAATATTTCTTCAAAGAGTTCATATTTTTTGCGGGCTCTGTACAGATACTGACGGACAGGAGTTTCATCTTTTGCTCTGGCAAAAAGAGCTTCTATTTCTCCTCTGGAAAATACGGCTTCAAGTTTTTTAATGGGAATTGCCTCAAGTTCCTTACGGCTGTCAATTATCCTGTTACTTATAGGAATTGGGATTGGAATTAGGGCTAAAGGTTTTTCATCTACCCAATTCCATCCGGAATCATATATATTTACGTAAAAAGATCCGCATGAAATACATTTTGTTGCGACTACAATTGTTTCCCCTGAAGAGTGATAACTTAAACTCATAAGAGTTGAGTCACACCTACTGCAGTTCCCAATCTCATTTTCCTCCAGGCTATACGCAGATATTCGGTTCCCTCCAATAAAAAGGTTATTTCCTCTGAGTTCATAGTTATATTCCATTTATTCACTCCCGAATGAGGTGATGAGAAACTTGCAAGATTAGTTTCACGTTTTCTAGTTTAATCCTTTTTACTTTTCTGTTTAAAGGTTATAAACTTATTAATATTGATCTCCTTTTTGGCAAAGAAGCTTTTATTACCGTAATTCTAATTACTCCCATCTTTTCATCATAGATCCATTTTTCCTTCATTGATTGTTTCCTCATAATTCTGATATGAGAATTACGCCGCAAGATCGCTTACGAATCGGATTTTAAATAGTATAATTAAGTGTCTCTTCTTCATTGTAGCTTTCTTGAAAAGCCTGCTCATGCTGAGACATTAGGAATAAACTAAATCTTAACCAGGATATTCATCTTTCGAATTGTATATATAAATTTAGGCTATGAAACTGCTGGGAAACCATAGTTCACTGGAAAGAACGAACTAAAACTAGATAGTCAAATGACGATGAACACAAACTTAATATATTTTGTCATAAGAAAATAATATTGTACTTAGGTAAATATATTAACTAAGTATTCAAAATTTTGATTTTGAAAGTAAGAGTTTTTCTTGTTTATTAGTGCAAGTTTTTACCAAAATAAACGGTTGAAAACATAACATATATGTAATGTACATAAATGGAAAGACTAGTGAAAAATCTTTGAAACATATCTAAACGCACGAATTATACTCTGATATAAAAAGCGATATATTAGAGAAAGAATATATAAATATACAAAAATGGACTTAAAATAATGTAAAATTGTTTGAGATATGATTCTCATATCCATTCTCATCAGAACGAATAAATTTACAAACCTATATATAGGGTTATAACTGAGATAGTTTACTACGTCAGTAAAGGTGGTAATTAATGGCATCCATCCGAACTAAAATTAAATCCAGGCTAGAGAAGTTTCTTGAAGTAGACACCAGTGGATATCGAAGAGCTATCCTCTGCATATTCATAAAGGTAAAGAAAGCAACTATAGATGAATTACATGAGATGCTCTCAAATAGATATAGCGTTTCAAGGAACACGGTTGCATCCATGGTAGGATACATTCATTCGAAACTTGGAATTTTAAGAGCCCATAAAGAGTCCTATAAAACTCCCATAGTTTACCTTCTAAGAGAAGAGTATATCGATCTGCTTATGAAGATTGTTAACTCCTCAAAGACATCCACAGAATCTACAGCCTAAGAAGTTTGCTATTTAACGAACTCTTCTGATGAAAATGTCACTCGTGAAAAACGCACCAAGAACAGCAACGACTATCGTTGTGCGATCGGATGCCAATACTCGTATAAGTCACTCAAGGGATCCTTATTATGGACTTATGCGACGTATTTTTCAAGAAGATGCCACTGCTGTTAGGGGTCAAAAGTTTCTGACAATTATTGAAGAGCGGCAGGCTTCAGGAAATGCAATTCGAACTGATGAATGGAAAACTATTCTGGAAGAACTCCAGGTAGGACGTGCTTCATTTTATGCCATGCGTAATAAACTGCTTGGAGCCGGGCTTATTTCGATAAAAAATAAAGAATACAGACTTTCAGGACAGTTCTCAAAAGACCTTATAGATATGGCCCGCTGGTGGTGGACTGCTGTTCTCAATCAACCGGAAGAAAGCCTATAATAGGACTTACAAAAAAGCCTATAATAGGAATTATAACTTTTTTAATGCTATTGTTTAAGAAACAAGGCGTCTCCATCCGAAAACTATTTATATAAAACCCTCCTTTAGAAGATACGCTTCAGGGCGAAAGAAATGAGCCCCACAGCGAAAAACCATAGAAGCCCGGTAGTGTAGTGGTCAATCATGCGGGACTCTGGATCCTGCAACCTCGGTTCGAATCCGTGCCGGGCTATATTTATTTAACTTCAATCTTCTAATTACTATACAATACTCTATTTTTATCCAGTATAAGGTTTCTTATAAATATATTAAAGATGGAAAAGGATTTTCCTTAGTTGTTTACTAAATATAGATAATCCAAGATGTAAAACTGTATTTATACGAGTCAAATAATGAAAATAATAGCACTTCTCATTTTTTATAGAATAAGAGTATATAATAAACTCTTTAGATGGAAAAACATTTCCAAATAGAATACATATTTTATTCCAAGTTCCGTCTACTTTTTTTAAATTTGTAAAATAATCAAATACATCCCACGATCCTCTTTGATTAGAAGTTTCCTTTATTGTTCCATTAAATATCTCTTCAAAGTAAACAGCAGGTTTAACAGTCTCAAGCTTTAAGATAATATTTTCCGGAATAAATGCTCCAAAGTATCTACTGGCAATCAACAAATTCTGGAATACGGGATCTTCTATACCGTCGCTCTTTGAGCTTTGCAGAAGAAGGTTCCAATTAATTGTATCCTCGTAATGCTTTGTAACCCCAGCGATATCACAATAGTCTCTAAGTGGTTTAGCGGGGGGGGCATCCATAGAAGTAAGATGCTTTTGAAGATGAAGGCAAAGATATTGCAACAAATCTTCAGAAGAAAGTGTTAATGTGTCAATACCGGCAATCCTGGTTGGTTTTGAGTTTTCCCAGAATTTATTGATGTCGACATTAAGATGAATTTGAGGTGGTTGAATGCCCCAATGAATTTCAATAATAATTTTTTTAGCCTCATGTATAAATTGCAGTTCATTAGTCCACACAGTTTGGAATTTCTCATGCAACTTCGTTGGAAAGATTACTTTTATTGCAGAATATTTCAGCTTTGTTAACTCATATTCGACTTTTTGAAGATCCTCTTCCTTTATTAACAAGTCGATATCAGTCATCGATCTTAATCCAATATTTTTATAAATTTCTTCTGCTAGAAAAGCTCCTTTCAGGACTATCGCATCAACGCTTGCTCTTTTAAAAGCTGTAAGAACCTTACCCAACTCGTCATAGAACAATACATTTCGAGCAAGATTACTGTAATACATTTCCTCCAAATTTCTAACAACTTCATAAGGCAAACTTTTATCTTTGTCAATCCTGCTCAAATTCCAGTAAAATAGGGGTGATATTCCTTGCTTTACACAACAATTTATGATATATTTCCAATCCAGATTATTATTCAAAATTTCCTCAATTTTATGTTTAACATCCTCACAAATATCTATCCTTGAACAATATAAAACGAGTTTATCCTCAGGTGACAAATTCAGCTGGATCATATTAACAGCCTCCAGGGTACATTCCCTCAAGTATAATATTGAGATTGAGTTCTGAAGAGTTTAGCGTATTCTCCGTTTAAACTCATTAAATACTCGTGATTTCCGTTCTCCACTATCTGCCCATTCTTCAAGAGATATATACAATCAGCCATCTTGACTGTTGAGAGCCTGTGACTGATTATTATGGCAGTTCTGCCTGCAGTAAGTTGCCGAAATTTTCTGAATATCATATCTTCGGCATTAGGATCAAGGGAGCTCGTAGGTTCGTCGAGAATTATTATTTGAGAGTCACGCAAAAAAGCCCTTGCTAGAGCTATTTTCTGCCATTCCCCCATACTCAGCTCTGTACCTTCCTCGAACCATTTTCCCAGGATCGTTTCATAGCCTTTATCCAAGTGGCCAATAACACAATCAGCCCCTGAAGATTCCGCTGCTTGCAATATGTTTTTTGTATCCGCGGGCGCATCCACATTACCTAGCCAGATATTTTCTCTGGCGGTCAGGTTGTAGTGTGTATAATCTTGAAAAATAACACTTATCTGCTTTCGTAGATCATGTATATCGAGATCACGAAGATTAATTCCGTCTATAGTGATCCTTCCTTCCGCAGGGTCATAGAGTCTGCTGAGAAGTTTTATGAGTGTTGTTTTTCCAGATCCGTTTTCTCCAACTAGAGCTACAATCTGACCAGGTTTTATTTGAAGAGTGATATCCTCGATGGCCTTTGCTCCCTGTCCGGGGTAAGAGAATCCGACTTTTTCGAAAGAAATTCCTTTTTCCATCACATAAGGCAAAGGTATCGGATTTGGGGATTCTTTTACAGTTGGCTTGAGATCTAGAAATTCATAAAGTGTTTTCAAGAAGAGATTGTCCTCATAAAGCCCTGAAAAAGCATTCAATAGATTTGAGAGAAACGATTGGCCCTGTTGCAAAGCCCCAAAATACATGACCATATCTCCAAGAGTTATACTTCCCTCGAAAGCTCTTAGAGTTATGAATACTAAACTGCCAAAAACAGCTATAATATTAATAGTCTGGACTACCAGATCTGCTGCAGCTTTTCGAGAAATGATTGAAAGCCGTTCATTTAAAAGTTCTTTGCGGAGGTTGCGATGTCTCTTTATGAATAAAGGTCCAAGATTGAAAAGTCGAATTTCTTTAGCGTGACTCTCACCGGTAAGCAGCCAATGGAAGTACCAAGTTTTTCTTTCTTTTGCTGTACAGGTTCGCTGCCAGACGTAGGTCTTATTTGAGTATATAAGGCGGACAAGGGCTGTTGGTATGGCTGCTATTATGAGAGCTGCAGCTATAACCCAGCTAAAAGAGGCAAGTAACCACAATACAGCCACAAGGGACATACTGCTCTGACCTATCTGAAACAGACCATTAACTATACGCGTCGGCCTGAAAGGAGCATCGTTCTGGGCTCTATGGAGAGTATCGTAGTACGCAGGATTTTCATAGTATTCCAAGTCAGCTTCTATTGATTTAGTATGGAGTATATCCAGAATGTGATCTGAAACCAGAGCAGCCTGGGCTTCATTAACTACACCTGAGGCTGAACTGCTCAAAAAAGTAAGAAATGTAATACCTCCGGCAAGAGAGATAAGAAACAGAATATGCTCAAAAGTGACCTCTGTACCAGGTGAATCTATACCAGCTGTTACAGAGTCTACTATCAGTTTCATAACATATAGAGAAGCAAGTGGTAAAACACCCTGGATCACTACCAGAAAAAAGCTTGCCAGTGTCCATAATGGTGCACTTCGCCAGACGAGTAAAAGCGATCTTTTAAGGTGGAGAGTATTAATTACTTTTTCTCTTGTAGATTTAGTCATGGTCGCATTTTTTGACAGAACTAATTTGAGATATCTTTTAATATTTACTCTTGGATAAAAACGAGAATTGTATCAGTTAGCCTTCACAGTCACATTTTTAATAGAAAACTTAGCTGGGTGTTAATCCTCCTTGATTGAAAACATATTTCTCTTTCTCATATCCAAGAGCTTTGGCCCTCTCATGTGCCACTTGGCAGAAATATTCAACAACAGAGTCCATTTTACCAGTCTCCAGGTAAGAACTAGCAGGGCACCAGAGACAAAGATTAACTATAGGACAGATCCTGCAGGTGCTTAGAAATTTTTTCTCATAGGATTGCATATTCCTTACTTTTGGAATAAAGTTCTGCCAAGCATCGGCTAAGTTACCCTGTCTTAGATCATAGATGCACTCTGGGTTATAGAGGGACATACAGAGACGAAGTTTTCCATCAAACCCAATAACAAAGCTTCCGCTCCCAGCACCGCAATGAAAAAGCTTGTCAGAAGCGATATTACAGAGGTCAGGATTAATCAGCTTGTCACAGCTCTTTTCCATAGAATCGAACCTTTCGGAATCACCCATCTCCAGGGCTACGATCTCCTGGGGAGTAAGCCTCTGCAACTTTATTTCATAATTTCTTGCCGGGTCGAGATCGAACCTAAGATTTAAAAGCGGATCGAATCTGAAGTAATCCTTGGTTTTTTCTCTGCAGAACTGGGCTATCTGAGGCATCTCTTTAAAATTAGAACGAAGAGCCATAGCTTTAAGCCGTACTTTAAGGCCACTTTGTAGTAGTAGGTTAAGCCCTCTCATGAAAGCCTGATAGGATCCAGGGCGTCGAGTGACAGCCTCATAAGTCTCCATAGTAACTCCGTAAACTGTAACCTCAATATCTTTAGGTGGAAACTTCTTAAAGAGTGCTATATGTTCTTCCTTTATAAGGGTGGCATTTGTGAACACCGATATAATGAGTCCTTTTTTCTTAAGACCGGTATAAATCTCTTTGAAGTCTTCCCGGAGTAAAGGTTCGCCTCCAGTTATAGTACACCAGAGAGCACCCATCTGAACAGCCTGGTCGGCAATTTCCATTATTTCTTCAAACTTGAGTTCCTTCTCCTGAGCTACCTTATCTCCTGCAAGCAGGTTGATATAGCAGTGACTGCAGTAATTATTGCAGCGAGCAGTCAACTCTAACTTGAAGTCTAGGATGCGTCTCTTTTCCTTCATCCTGTCCCATAGGGAAAAATCCGCAAGAGAACCGGAAGAAACAAACGACTGATTCAAGTTTTTATCCTCCTGATGATGGGACCGATAAATCGCCAAGCTAGGCTTAGGGTTGGAATTAGCTGGTTCCTGTGACTCATATGTGCAATGAGAATCCTCTCAACTCCAAGTCCAAACCTAGTCTTTTTTCGATTTTCTTCTACTTTAGTCACATATCCCAGAACATTAGCTTTTGGAATAAGGCCATCTGGTTCAGGCGTGTTGTCCCCTTTGACAAGATAAAAACTGCCCTTATTTTCCACTATTCTGTGAACGATCAGTCTCCCTGTTCCGGGTAGAATGAAAGCCACAACATCCCCAAGCTGGGGATGGCAGGTATTGAGAGGAGATATAGTGATATAGTCACTATCTCTGATGAAGGGATACATGCTGAGACCAGGTGCCTGAAAACGTAGAGACGTCCCTTTCTCTGTGACAGCTTTAATCAGCTCAATAAGAGCCTCCATGGAAAGGGTATCTTCCCCACCATCTCTGATAAATCCTGAGATTTCCTCAGGTTTCAACAATTATCCGCCTCTTGAGAAGCTCCCCCATCAATCCCATAACGTCCTTTTCAATCTCTTCAGGCGTAGCTTCAAACTCAGCGTTTAACTCCGTAACTACTTCTCGTAAGCTTTTCTGGCCATCTAACTTTTCCCATATTGCTTTTCCTGTTTCATTAAGAGTGTAAATCCCTTCTTCCATATCGCCGATTCCAAATGTCAGGGGTACAATGATGAGTTCACCCTCTATGTTCCTGGCCACAACATCCTCGGAAAGAAAATAAACAGAATTAAGGGAAACAAGATCATTCTCCATAATTTCACCTTTTTTCTTTTGAGCCTTATCAAGTCAATTTCTATCAAGTAAAGGACAGCAGTTGCCTTTAGCAGCTCATTTTTCTGTAACACTTACCTAAAATATCTCAAAATTTTATATTTTCTGATAGAGATTCGTTTGTCTGAAAATATTGTATAAAATAACACTAAATTCTTTTTAGTGTTATTTGTTATGAAATTAATCCATATTTAGAATTGTCAGACTGTGAAAATCTATTTAAAAACTTAAAGACATACCAAGTATGTTACTTACATACTTTCATTCTGGACTCTTTGGCATTTCTGCGTTAAATGCCTTTAAAATATTAAATTTAAAGAAAGTCAAATTGTTCAATTTGCGTTACAAGGTCCCTGACACGTTCCTAACATGCAATGTCCAACTTTTGTATTTGCTCCGCCTATACTGTCCTTGCAACCAGCAAGTATTACTTCATCTGATTTTCTTCTCACAAGAACGGTTATCTCAGGTTTTCCCCATAATTTTTTCATAAGATATTCCCCCATATTTTAATTACTGACTCTTATACCTGAATTTGCAAATCAGTTACAGATATCTGTTCATAAGTTCAGGCATAACACTGTAAATTTCTGCCTGACCTTATTTTTGGGATTATTTTGAGCTGTAAATGATCAAAATATTAAGAACTAAAGAAACCTGTTTAGTATAAGCAAGGATGGCATTTGCGCGTTAACATGCACCGCCTATTCTGTGCATTAGCTCCCCCCATGCTGTCCCTACAACCCCAAAGTATTATCTCATCTGATTTCCTTCTTATGAGAAGAGTTATCTCAGGTTTCTTCCATAATCTTTTCACTCAATATGCCTCCATATTTCTTTTAAATTGGTGGTTAGATTATATTCTGGCTTATTTTTTATCATATTTTTGTATTTTTGATCAATTTTATTCAAATATAGAGGTCCTCAGGGTTTTAAGGTCACTAGCCCTACAAACTGAGTTTCCCCAATCAACTCCGTTTTAGTTATCTCTTTTTCCTGGTCAAAAAGTATAACTTACTGACCGATGAGTATAATGAGATGTATATATAGAATACATTAATTTATATAAACCATAACGAATGATTGGTCCTTATGAATAGTTATTTTCGAATATTTATGCACAGAGCTTATTTTAGCAGGATTTTTCGGAATAGTTTTGCAAACTCAATATTCTTTAATTTCTCAGTAACTTCTCTTTAACAAAGCCTTCCTGATAAATGAGATTTGAAAACCATGTAACGATTTAAAAATAAAGAGTATCAGAAATAGAATAACAGCTAAAGCCGAAGTTTAAATTTTCAGTTACTCTTACCGATGAAATTATTTATTCTGTCTTGCCAGTCATTTACTTCCCAGGCTTTTTCTCCTTCCTTTAACAGTCCAAGATCCAGAGCTCTGGCATGAGCTACAAGACAGAGATAATCTACAGGAGTGTCCAAATTCCCATATTCCATCCATGATTTACCCGGACACTGCTCACAGAGCCCCTTTAAGAAGCATCGGCCACATTTATTTAGATACTCCGAATTTTCAGTTTTTTTCTCCTTTAATCTTGGGAAAAATTCAATTAAAGCTTCTCGCAGAGACCCGGTTCTGAGATTGTATACAGTTTCTGGATGTCGAAGAGGCATACATGGCTGAAAGTTACCGTAGGAATCAATGCACCCCCCGTGTCCCAGACCACAGGAGAAAAGCACATCACCTCTAACTTTAGTGAACCTAGCACAGAACTGTCTCATTTCCTGGAGGTATTTACTTCTATTTCTGCTTAGAATTTTAACTCCTTCCTCAGGAGATAGCCTTATTTTCTTTATCTGCTCATTTTTATCCTCTGAGTCACGCCTAGCTCGTAGATCAAAAAAAATAGAATAAGTTGGAGTATCTTCCATCCATGGGATAGTAGATGCCCATTCTTCAAACTCACTCAACTCATCCTTATTTGATGGCAGGACGGTAGTCTTGACAATAAAGGGAATGCCTCTATCAAAAAGAAGTTCTATTCCCCTCATGGCTGCCTGAAAGGAGCCGGGAGTTCTGGTGACGCTCTCATATGACTTTTCAGACACGCCGTAAATTGACACTTCTATTTTTTCCTGAGGTGGTATATTCGATAAAAGATCAGCCAGATGAGGCGTAATAAGAGTGGCATTTGTGAAAAGCAGAACCTTTAAACCGAGCTTTCTGGCAAAGATATAGATCTCTTCGAAATCCCTACGCAATAACGGTTCGCCGCCAGTGAATCTCACTGTGAGGCAACCAAGGGAGGTTGCTTCCGTAAGAATATTTTTAATCTCCTCGGTATTGAGCTCTCTTTCTTTAGCCGAATCGGTAGCAGGCAAATTGATATAACAGTGGATGCAGTTGTTATTACATCTTTCAGTCAATTCCATGTCCAGACTGAGTAAAAGCGGTTGAGTCTGGAAAGGACTTTCCAAAGTTTCTCTTACATATCCACTCATATCTTCAACACTCCTGACAAAGAGATTTCAGTTGGTTTATGATCCTACCTGTCAGATCGAATCTAAGTACATAACAGGGAATCTCGCGAACGATTTCATCCACAACAGTTAAAGTTTTGTTCCACCACTCTGTGCTTTCGACAGGTCTTATCACACATGGAAGAAGCCTTCTGGATACTTCAAGTCTGTCTTCTATTGGAATAATCAAGTTCTCCTTAGCCTGTTCTAAAAACATGAGGGCACTCAAAGGCACTGAAGTTGCCTGTACATTTGGAAGATCCTTATAGGCCCATGTGCCATAAATTTTGTACCCAGCCGGCCCCTTCCGCAGTACATTTCGATCGTCGCAGAGAGGTTCTATGCCCTCCTTCAGAAGAGCTATATTTCTTAGTGTTGATTTCCCTGCGCCTGAGTGGCCAACAAAGAGAATGCCTTTCCCGTCAATAACTACGCCACTTGAGTGAAGGAAAAAGCCCTCTCTATCTGCAAGGAGATAAGCAAGAGAAATCTGAGTAATGGAGATATCATCAAGATAAAAGGAGATTGGATCTTCATTCTCTGTCATCACTATATTATTTCTGTATACATTTGCTCTTGTATGATCCTTATTGAAGATTGCTACCTTTTTTGTATTCTCCTTTCCCATTGAGGGGATTAAATATATCCAGGAATTTCCCTTTCTATATACCTTCCATCCCTTTCTCTCATATACCGCTTCTCCCAGATCCTTTCCATCCAGATTAGGCACTTCAAAGTGATGCTTAATTGTGATCTTATCTTCACCAGGATTATCTGTTTGAAAGAGCGAGAATGTAGGATGAAAAGTCTTCTCTGTTATTGGCAAGTCATATTCTATCTTGATGGTAATATCTGCGCATTTGAAGTAACGACAATGGTTTTTTTCCCAGTCATCTCTGAATCTTCTGCCTTCCCTGGCTACCTGGCATAGATATTTTATCGGTGCCGAGAAGTTTCTATGCTCCAGATATCCATATGCAGGACACCATCGACACTCATTTTTTAAATCACAGGAGCCACAGTTATTCCTATACTGCTGACCTCCTTTTATTCTGTCCTTAAGGGACGGGATGAATGTCTCCCAGCAATCCTGAAGATTACCCTCCCGTAGATTATAGCGGAGTTTAGGATCTCTTATAAAAGAGCAGAAACTCATACAACCGTAGGAATCAATATGAAAGTCAAGTTTTTTATCTATGCAGGAGGCAAAGAACCGATCATCTTCTGAAGAGTGTACGAATTCATCTGGTCTGTTATCATCTGATATTTCTGGCTTATCCAGTTCTATTACGTCCTTTGGATCGAGCCTCTGGAGTTCTATTTCTTTATTTCTTTTAGGGTCACCCTCGGCAGATAGAAATAGCCAAGCTGCTCCAACTCTCCATTTATGACTACGTGATCTGGCCAGTTCGACCATCTCATTGAATTGATGATAATTATCTTTCATAGGTATAAGCTGGACAGTAAATTCGGCTCCGGCTTCCCTGAGAAGGTCTAATCCTTTCATTGTTGCCTGGAAAGATCCAGGGTTTCGTGTGATATGATCATGTACCTCCGCAGTAGCACCGTAAAGGGCGATCATCTTTCTCCCCTTTCTTCTCATAAGTTCAGCAATTTCAGGAGTGATAAGTGTCCCATTGGTGTTTATGGAGTATGAGCTAGAGTTTTTAGTAATGTATTCAAAAATCTCAGGAAAATCAGGCCTCAACATTGGCTCCCCACCTGAAATTGACCACTTTGTACATCCCAGCCTTCTGGCTTCATCTATGATTAACTTGATTTCATCTGTACTCAATTCTCTCAGTTTTTCCATACTTTGTTGGGGAAGCCTTACCCAGCAATGCCTGCAGTTATTGTTACATCGATAAGTGACATCAAGATTGCCTTCAAGAGGTAAACGTGGAAAAGCACATATTTCCTTAAATTTTGTATAGCTTTGCATAGAATATTTCTCTCACGGAATATTAAACTCGTTTATCTAAAAGTTTATAAGGATGATATTAATTCAAATTGAGATTTTTATAAACAATTTAAAAATTTAACCCAGAATTTTGATTAGATATCTAGCTTTTAACTAAATAGATCATATCTATAATATATAATCATATATCTAAGTCATTTACTAATCTTTGTTACTTATTAGCATTGCTTAAAACATAAACTGAGTTAATTTGATGTTCTTTTAGAAATCTTTTAAATTGAATTTTAAATGAGAGTGATCCAAATGCTAGCTATGACCAAAAAAAACAGATAATAGATACTCGATGCTCGACCTTGAATAAACAGGCATATCTACTTAGTACCCACTAATACAATTCTAGATCTTGTCTAGAGTCTTTAGTAAAGATTCTCAATACCTTAACTAAAAGGCATAGGGTATTACTGGTAGATATGGAGGTTATTATACATTGTGTATTTAATTAAAAAGCTTAGATATTTTTTAACGTGAGTAATTGATATGTACTGATTAAATCTGCTACTAAATTGCCTGCAGGCTTTATATAACGTTTATAACTCTCCAGCTCTCAGCTCTGCGATATAGGGATTATAAGTCTCAGTCGAGCCCCCTATACTGCATATAGCATAATAGTCTGCAATAATAGAGGCTTGTTGCTCCCGATTATAATCTCTTAAATGAGGTTTTGAACCAAGTTTGTATGCATATCCTTCCATAACCTGTGCATAAATTGCTTCGACCAGATATTTCGAACCACAATGTTCCATTTGAGCAATATGAGTCAATTCATGAATAAGCCATTTCATATCGGCGTTTCCTGCTTCAGTCTGGATTTTTCGATTGAAATTTATGGTGTGAAAGGTGGTAACACCCATCTTCAGGCATCTGTTCATTATTGCTCCAATCCAGGCGATGAACGAAAACTCGTCGATACGGATTTTTGAGTAATTAATGCTCTCTCCAAATACTTTTCTAGCTTCCTTTTCTTCTGTTGTAGTTAGGCTTCTGGTGTTTAATTTAAATATTTGCCAGAGTAAATCAATAACCTCAGGGAAAGTACAGAGGTCGAAAATTTTTGCTGCAATAAGGCCTGCCTGTAAAGTAAAATATAAAAAATTACCATGTATGCATTTGAGGCATGTTTTTGCTTCTTTCCAGACCGAAACTGGTATAGCTCTCAAAATATCTCTCCACATCTCACTTTGACTTTCACATATGAACTATGTGGAATTAATTTTCCTTGCAATATAAAGCAATGTTCCAGATTCAAACTCTTCTTTAAAAAATAAAAAAGCATTGTATCAAAACAGTGTTTATAAAAAATATCAGGAACAAAGAATGATAGCATTTTGAACTGTGCAAATAAAAAGAAGTTTCTAACACATCAATATTTTTTTAGTACTTATCCTTTGTCAAATTTGAATAAAATTTTTTATCAGGTCATAAAATTCCACGTAACATTTATTAGGTTTTTCTGACATTTCCAGTAAATAAAAGACTCCTTCGATAATCACTTTTTTTTATTTCTTTCTCTGAGAAATATCCTAAACATGGTCATTTGATGCTTGTTTTTACACCATTAAGCCCTACTTTTATAATTATATTTATGATTAATATTATATAGCATTGAATATAATTAGTAAATCTAATCAGCACTTTACTATTCATTCACTGGAATCTAATGCTGTGAGTTATTGGGTGGGTATTCTGAATTCCTTGCTTTTAGTAACTGTTTATCTATTGATAATCCGGTTACCTGATATTGAAATATCTCTTATCAATATTAACTATAGATCTAACGATAAATCTCTAAGTAGAACTAAATTTAATTAGTACTATCGTAAACATGTATATTTTTATTCAGAGATTGAATCAAGTCTACCAATTAATACTTCCTTAAATAGTATTAACGGGACTTTATATCGATAAAATACTGAGATTATCGATAAGTAGCAAGGCATGATTCGAGAAACTTATATCACTAAATAAAATGGGGAGTAAATAGAATTTTAGTATGTTGGGGGTATCAATTGCATAGACAACTTAAAGTAATGTTTATAGGGACTTATGTTCCAAAAGAGTGTGGAATTGCCACATTCACTTCTGATCTTTTACATTCGGTTTCTGGAGAAGAGAAGGACGTTCAGTGTGAAGTTATTGCTTTGAACGATCCTTCTGAAACTTATAACTACCCGAAAGAAGTTGTTTTTCAAATTGAAAGGGATAAACTTGAGGACTATTACCTGGCTGCGGATTACATAAATCAATCTGATGTTGATATTGTATGTCTTCAACACGAATTCGGGATTTTTTGGGGAAATGCTGGCGATTATATTTTCGCAACATTATCAGGAATAAACAAGCCTGTAATAACAACAATGCACACTGCTATTCGGGAGCCTGAGCCAGAATACCGGGTTTCCACTGAAAAGCTCATGAAATATTCCACAAAGCTAATTGTAATGAGTCAAAATGCAGTCGACATACTAAAAGATGTTTACAGGGCGCCTGAAGACAAAATAGAACTTATATTTCATGGGATGCCTGATTATCCCTTTAATAACTGTGAAAAATATAAAAGGATGCTGAATCTTAAAGGATCTCCAGTTATTCTTACTTTCGGTTTGCTGAGTCAGAACAAAGGCATAGAAAATGTTCTTGACGCTCTTCCTGAAGTTGTAGATAAATATCCTGACTTACTTTACATTATACTCGGTGCCACTCACCCTATAATCAAAAAGAATTTTGGAGAAGCTTACAGGCAATACCTTAAGAAGAAAGTTTCTGAGCTCGGACTTGAAAATAATGTAGTGTTCCATGACAAATTTGTCGAAAAAGAAGAACTCTGTAATTATATCCTTGCCAGTGATATTTATGCATCTCCTTATCTTTCCCGAGAGCAGATAGTAAGTGGGGCACTGACTTATGCCATAGGTATGGGAAAAGCAATAGTATCAACTCCTTACTGGTATGCTCAGGAAATGCTTTCCGATAATCGCGGGTTGCTTGTAGATTTTGGAGACACGGAAGGCTTTAAAAACTCCCTTTTATACTTAATTGAAAACCCGGAAGAGTGTGATAAAATGCGCAGGAAAGCATACGACTTTGGGAGAAAAATGACCTGGAAAAACGTAGGAAAAGAATATAATAAGACTTTCAGTAAAGCTCTAAAGAACTGCAGTACCTATTCTGGAATACAAAATAGTTTTGGTTTCATTTCTAATCAGCTGCCTGAAGTTAAACTTGATTACCTTAAGTTATTGACAGATGACGTGGGGGTTATTCAGCACAGCAATCTTGGTGTACCAGCTCGCCATTATGGGTACAGTACCGATGATGTAGGAAGGGCTCTTGTTGCACTGACACAGCTGATAGGCAGTCAGAAGAAAGCCGATGAGCTCTGGAAGTTAATTACTACATACATGAGCTTTCTTGAACATGCTCAGACTGATACGGGACATTTTCACAACTTCATGAGCTATAAAAGGGAATTTCTGGATGAGAAAGGCAGTGAAGATACTCTTGGACGTGCTGTCTACGGGCTCGGGCATGTAGTAAGCTGTCTTTACCTGTCAAAAAATATACGCACACTTGCACACACCCTTCTTAGCAGGTCCGAACCTGAAATGGAAAGAATACGCTATCCAAGGGCAAGGGCTTATACAATGTGCGGTTTATATGAAATGCTTAGAGCAGGGGTTAACACAGATGAATTTGAATCTATCTTTGTCTCCCGTAGAGATGCTGTCAAATTTATAGATTCTCTTGTAGACAGGGAAACCTTTGAATCCGTATTCATTAACCACGCAGATGCCCTGGTAGATCTCTACGAAGCTAATTTCAAAGAAGACTGGAACTGGTTTGAGCCCACAGTCACTTACAGTAATGCAAAATTAAGTGAAGCCCTTTTACTGGCTTATAATTACACGAAAGACAGAACATACAGGAAAATTGGTCTTTCTACTCTGGAATTCCTTACTGAGGTCCAATGGAACGGGAACTTTTTTGATATAGTTGGGAATCACGGCTGGTACTCCTATTCTGGGGAAAAGCCCATTTTTGATCAGCAGCCTATAGAGGCAGGTTATCTGACTCAGGCTTATGTTTCAGCTTATGAGATTGTTAGGGACAGAAAATATCTGGAACTTGCAAAGTACTCTTTTGAATACTTTCTGGGGAGAAATCGCTTAAAGGCAGTTATGTATGACTACTCAACAGGTGCAGTTTGTGATGGTCTCAACCCGGATGGGATAAACTGCAATCAGGGAGCTGAGTCCGTAGTTTGCTTCCTTATGGCATTAAGCTCTTTGAAGAAACATATGGATGGAACTGTCAGTACAGCATTCCAGTCCAGAGTAAGTGACGGAGTTGTAAGTGATGGAGTTGTAGATGACGGAGTTGTAGATGACGAAGTTCTGGAAGAAAAAGGATCTGCAATCTTCAAATCAGGTGGGGTGAGGGAAATAAAATGATCTGGAAAGACCATGGGGAACTGTTCATCAGGTGTAAGAAAAATCCGATACTTACTGTTGAAGATTGGCCTTATCGAGCTCACTCAGTGTTTAACCCGGCAGCTGCAATAGTTGATGGCATGACTCTTTTAATGGTGCGTGTTGAAGACCATAGAGGCTTCTCTCACTTCACGATAGCCAGAAGTAAGAATGGAGTTGACGGCTGGGAAATTGACCCAGAACCAACATTTTTTCCGGATCCTGTAAACTATCCTGAAGAAATATATGGCATTGAAGACCCGCGTATAACCTATATAGACGAGATGGGAAAGTGGGCTATATCGTATACGGCTTTTTCGGATTCAGGCCCTTTAACTTCACTTGCTTTTACAGAGGATTTCCGCAGGTTTGAGAGAATAGGTGCCACCCTTCCTCCAGAAAATAAAGACTCTGCCGTTTTTCCTGTAAGGTTTAATGGCAGGTGGGCAATGCTGCACAGGCCTGTATCTCTAATAAGTGGGGCAAAGGCAAATATCTGGATTTCTTTTTCCCCGGACATGAAGTACTGGGGAGAACACGAGGTTCTTCTGTATGCTCGGGAGGGTGGATGGTGGGACGCCCGGAAAATAGGTTTATCCCCACAGCCTCTCCGCGTGTCTGATGGGTGGTTAATTATGTATCATGGGGTACGTCAGACAACAGCTAAAGCAAGTTATCGACTGGGAATGGCTCTCCTTGATCCAGATGACCCCACGAAAGTGCTGCACAGGTCAGAAGGATGGGTTTTTGGGCCTCGTGAAATGTATGAACGCAGTGGAGATGTTAATGACGTTGTTTTCCCCTGTGGGTGGGTCTTAGTAAATGACGAAATTCGCATTTATTATGGGAGTGCGGATACCTCCGTATCAATGGCAAGTGCAAAAGTGAACGACGTCCTGCAGTATATCCACGGGTGCCCTGAGGAACAGTGCCCTGATGAATACTGCAGGTGGTTTGAGGAGAAAATGGGAACTTCCGATAATCCGAAAAAAGGCAATTCTAAATTAAAATAAAGTTAAAGAGAAAGTTAAATTCAAGTTCGGGAAATTAAACGTAAATTGGGTGTGAATTTTTTTGGGGGTATCAATATAAGAATTGCAATGTTATCGCCGATAGCCTGGAGTACGCCACCTAAAAAGTATGGTCCCTGGGAATCGGTAGTATCTTTATTGACTGAAGGGCTGGTAAAGAGGGGTCTTGATGTTACGCTATTTGCGACAGCTGATTCGCATACAAAAGCCAAACTTCACGCAGTCGCTCCAAGACCTTACGAAGAAAATAAGGATATGATAGTAAAGGTGTACGAGGGTATGCATATATCTGAAGTTTTTGAAAGGGCAAATGAGTTCGATATAATCCATAACCATTTTGATTATCTCCCTCTTACCTACAGTGCGCTTGTTGATACGCCTGTTGTAACGACAATACATGGGATTTCTTCAAGGAAGATTCTGCCTGTTTACAAAAAATACAATAATAGAACTTTTTATGTATCCATAAGTGATGCCTACAGATGCCGTGATCTGGACTACATAGCAACCGTCAGACATGGAATTGACATGCAAGGGCTTCATTTTAATGAGAAACCGCAGGATTATCTCCTCTTTTTATCACGCCTGCACAAAGACAAAGGTGCAAAAGAAGCAATAGAAGTCGCAAAAAAAACAGGACGAAGACTTCGAATAGCAGGTTTCATCGCGGATCAGACTTATTTTGAAAAAGAAGTTCAGCCCCACATTGATAATGAGCAGATTATCTACGAAGGGCATGTAGATCCTGAATTCAAGAAGGAACTTCTGTCGAATGCGTACGCTTTACTGCATATGATAAATTACGATGAGGCCTTTGGACTTGGTGTAGTCGAAGCAATGGGTAGCGGTACACCGGTAATTGCAATGAATAGAGGTTCGATGCCTGAACTTATTATAGATGGAGAGACCGGGTTTCTGGTAAATAGCGTGGATGAAGCTGCTAAAGCTGTACAGAAGATTGGTACCATATCCCGTAAAAGATGCAGGGAAAGTGTGGAGAAAAATTTCTCCGTTGATAGAATGGTAGATGATTATATCAAGGTATACAAAACAATTCTAGAAATACGTAAAAATAAGGCTAAAAGGCCCTGGGGATTTTATGAAGTGCTTATGCAGAGGTCTGGATATAAAGTCAAAAACCTTACAATCCTGCCTCAGGCTGAGATCTCACTTCAGCGCCATTCTCACAGAAGTGAACACTGGTATATAATCAATGGCGAGGGACTTGTAACTAAAAACAAGGGTAAGCTCCGGGTTCTCTCCGGTGATTCGGTTGATATTCCCGTAAATGAGATACATCGGATTAAAAATATAGGCAGTCAAAATCTTGTTCTCATTGAGGTCGCGCAGGGAGATTATCTTGGGGAAGATGATATAGAGAGACTCGAAGATAAATATGGGAGAGTGTAAAAAAATTTTGTTGAATTTATTTCATATAATATGCAGGAATATATTATATACTTATAGATTTTTGGACCACATATATAAATGAATGATAAATATATGCGGATTTACACCAGGTATGTGGTAACTAAAAATTAGTTATATTTAGATTTAAGTAATGTCGTTACGCCTGCTACGTTTAATCTGGACACTCTGATCTTTCGTATGAATTCTTGACCTGAACCGCTATTTCTTCACCAAGCGTTTCAGAGACATATCCTATGAAGAGGCCTATATACTCAAATGGTACACAGCCAAGGCTTTCTTCTCCTGACAAGATAAGCCTGACAAGGTATTCAAGGTCATATCTGGACAGTAACTTTATCCTTCTAAGGAAATCATCAGCGTCTTTCGAATAGTGATTTGCTAGGGGTGGAAGGATAGAACGATAGGTCATTCCTGAACCTGAACAGAGGTATCCCTCACATTCAGGAGCTACCGTTTTCAGAATACCTATATCCGTTTCAGAGAGTAATCTTGCCATAATAATCACCTGGTAATGGGCTATGTTCCCGGGTTTAATGCATCTTAGAGCCTTTTCTAATAAAAGTTTAATTTGTTTTTCTGCTATTTTAATTATAGGATTTTAATAGGATATGTATATTTAGAGCAATATAGTAAAAAATCTAGTTTATTGAGTCTTCCTCTCAGATTTTTTGGGCTTTAAACCTGAATTACTGACTTTTGAGAATATTATAAGCCTTTTAGCCCATCAAGTTTAAAGCTGGAGGAATGAAGAAAATTTGCAAGTATCTTAGGATTCCTCCGCTTTCTGGCAATACAAATGTGTTCAACAGTTTAAATTATTTCCAAAGCAATTCCCCAAAATGTTTCCAAAATTATTTCTAAATTGTATTATATTTCGAGTTTCATTAAATCCTCTGCAAGAATAACTTCTCCGTCGAAATACCTTCTCAGACGAGATACAGCTTCTTTTTCGTGCCCCCGCATGTCAGGATAGAAGTGTGTAAGGCAGATGCTTCCAATTTCTTTGCTATACTCTTCCAGTAGCTCTGCAAGTGTGCCTGGAGTTGTGTGGTTTGTGACTTTTACGCCTGGAGGAAAAGAGCATTCATGAATAAGAAGGTCGGTTCCTATTGCAAGGTCCAGGATGTCCCTACTTGGCTCTGTATCTCCAGAATAGACGAATTCTCCATCTTCGGCAGTCACGCGGTAAGCCAGAGTTGGGACACTATGCTTTGCTGCCGTACATGTGATCTCACAGTCAAAACCGTCAGGAGTAAAGTCTTTTCCAGGCTGAAGCTCAACAATGTCAACTTCTACCTCATCTAAAATATATTCGTATGCAGCAATGACCATCGAAAACCAGTCCTCAGTTCCTTGAGGCCCGTAGACCTTCATATCGGTCTTTCCCCGGAGCCAGTTTGCTTTTATAAGGGGAAGCAGGTCAGCCACGTGATCCAGATGAAGATGTGAGAGTAAAACAGTGTCTATCTCTGTATGAGAAAGCCCAGCTTCAGGGAACCTGCTCAACACGCCGCTTCCACAATCAATAAGCAGTGGCTTATCCTCAAGTCTGGCAAAAACTCCGGACTGTACTCGACCCTTCTGAGGGATCGCAACTCCAGTGCCAAGAAATGTAATTTCCATAAGGTAAAGAATAAACTTTAAATAATTTAACTTTATTTAAAGCATGTCCGCAAATCCGAATAATAAATCTTTGCGGCTGAAAAACAAACCTTCTCTTTTCTCAAATGCGAGGGTTGCCCAGCCCAGTCAAAGGCTCCGGACTTAAGATACAACATGTTGGAGTAAAAAACATGTTAAAGTAAACCCAAGCGAAAAGAACAAAAGTAAAGAGATATAAGAGAAGCAGAGATAAAAAAACTACCCTTCAATATGCGAGGGTCGCCCAGCCCGGTCAAAGGCGCCAGACTTAAGATCTGGTATCGAAGGATTTCGTGGGTTCGAATCCCATCCCTCGCACTAAAAAATAATTTTTACCTTAAGTTATAATCAGTTTTGATAGATATCTTACAGTGACTTCACTCAAAGGCTTGTTAATATATCGCTCAATTTGCGAGGATTGCCCAGCCAGGTCAAATGCGCCAGATTCAGAGCCTGGTCTCGTAGGAGATCGTGCGTTCGAATCCCATACCTCGTATTTTTGTAGAGGGATATAAGTATCTTCAAAAAATGCCACTCTTTTTTGTATAAATTATGCACAACCGTATTTTTTAAAAGTTGCTCTGAAAAAGAAATTAATGATTAGTACGGGTAGATCTTTCGGTCAGTTAAAAGTATAAATTCCAGGATTTGCATAGACATAAACCGGTTCATATGATTTAAACCGGGATGTCCATTACCATTGAAATCCTAGTCCTTGAAGTTACTTTCTAGGAAAGATAGTTAAACTATACCGTCAGAGGAGCAAACCTTCTGTAATTTTGCTATTAAAGTCTGCAACCGAAGTGCTAGGATCGGTAACAACTATGTAACGTGGCTTTGTCGCTGTACTGCTCCCTGCAGCATTTCTACAGTTAAACCGACTGTATAATTTCCTGGCTTTGTAAACGTGTAAGTTGCATTCATGGCATCCTTTGAATTGGTAGAATCGCCGAAATCCCAATACCAGGATGCAATTGCTTCGATTTTACTTGACCAGCTTATAAAACATTAGATGTACTTTTCAAGATGTTACATTGGATGTAAATCCAGCTTGTGGTTCTGTGGGTCTAGCAATGAGATCATACATATAGATATCACTAAAAAAAACATCATCAAGGGGTAATCTTTGACGACTATACTTCCTATATACAATCCTGTCTCCATAGATATCAGGATCTTCTGCTCCTCCGCTGGTGGTAATCTGAGTCTCCTTCTGAGTTGAGAGATCGTACATGTAAATATTAATGTTTTCGTTGCGGTAATCTTCCCATACTATCTTGTTACCATAAATAGCGGGAGAGTATTGACTTGATTTATTGGTAGTAATCTGAGTTTTCTTGGAAGTAGATAAATTGTACATGCAGATGTTGGTGGTGCCATCTTCACTGTGCCACTCTTGCCACACTATCCTGTCACCATAGACATTAGGGAATGTTGCTTTTCCGTTGGAGGTTATTTGAGTTTCCTTGGAAGTGGATAGATCGTACATGTAAATATCCGGACTTATGTATCTTAAATCATGCCAGACTATCAAATTACCTTCCATATTTATAAACTGTGGTACTCCTTCTGAAATTATCCGACTTTCCTTTGAAGTGGATACGTTGTGCACGTAAATACCCTGATTTCTAGTTCGATAATCCATCCACATTATCCTGTCACCATAGATTTTAGGTCTCTGAGCGCGCCCGCTAATGCTTATTTGAGTTTCTTTGGAAGTAGATATATTGTACATATAGATGGCATACTGTCCATTACGATCATCCTGCCACACTATTCTATCACCGTAGAGTGAAGGATGTGTCTGATTTGATTCATTAGCAGTGATCCTGGTTTCCCTGGAAGTGGAAAGATCGTACATGTAGATATCGTAGTTTCCGTTGCGAAAATCTTGCCACACTATTCTGTTACCATAGATATCAGGATGGGATGCTAATTCGCTGGTTGTAATCCGGATCTCATTTTCTGTAAGTACAATTATTGTATTAGTTTTTGAGGTAGTGCCGTAAGCATTTCTTACTGTCAGGTTAACAGTATGGATTCCTGGCGTTGTAAATTTATAAACAGGATTTACATCGGTTGAGTCTGTTTTTCCATTATTGTCGAAGTCCCATACCCTTGACGTTGCATTTTGAGAATTGTCATTAAACTGTACCGTCAGGGGAACATAACCCTCGATAATGTCACTACTAAAATTTGCATCGGGAGCTTTTGGATCGATAACGACTATGTAATTTGGCTTTGTCGCTGTACTATTACCCACAAAATTTCCTACGGTAAGATTTACTGTGTAAATCCCTGGTTTTGTAAATGTGTGGATTGCATCCGTAGTGTGGATTGCATTCGTAATGTGTTTTGAATAAATGCCATCGCCAAAATCCCAATACCAAGAAATAGATTCCTCGCCTTTACTTGTAGCTTTGTCAATAATTCTACCATAGAAAGACACCATTAAAGGTGCTTTTCCAGAGGTTACATTAGAATAAAAATCTGCCACTGGTGGTTCTGGGGGAGTTACAGTAATATAATTCGGTTTCGTTACCGTACTATTGCCTGCTTCATTTGCAACTGTTAAAGTAACGTTGTACACCCCTGGGTTTGTAAACGTTTGGGTTACATTCATGGCATGTTTTGAGTAAATACCATCACCAGTGTCCCAGTGCCAGGAAGTTGGTACTCCACCAGTGCTGGTATCAGTGAATAACACCTTTAGAGGTGCTGTTCCAGAAGTCACATTGGATGTAAACCCAGCTTGTGGTTCTATGTGTCCAGCAGTGAGATCATACATATAGATATCACTAAAATAACCATCACCAGGGGGCAATCTTTGACGATTATCCCTATACACTATCCTGTCTCCATAGACAGCAGGATCGTGTGCACTTCCGCTGGTGGTAATCTGAGTCTCCTTCTGAGTTGAGAGATTATACATGTAAATATCTTCTTTTCCATTACGGTAGTCCTGCCACACTATCCTATCACCATAGATTGCTAGAGACGGAGAAGAATGTCCGCTGTAAGAGATCCGGCTTTCTTTCTTAGTGGAGAGGTTATACATGTAGACATCCCCATTTCCTATAAAGTCTGAATTGCGACTATCCATCCATACTATCCTGTCACCATAGATAGTAGGAATTGATGCTTTTCCGCTAGTGCTGATCCTAGTTTCCTTCCTGGTGGAGAGATCATACATATAAATATCCGGTCTACTGATGGAATTGTTATGTTTATCAATAGCAATTCTATTGCGCCCATTGTCCACCCACACTATTTTGTTGTCATAAATGACAGGACTGCTTGCAGAGCCACTGGTAGTGATCTGAGTTTCCTTGAGAGTGTTAAGATCGTACATATAGACATCTGTCTTGTAATTGCGCTCCGTAGCCCACACAATTCTATCACCGTAAATATCAGAAGCACAGGACACATTCTCTGTGATCAGCGAACTTGTAGAATTAAGTATATCATACACGTAAGTTCTGGCGCGAACTGGGTTCTCATTTACATTATAAAGACAGCATACAATTTTATTATCATATATGGCAGGATGTACTGCAGAATAATGCTCAGGCACACTAATTATGGTATCGTTTCCGGTTTTTAAGTCATAAAGATGAATTTTATCCCAATATGTCCACACCACTTTATCACCATAAATAGAAGGTTCTCCATTCTCTCCAATATCCTCTGAGAGCCTGATTTCCTGGGAAGCTAATGCTATGGATGAAATTAAAATAGAAAACACAAAAAATAAGATTGTTGAAGCTAAAACTATCGAATAAAATTTTTTGTTAATTTTCACCATTCTCTTCCCCTTATATTCATTTAAAAAACATTCATTCCCAAGTCATAAATTCAATATTTAATCATTTAATTTTAAATTCAGAATATATAAAAACAAATGAATTTAAAATCATTTATTGAAAGCCAGTATTCTGGCAAAAAATCGCTGAAACACCCTTCTGCGTAAAAGAGTAAACATTAGAAGGCCATAAAGAAAAAAAATCTAGAAAACCAGCCCAGGTGCGAGAATTAAGTATAAAATGAAGACTATATTTTATAAGAAGTAGACATGCTCTAAAATTATGTATCCACTGAAGACTTTAAAGAACCCTATTTTTTCATTCAGGTAATGATTACAATTGCATCACTTCCCAGTCTACTGACATTAAAAAAATCAGAATATTTATATAATTGAATAGATTTTTATATTAATAAGTAAGAAATAGGAAATAAGCTTCCTAGCCTGTAGACAATGCCTTTAAATAATTATGCATCCAGGCTGTATTTACTGAAATTTTAACTTAGCCCTTAGACAACACAGATCATCAACAATATGCGTATATGGAATTAACTAATGAAATTAACTTACCGATAAAATAAGGAGTAAAAACCATGGTAGTAAAAGTTAATGCCGACACTTGCGTTGGTTGCGGAAGCTGTATAGGCGAATGCCCTGCACGTGCAATTTCCCTAAATGATAATGATGTTTCATTTGTGATGAAAGATAAATGTGATGAATGTGGCATATGTTTAGATATATGTGCACATGGCGCGATTACCATCGCTTAAAGCTCTAAAACCCTGTATTAATGTACCACTCCTAAATATTTCTCAGCACACCCATGGCATACATCCCCATGCATATGTTCAGGAGGAAAACGTGCTTTACAAAAGCGGCAATTTTTGTACTCTTTTTGACGTTCCTTTACAGCTTCATTGAGGAGAGTTTCAAGTTCTATGTCAGTAATTTCGCTTTCCTGAACCCGCTTCCATAGTCTGCTTGAAGCAACCGGGCCATAGGCTCCCATAGTCCATTCAACAGTTGGCAGCCTTAATTCAATTGCTTCTGGAGTTACAAGAATTACAATACCTTCTTCTCCTCCGAAGTTTATCTGGATACAGTCTCTTGTACGTTCTATTATTGATTCAGGCAGTAGGGAAAGTACTCTTTCAGCTTTTTTATCTACCTTGCTCTGGCATCGATATGAATATTTTTCATTGGGGGCCAGATTAAACTCTGAGTTTTCTCCCATTAAGACCAGCTCCTATCTCATAAATCTTCAGATATTATCTTATGTCCAGATTCTATCTTATGTTTTTCTTTTTTCTGGCAAATGGCAGGGTTCAAAGGTACCACAAAGTAGGAAACTGTTTAAGTCCTGTTGAGCTCCTCCCAAAACCTACTTTGTTACTACATCAACGAGAATTTATAACTATTATCCTAATAAGTAGATCAATGATAATTTCAAATTTGAAATATAAGGACATAATTTTGAGTTTTGAGATCAGCTGTTATATAAATGATATATCTAATGATAGATCCGAAATACTATCTAAATAATCTTAGTTGAATGGGATATATATTTATAATCAATATCTATATTTTATACTAAAGTTCTTTTAAAAAAAATTAACTTGGGGTAAAAATATGAAAATTCGAGTAGTTAGTTCAAGAGAAGAAATCTTTACATTAAATCCTAATGAACGTATTGTCCATCTGGCATTCAGGCCGTCTAATAAAGACATCTTCGGGCTTGTTGAAACCTGCCCGAAGGTCGAGGTAATTCAGCTGCCGAAATCTTACATGTATACTGTCTCCAAATCTATTCAAATGTTCCTTGAGATGCAGAGAATCCAGCTTCTCGAAGGAGATGTCTGGGGGCACAGGAAGGATATAAACGAATACTATACCATTCCTTCTTCAGTGATTGAAAAAATAAAGGAAATGAAAATAGAAGGCAAATCAGTTGAGGATATTGAGACAAAAGTTTCAAGGGAAAGCAAACTTAACCCTGGAATGATTTCCTATATCCTGAACAAAGAAACTTCTGCCTGAACTAGCAGGAAAGGTATGTCATTAGACATTTTCTGGGGATTAGCCAGCACAGAAAGGTGTTTCATCTCTCAGGATCTAATCCCCAGCTTGAATCCTGAGGTTTTTTATTCTTTTGTGATTTCTGATTGAGTTCGATTTTTGTTTATTTCTAATTCTGGTTATGGGTATTATTTCTGAAGAAGGTAAAAATAATAATCAAAAAATGTAAATGACTTCAAGATGTTGCGCTTTATGATCCTCTTTTTTGGCTATAAAAGAGATAAAATACAGATTTCTGGTTTATTCAAATAAGTTCATAACTTTTCTATCTTTATGGGTCTTTATTTTACGGGTAACCAAGGAAAGCTATTCGAATCTGAGCATCTTTCAATGGATGATAAAAACAATCCGAAATAGTCCATCTTCCCTTTTAATAAATAAATGACGATACTATTCAAAGGAGATAGGAGATGCTAGTGTCGAGTCCACAGTAAAATGTCGTATAAAATATTACAACAATTCAGAATCATTCAATCTTTGATCATTGACGCGACACTAGCAAACTTGATGGAATATTTCAATAAAGCACCAAGACTGGTGTTCTCAGAACATCCAGCAGTGATAAAATAATCCCAAGCCAGGCTGCCAGTTTCGCAGGAGAGAGAGCCGCAAAAATGTTATACGCTGCAGTGATCTTTGATATCTGTGAGGTCATGCCTCTGGCAGATTTCGGTAAGTGGTGGAAGAAGTCTATCTAAATCTTTCTGCTCCATGGGAACTGTCCATAAGGATTTCAGATTAAGTTTAAGTTTCTTTAAATGATAGTAAAAGAAGAAGGAGAAAATGAGAGCCTCATATCCAAAAAATAAGATATCTTCAAGACTCGTGAGCACTCTATTCCCAGTGTCTCTATTGCTCTCTCTCGTTCATTCCAAATCATAGTCTTAATTATGATGGTGTGCCAAAATTGGAAGATTACTGTCTTTTTTATCAGTGGATTATATCGGAAAATTAATGTCGGTTTTCCGAAAAAATATCAATATAAATTCTTCACAACTTCCAGAATAGCTCACAACTTAGTAAATTTTTTGTAGTTTGGATTCATATATACTTTATGCCTTTTTATGAGTATTCCAGATTTCAATTTTACATTATTCGTTTCCTGGCATTTGTTTTTGTTATTACTTTCTGCTTTGTTTTTCTTGCAGCAGTCTACGCCTCAAATGTTGATTAGTTGAGCAGAAAAAGAGTGAAAAGACAATTCAGATAAATTCTTCAAAAATTAAAAAAGAATCCTTAGATTTTATCCTTTTCAAAGATTTTTGCGGATTATGTGGGGTCACATGCATTTAAAGAATATTTACCACCTGTACTCTTTGAACCTTCGTTTGAAATTTCTCAGATTGGTGTACTTACTTACCCAGCCTTTGCTAAAGAAATGAAAAACTAAGTCAGGACAGGTACATGCACAGGCAGTCTATTTTCTTGTAATCAGTAACTTACTTTAAATTTCAGGTAGATTCACAGGCAGAAAAAAAATTCAACATGCGGAAAAAATTCAAAAATATAGTGACCTGGGCAGAATTGGTGAACTAAATTGGGTGAGTGACAGCGCTGGTCAAATGAACGACACACGTTTATTATTTTATACGTCTTATTAGATTTGCTTTGATCAATGTGCGGGCATATATAGGTGAGATTGGAATCGGTTCATCTCTCGTCCACAATTTATAGGGTATTCCCCCTGCTTTTGATACCATAAAAGAGATATACTCGTCTTCGTTAATCCATCTCCCAACAGTTTCCTTTTTCTAGATCCACAGTAATGCCTGATCAACTCGGCGGTTTCGTCTGTTTCAAATTCAGCAAATCTTTTTCTCCATTCTGATTTGGTACTTTTTCCTTGCTCTTTTTATATCGTATGGCATTTTTACCTCCCAGTAAATATAACGAATTCAAAATTTAAATAAACTTTTCATAGTTTTATGATAATGAAAAATAGACTATGATCAGGTGATTCATATTTCCTCAGCTCCAAATATGTTTTTGATCAGATCAAACATAAAAAAATATATACTTTGATGTTATATTTTGAAATTGGTGGCTGTTAACCAGAGGGTAAGCTTATTAATCAAAAAGCTTACCCAGTCACAATTATATTGAGGCTAAAGGCTATCAAACCTGAGATATTGAAAAAGCTGATTTCTGAGAAATTGTAATTAAAGAAATAAACCCTAAATAAAAGTAACTACCCAGGTAACATTTTAAATACTACAATTATTCCTCTTTTCGAGGAGACTATCATAGAAAAACAAGCTGTTCAAATTGCTGAAATCTAAGAACGTGTCAAGTTTATAGAATCTCGGTTAATCAAAACAGCAGTAATCCTCCTTCTACTGATTTTGTCAAAGAAAAACCCAATTCCAAGAATCGCCGTAAAAAGAGTAACAAAAAATCTGGAGGTCAAGAAGGTCATCCCGAATATACTCTTGATATGGTTCATGATCCTGATTAGGCAATAGAGCATTCTTTGAACTGCTGTAAAGAATGTGGGCATTCTCTTGAAAATAGTGAAGTTGAAGCTTATGAGAAAAGACAGATTTTTGACATTCCTCCTGTAAGTCTTATTGTTACAGAACATAGAAGTCAGATTAAGACCTGTACTCACTGTGGGATATTGAATAAGGCTTTTTTCCAGATCAGTGAAACACCCAGTCCAGTATGGTCCTAATCTTTTAGCTTCAGCAATTTACTTTAAAAACCATCATTTTATTCCCTATGAAAGGATCTATGGTTTTTTTAGTGACGTAATGGGAATAAAATCTGTTCTACTACCATAATTAGAGCAGAAAGAGAATGTTTCCGGAATTTAGAAGAATTTGAAAACATGGTTAGAGAGAATTTAATCACTTCTCCTGTAATCAATTGTGATGAAACTGGAATGAAGATTAAAGGAAAAAGACATTGGCTTCATGTAGCTTCTAATGACAAATACGCCTGTTATTTAGCTCACCCTAAAAGGGGGGTCAGAAGCGATGGATTCTGTGGTAATTCTTCCCGAGTTTAAGAGAACAGCAATTCCTATGGATGGAAACCTTACAATGTTTATGATTGTGATCACTCTCTTTGCAATGCTCATCTATAAAGAGAACTTACTGGAATTGAAGAGAATTATAAACAGCATGGCTAAAGAGATGAATGAACTGTTAACTGATATGAAAAAGTACACTGATAAATGAAAAGAGCAAGTCAAAGAGTTAGATTTTGAGTAAATTGAAGCGTTAGAAGACAGATTCGATGCTGTAGTCATGAAAGGAATTGAAAAAAAACCCACCTTCTCTAAATCCTGAAAAACAGGGAAACCGTGGGAAGATTCGAAAACCAAAGCAAGGAATCTGCTGGATAGGTTTATAGAACACAAGGAAAAGTTTTAGGATTACTGAAGAACTTGAAAGTTTCTTTTGCGAATAACCAGGCAGAAAGGACATCAGGATGATGAAACTACAGCAGAAAATATCAGGAACTTTAGAACAACAAAAGGAGCAGAAGCTTTCTGCAGAATTAGGGCGTACATTTCTACAATCAGAAAGAATGATTTGCCTGTTATGGAGAGTATTCTAGCGGCGCTCAAAGGAGCGCCACTAATTATACCCTGAATAGTTACAATTAATTTAAATTTTCAGCTGAATTATTTAAAATTCAAAGCAGAAGTTTATGTTAAGGCCTGCAAGAACTGCAAATAAGTTGTTAAGGTTAAATGCGAATATCATTTTATCCCTCCACTCTTATAGTCTTCGTATTCATTCAGTTTTTCGTTCAGTTTTTATATCTTAACACTGGAAGTATCTGAACCATTCCATGTTAAATGTCTTGCTAACGCACAGGTATTCAAAAATGATTGACATTGAAACTCCCTCCACTCTTATAGTCTTCGTGTTCATTCAGCTTTTCGTTCAGTTTTTATATCTTAGCACTGGAAGTATCTGAACCATTCCATGTTAAATGTCTTGCTAACGCACAGGTATTCAAAAATGATTGACATTGAAACTCCCTCCACTCTTATAGTCTTCGTGTTCATTCAGTTTTTCGTTCAGTCTTTATATCTTAGCACTGGAAGTATCTGAATTTGGTCATGTCAAAGGTCTTGCTAATGCACAGGTATTCAAAAATTATAGACATTGAAGCTCCCTCCACTCTTTTATGTTATCTGTTCGTTTAATTTTTATTACTTTTAGATTACATCTAATTTAGACGAATTGATTATTTGAAGCCGATATTTACGCAAAGGCCTGCAAAGCCATTAAAGAAATTAACGACGTTGAAGAAAATCATTTTATTTCACCTTATTTAGTATTTTATCGTGTTCTTCTACGTTTTTCTATTTTCATCTTGTTTTTCTTTTTTCGAAAATATATCTTGATTGAAAATACACTAATAGATGTTTTAACACATCCCTTTTTCAATACCTTCAATCAATCTATATGAATTTAGCAAATATTTTAGTATTAACAGGGGTTAACCGTTCGTTTTGACCCCAGAAAGTCTTACTTTTACTCGCCTGTGAGTATACCTAACTATATATATTAATTTATATAAGCTCTAGAGAATTAGTTATACTTACAAATAGTAGTCTTTAAAATTTTTAGAAAAATTATCTAAAACATAAAATATATATAATAGAATATTTTCATATATTAGCTAATTTAGAGACCTTATTTCGACTTTTATTGATAATTAAGTAATATAAAAGATTTAATTCAAAAATAAAATTAAATAAAGATTTTTTTCCAAATAAGAGTCATTATTATTAGGTTAATTTTTCCATATGAGAATATTTCTTGACTATATGAATAAATCTTTATGAAATACTTAGTATTTCGAATTAATCTTTTTTTTCAAACAAAAGTTAAAGCTTTTTAACCAATATTTCATAAGTTTCCGCTTTCTCATTAGTATTTATTTTTGAATTAAATCTCTTAAGGTGACATTTTTAAATATCGAGAAAGTTATTTAAAATTTAAAGACTCTTTTCTTTCTATTGACTAAAGTGATTTTTTATTTATAAATCGGTAAATAGTTTTGATGTGAACAGGAGCTGATAAAATTAACAACGTATCATTTTTGATGCATTAGCGGCACATCAATGTAGAAACAGATCTAATGTGATCAGGATACTTTGTATGCAAGGTTTGGTTATGAACCAAACTCACGGTCACAGGATCAGATTAGTGAAGATCATATCCAGGAGTGACAAAAAGAGAAGGAAGTGAAGATAATTTATCATAGTAAGGGTAGACGAAGAATATCGATGGATGTTTTTTGAATACTTAATTTCACATCCAGGCAGAATGGATCATAAATATAGAAGGTCCCTAAAAGAAATGATATATCATTACTTCTACAAGATAGTTCAAAATTGCTCAAATAAAGGTTTCAATAATGAAATTTCCTTTTTTCCCCGATGTGCCAAATTTAGCACATCGGCTATAGTCAATTTTACCAGCAAATATCTCTTTTATTCCTTTTATTAAAAGACTCTACAAATGTGAAATTTAAAGATGTTAAAAACTTGTCTATCTCTAACAGGCCCTTAAAAATCCTGCACTTTCTTCGCTCCCATAAGTTGGGATATACAAATCTTGGAGGCTGTATCGAGATTTGTATTCCTTTAGTGTGGTTACTGGATATACGTACGTAGAAAGCTCGGGAGGAGTAGTGTCAAAAATAGATGTGTTGGATTCTTGTATATTTGGATTCGAAAAAGGTATTGGAATTAGTTACTGAAATCTGTAAGCAAAAGGGTAGCTCTAAAAAAGGCTAAAGGGTTTGGTTGGTTAAATTGTGACTCCATTACCCTTCAGCCTTATCTTTTTATCAATTTTTCAATTAAAATGTTCGTTTTTCGGATACCACAACATATTATACTATTATTTTAGTGTTACTGCCTTTAGCATTCTTATTATTAACTGACAGTGTATTTTCCTGCTTTATGTGTGTTTACAGATTTCTTGGTTGCTAAATATCTCCCTTCTCCAAAACTCAATTCCGCTCTCTGTGCAATCCTGCGAAGTTTTCAGTGAATTGCACATTCGAAGGCGCTTTCTTTGAGGGAAGGAATGCTAAATATGCAGTAATAGAGTTTAAAGGGTTTACAACATTTATGTAACCGGATTGTGTAACAACCTTATCGCTTCCAGCAGCATTCTTTGCTTTTAAGCTTATAGTATATTTTCCTGCTTTACTGTATGTGTGTTTCGGGTTTTTGGCTGTTGAATATGTTCCATCTCCAAAACTCCATTTCCATGAAGTTGGCGATCCTGTACTCATATCAGTAAATTTAACTTTCATAGGTGCAGTTCCCGAGGTAGGGGATACAGAGAAAGCAGCAGTCGGTTTTTGCAGAGCCGTTTTTACAGTTATCTCGCCTGTATTTGTATTCTGACCAGCTATATTTGCCACTGTCAGTATTACTGTATAGTTTCCTCTTGAGGAATAAGTATGCATTGGATTTTGCTGGGTTGAATTTGTTCCGTCTCCAAAGTCCCAGAGCCATGATATCGTATTCGAAGGAATGCTAGTAACATTAAGTGTAAAGTTATTTTCCGTACCAGTCGTATTCTCCCATGATCGTTTGTATATTCCTTTTACTTGCTGGCTGCCTTCAGACACGGCTTTAATTACCACTAAACGAGTCAATGGACCATCATACATATCCGGAGGATTTTGATTTTCATATTCTTCACTGAGAATGATAAGCCCCAGACTCATGTTGAGTTCCCAGGAGTAGCCTGTGAAACCCGGATTCTCTTTAAGTTTAAGGGTAAAAGTATCTCCATTGTTGAGGCTTATGCTTTTTCCATTGTCTTCAGGGGTTATTACTTGCGGTGCCGGTGGTATAGAGCTTTGAAGCTCATTTAATACGCTACTATCCGTAAACTGCACAGAAAGTGGAGCATAACCTTCAGTGACATTGCTGCTGAAGTTTGCAATCGGTTTTTGCACAACTGCTGTCACTTTTATATAATCTGATTTCGTTGCTTTGTTGTTACCTGCAGCATTGGTTGCTGTAAGCAATACTGTATAGTTTCCTGTTGCAGAATAAGTATGCTCTGGATTCTGCTGGGTTGAATTTGTTCCGTCTCCAAAGTCCCAGTTCCACTCTGTTGGTGTTCCTGTGCTGCTGTCAATGAAGGAGACGCTCAAAGGTTCAGTTCCTGAAGTAACGTTACTGGTGAAGTTTGCAACAGGAAGTACTTGCTGTAGGACCGTTATTGTAGCAAGTTTTGAAGCCGTTCCGTTTGCATTGAATGAGATGAGTTTAACGGTATACTTCCCTGGTACTATGTACACATGAACCGGATTTTTTTCTGTAGAATCTACTTTTCCATCATCTTCAAATTCCCAGTTTCTTCCTGGTGCATTTTCTGACAAGTCTGTAAACTGCACAGAAAGAGGGGCATAACCTTCAGTGACATTAGTACTAAAGTCTGAAGTAGGTTTATTTAGTTCGTTTTCCTCTCCTGAAATAGTGAACATATAGATATCTGAGTTTCTATGGGTACCTGTGTATTGACTGCGTTTATCTATCCAAAAGATCCTGTTCCCATAGATAAATGGTTCCATCTGGTCTGCTTTATTGGTAGTGATCTGGGTTTCAGTTGAGGTGGAAATGTTGTACATGTAAATATCATAGTTTCCAATGCGCCCAAATTCATCCAATATTCCATTGCGTTCATCCTCCCACACTATCCTGTCCCCGTAGACAGCAGGAGAGTACTGATTGAATTCATTGCTTGTGATCTGGGTTTCTCTGGAAGTGGTTATATCATATATGTAGATGTCCGAGTTTCCATTGCGCCAATCTGTCCATACGATTATTTCCCCATATGTCTCAGGAGAATACTGATCTGCTTCATTGTTTGTGATCTGGGTTTCCTCCGAAGTGGTGATATTGTACATATAGATATCTGAATTCCCGTTACGCATATCCGACCACACAACTCTGTCCTTATAGATAGCAGGGGCCCCCTGACCCGATTCATTAGTGGTTATCTGGATTTCCTTGGAAGTGGAGAGTTCATAAAAATAGATGTCACCATTACTCCCATTTCCTTTATCATTGCGCCAATCTGCCCATACTATCCTGTCCTCATAGATAGCAGGATCCTGCTGATTTGAACTGTCGTTTGTGATCCTTGTTTTCTTAGAAGTGGAGAGATCGTACAAATAGATGTCACCATTACTCCAGTTTCCAATGCTGTTACTCTGCCATACTATCCGATTTCCATAGATAGCAGGACCATCGTTCCAGGATTCATTTGTGGTAATCTGGGTTTCCTTGGAAGTGGAGAGGTCGTACATGTAGACGCCCAGCCCATTACGCAAGTCTGCCCATACGATCCTGTCCTCGTAGATAGAAGGATATCCCTTTGATGATTCATTGGTGGGAATTCGAATTTCGTTGAGAGCTGGTTGATCATCTACAAACTCAAAAACAAGCTTTTCTCCGTTAATTTCCGTAAGTTTGAATGCCCCTAATTTGTCATCAAGTTTAAGAGTCATGGTATTTGAATAGTCAATGATCCAGACGCCGTCGATCTGTGCAATACTGCCGGAAACATCTGGAATGATCTGGTTAACGTGAACTTTCATGACAACAACGTTGTTTTCATTTTGAATATTATCAAGGGCAACATTCCATGTCTTTTCAGCGGCAGCCCCATAGGCATTAATGATTTGGTCATCAATGTACTGACCATCTTTTGAAAACTCGAGCCAAACCTTTTTACCATCGACATCGAACTGCTTGGCTTCGAGGATATAGCCATCACCAAGTTCGATTTTATCTCCAGTTCTCAGGGTGTAGTTTATGTCACTGTCAAGAACTAACTTTGCAAGTTTGTCAACTCGACAATTCCAGACATTTCCGTTACTGGTGAACAGTGGAACATATTTATCTCCAAATAAATCGATTAACGGATACTGTTCATCGGACCACCCATCATATCCATAATTATTTCCAACAGCATTTATTTCAACAATTTCTGTTGCACTTGCAGTGTCTACTGCAAATAAAATTAAGACCATAAGAGCAGCCAGTGCGACTGATATAAATTTATTCATTTTGTTGTTTCCCCCTTACTTATGAAAATAACAGACTGTGAAGCATACCCCCTCGAACTGATCATCCGGGAGGAATTAGATTTCCCTCAACATTATTAAAAAATATCAATAGTTACACATTTCTCTTTATTTTTAAATTTTTCTAGCATCCTTCTTCAGAAAAGCTTTGATGTGAGATTGTTTGTCAAAAGAAATGATTCGGGAAGATACAAATTCAGCAGACGCTTCGGAATCTCTTATGAGTATAAATCAAAATTGTGCTGGCGTACCCAGCTGAAAGCAAAGAGTAAGTTCGCGTCAGTTTTCCACATATCCCAGAAGCTTTGCCCTTACGTGCTGACACAGAAGTATATTTTACTCGTTTTAATTGCGTTGTGGAATTTTCCAGATATATTCATCCATCTGGCTACAAGTGATATCCCTGGCCTTTTACGTGGCTTCCAGTATGTGTTCGTGGTTAGGGTATGTGAAGTTTATTCGCCTTTGGATAGATGTGTAAAAATGTTGTCTCAGATTCCCCTGCCGCATGTACTAATTTAATTCTGGTTTTAGTGGATCTTACTAGCTAATTTCTTCGATAGTTAATCTAATTCGATTAAATTATGGGTCAATAATAAGGCTGCGACCTCATTTAATGTCAATTTGAGTTCTGACTTTCCGTGAAATAATTCATCGTGGATCACAATTAAATACCTTTTATTCGGCGAGATATACCAATAGGGATGTGATAATATCCCATTTTCATAGATTAATGCTAATTCATCTATTTTAGCCAAGACAGTCTTTCGATTCATAGTCCCTTCGAGTAATAGCTTGTATAGTTTTCTCAAATTCCCTATAACTGATAAGCATATTTTAACACTAGAATTCTCTTTGGATTACCATATTTTCTCATTATATTCTTTATTAGCTTCATTATATAGTCTTCTAAAATCGCTATTAAGTTTTACTTCGATCCTTGAGCAAAAATTTGCCAGAAAACCTATTAAAATTTCAGGTACATACAGCATTCGCATGCTGTATTAAGACAACCTTTATTCTATATACAAAGAACTTCTTAATATATTCAAGTATTAACAGGAGATATTCACACGCAATGCAAATTTCTCGGACATCCAAGAAGCACTCAAATCGCATTTCCTGGTACAAAACTACTCCCCAAACCAGACATATGTAAAGCCGGCCCAAAAGATTACAACCCGACCGAAGAAGAAAGATCTGAATACTGTACAGTAACTGATTTCAAAAAATGCCTCAGATATGAAGCCGCGACTCAAAATAATAAAGGTAAGTCAACCAGAAAAGGACAACATTGAACCCATCTCAGAGAATAGAATGCCTCTTCGAGCGCAAAGGATGCATATTCTATGATAAAAAATAATGAAAAAGAAGTAAATCTAATCTTCTATTAAGCTTAAAGTGCCTTCGGGGTGAACAAAAACATATCCAGACTCAGCTTCAAGCCTTATGACGAGGTTGTAGGGGATTTCTAGATCATGTTACGTGGTTAATCAATGAATAAAGAAAAAACGTTTTTATTACTTCAAAATTTCAATATGGTACCTTTGACCATGTAAATGACATATTTTGAAAACATTTATAAAGTATTATAAACTTTAATGAGTAATTATAAAAGTATCTTTTAAGCTGACAAAGTATCTATAAAAGTAGAAATATCGCGGGGTTATCATGAAAGACTTAGAAGTAAAAATGTTGGACGAAGAAGACCATATTTTTATTGAAACGTTAAGGAATCTCGGAATGTCAAGAAATGTCGCTACAACCATGGCATATCTTATGAATGTAGACGAGGCCTCATCCCGGGAAATTGAAATAAGTACAGGATTAAGGCAACCCGAAGTCAGTCTTGTAATGAGGCTAATGCACAACCAATCCTGGATCAGTGTGCGCTCGGAAAAAAAGCCTGGAAAAGGAAGGCCGATGAAGATTTATTCTCTTGCGGCTCCCGTTGATGAAATCATTAGTTATTACGAAGACAAGATTTACAAACAATCACTGGCAACTATTTCAGCAATCAAAAAGCTGAAAGTGATGAGCAAAAATATGTCCCTTACTCCTTCAAAGTGAAGAATTTCAACAGGGTCAGCTCCATAATGGATGGCAATCTTTTTTGGGAATTCGCTATTTGGAAAAAAAATTAATATGGACAACTCGCTTGCGAATGTTCTCATTTAACTTTTCTATTTGTTCATCCTTTTTATGCAGCTGGTCCTTCTACAGGCAAGCTCTTCATGTATACTTGCAACTCACACAGAACCTCTAAATTTGGTTAAAAATAGTTCTCTTATCTGAGACCCTATCAGATCACCTCTGAAGAGCTCATACCCTAAATGTGAAAAACTAGCCCCTATTTAACGTTTAAAAAATTAGTATAAGTTATGAAAACTTTCCTCTATTTTCCTCACATGTGGCATCTTTTTTTATTATCCCGAAAACCACTTTAGATCTAATTTTTCCAGCAGAAATAACCATGGGTGTATGAAGGCAATTTAAATAGTGAACATACAGTGTAATATTAGATCAGGGATTTTAAGAGCTAATTTAACCCTCAAAAAAAATTAAAAAATCAATAAATTTATATTGGTATCTGTATTATTATATGCGCGAATAATATCCATTAAAACAAGTATTGAAAAATTAGAAGGATCCTACTTTTTTTTGGATTAAAAAAATTCGCGAGCGAGATCCCTAAAACAAAGATTGAAACATTAACTCAAGCATATAGCCATAACTTTTTGTTGATAAGGATGCCGAATATTCGGCATTTAAGCTGAGAGAATGGAGCCACCTGTGTTTTGCTTCTCATTTTTGGGTGGTTGTATGGAAGCGACATATTGATCATGGAGTTGTAGAGCTGATGAACATAAACATAGAAAAAAAGAGCTTTCTAAGGTCATTAGGTTTTAAACGAGGAATTGGGTTTAAACAAGGAATTTTGAGAGTCAAAGAGTGCAAACGTCCAGAGTGTAAATGTCCTTTATGTGCGGAAAAAGTGAACAAAGACGAATTTAGAAACGAAGTTTTTATTAAGGAATTCAAGAGTTCTGGACTTTGCCAAGAATGTCAAGATACTATTTTCGGATATAGGGTAGCATGGTGACAGGCCAATTGCGTGATTAAAGTTATGCCAAATTTTCTTTTTTGGCCTGAAAACCTTTACTAAGCAATTATTTTCAACTTACTCGAACCAGAGAAGAGCCTCTTTTTCATTTTCTTCTTCATTTATATCTCCAAGGTATTCGCGGCATCTTCACAGGCAATCTCACATCTAAACATCGTTTTTAAAGTCAACCGTTAACATCCTCACATTCTTGTTTTAGTAGGCAAATTCCACATTTATCCTGAAAAAAGCGCTAACATTCA
>CAZLNG010000004.1:0-75668 GCA_964560735.1 uncultured Methanosarcinales archaeon | reverse complement strand
GCACTTCTAACTTATAATTTTTTACTTCCCTCGAAGCCCCGCTGATTACAGTGACGAGATACTGAAATTTCGTTTGTTTTTTAATTTAAGATGCTCATTTTTGGATTTTGGATATATCCTGACATTGTTTTGATCTTACTGCCTTTAGCATTCTTTACTATTAATTTGACGATGTATTCTCCAGTTTTAATGTATTTGTGTTTAGAGTTCCTGACTGTTGAATATGTTCCATCTCCAAAATTCCATTTCCATGAAGTGGACGTTCCTGTCCTCTTTTCAGTAAAAACAAATCTCAGAAATATAGTCCCTTAGATTAAGAAGCTAAAGAGAGGAAATGCTTAATATTTATAAAATGAGTTAAGAAACAATAATCATTGTCTATAAATTTTTGTCACTTTAAATTTTTGTCACTTATTTTTTCTGCCCTTTTAATGAAAGATTATATCCTGAGGATCTTAAAGGAGCCAGCCTTTAAGATAGGGAAATCTCACATATTATGTATGAATCTGGAGAAACCTTATATTATTTCCGTATATGCTATTCTCCGTAATGAGAAAGGAGAATTCCTGCTTCTCAGGCGTTCGGAGAATTCTCATACTAATCCGGGAAAATGGGATATACCTGGTGGAAAACTGGGATCAGGAGAAACTCTTGAAGATGCTATTGTGCGTGAAGTCTGGGAGGAAACTGGAATTTCAATTGTTCCCGGAGAAATTGCAGGGGACATTATCTTTGAGCTTCCAGAAAAAAAAGTAATTGCTATCGTCTATAATTGCGGCTATGTCATTGCTGATGTAAAATTAAGTTATGAACACATAGAATATGCATGGATCTCTCTTGACAGTATTCTGGAAATGAATACTCTTCCAACTCATTTCAAAGACTTTTTCAAAAGGCATATTACAGAAAATAAAAAAGCTTCTGAATCCTCCATTTAACTCAAAAGGGATTTTTATTTACTTAATTATATAAATAAATGCTACTTTACTCTTTAGTTTCATTTATGAGCTTTAGTTTAGTTATTTTGAAGATATATTTATTTTAAAGCTCTCTTCGTTGCAATGCAGAGCCTTACTTAAGATACTCGTCCTCAAGTTCTTTCCTTTTTCTCCTGCTAAGTAGCCAGCTTACAAAGAGGAATACAATTGCCCCAACAGCCGCATAAATTGCTGTACGCAGCAGAGGGCCATACTTCGTCAGGAGGATCGGGTCTATGTCGTCCCTCATTTCGTATTTAGGATACATGATGTCTCCTGTGGCACTGCTGTGTCCTAATCCAAGAGCATGTCCCAGCTCATGCTTTGCAATTGTAAACATTGTTTCATCCCCATACTGGCGCCAGGACTTACCCTTATAGTTCCCCACTTCAAGCACTATATCCACTTTTGAAAACCTTCTATTGACTATACTGGGGTTTGCATAACCGGCAACTCCAGAAGGGGCCCCTTCGACAATTTCCAAGTTCTCTACCCATCGTATTCGAATATCGGCTTCTTCGGAATTAACAATCTCAAAAACTGGGGCGTATTTTAGTTTTCCATTACCTCCCTCCTCCCAGTATTCAAGAGCTTTCTCAATTTGTGTGTAATAGGTAGGACTATAATGCTCAGGTACGCTTTCATTATCTATGTATACTCTAATAGGAGAATGATCCCAAGGATACTCCAAAATTATCTCCTGATTCTCCTCAACTGCTGTTGCATCGAAGGATAAAAATAGCATTATTAATAAAAGTACAAAAAATAATTTTATCCCATGAGCTCGGTTTCGACTAATATAAACCATCCTTCCTCATAAGTGATTAATTGATCCTGAAATTCAGAGATAATAGGTTACCAGTTAGTTAGTAACCGAGTAGCTATCGTTTATTATATTATTGAATAAACTATGTTTAAGTATACTATATCAACATATGATGTAAATTTAAAGTAGTGTCCAATAAGGAAAGCATTCTTTGAAAAATCAAATTAGATCCCACAAGCCGACATCACTAGCTGAATTTACAAAACTCACAAAAACAGAACTGATGTATTTATCGAATCATCTCTTTATTTAAGAGTAGCTTTAGAGATATTACATATCTCACAGTTTGGATCAAAGCAGTGTTCTTCTTTTTCTGCCCCCTCGTCTCCATCGTTTTCATCGCCTGGAAATTCAGATGCAAGAGCCCTTGTACTTTCTGCAAGCACTGCAGCATTAGAGATAGATGCTCCTATCATAATAGCATTAAAAATGCTTTCTTTCTTGATTCCTTTCCTTTTTGCAATTCTGATATGCATTTTCAGGCAGTGATCGCAGCGAAGGGCAGAAGCTACCCCTATAGAGATGAGTTCTACTGTTTCCGGATCGAGAGTTTTAAATTCCCTCATAATGGCGTTGTCATAAAGTGTTTTCGGGATAAAAATCTCAGGGAGATCTTTCATGAAGTTCATGATATAAGGAACTTCACCGTACTGCTTCCGAACATCCTCAAGAAGTTCTGGAACAGCTTTTTCAGGGTCTTTTTTTAAAATTTCCACAATATCCTCAAGTTCCATACGAAACCACCAGCATACATTAACGTGGAAACATGGTTCAGACACCGTTTTCCAGGTCAGGCTTTACAGTTCAAAGGATAAGTGAAAAACACACGAACCCAGTAAAAATGTAAAGTGAATATATCTTAACACAACAGAATCCGGGTCAAATTGCAAAACCAACGTCAGATTTAGATTTGATTTTTATCAATATATAATTTTTCATTTTTGATCTGGAAATATTCGCCAGCTCTGAAAGGGTAACTCCTTCATCGAATTCAAGCTTTTCGATTTTTTCATGGAATTCGTCATATGGAAGTTTGACTCGAACTCCATCCAGCTGAAGGGTAAGAGGAGCGGGAGAAAGCACTTTCTGGATCTCAGGAACCTGATTTTCTATTTCCTTCATCACTCTTGCAGGAATCACTGCAAGGGGATCTTTTGCCTGCTGTTTCCGGATATCGTCAGCAATCTTCCCAATTTCTTCATTTAATTTGTCAAGGGCGTTAACCTCTTCTGTCTTTCTTAATCTGTGAGAGGTCCTTCCGATATTTCCAACGTAGAGATCTGCTCCAGAAACTTCCTCGGTTTTCAGATCAGGCCCACCTGTCACTACAATTGGTACTTCAATTCCCTCGAAGAGTTTTGGCTTCTTATTTATAATGCAGTCACTGAAAGATCCGAATGTGAAAACTGCAATATCATGCTCATTGATAAGTTTCCTTTCGTAGTCCATAGACAAAGAAACTCTACGCCCCATACCTCTCGCAAGCCCTATCATGTTTGTATTGGCTCCAGGGTGGCGTAGATACTCTGCGATATCACAGGCTGAATGTGGGAGGTGATGGGAAGCAAGAGTTGGAGAAACAACTGCGATTTCTACCCCCGTAAGGGGAGCTTCTATGAGAACACCAAGCAGTTCGTCAGATTGTTTTTTTACTATTTCAATGTCCTTTTCAGGAATCAGCATAATAAGGTTAACTTCAGTCCCCGTAACTACTTTTTGAATTATGTAGCCTCCAAGGTCTTCCAGCAGCTCGATTAAGAGTCCATGTTTGTGGACACCGCCGGTATAAAGATAAGGTCGGAGCACAGCCATTTATTTTTTCCCTCCTTCCATCAGTTCTTCGAGCATTACCCCTGCCTCTTCGATCCATTCATGTTGTAATGCTTCCTCAGACGCTACAAAGATGAATCGGTTATCTTTGAATAAATGGTAGCGAACTCTGAAACCCTCTGGAGTGACCCTTATCGCGAAATCTACAAGGTTTTCATGAAGCCTATGCCTGGGATCTGCAACCATCATTTCTTTAATAAAATCCGCTTCTTCCTCGGGCTTATCTGTAATTATAGCCACAGTCCAGCGGTCAGGTTGACTGATATTAGCTTTTCCATAACGTTCCCAGAGTTTGCCCAGTAGCTCAGGAATATACTGCTCTTTTTTAATAGAGATAATTATCTCACCTGCAACTGGTTTTGCATCCACATCGGCAATGTCTATTGTCGTAACCTTGGTACCTACATCCCTGAGAATTATTGCCATCTGAAAAAGAGAATCCTCAGGTCTCAGCAATACCTTGATTCTTCCGATTGCCGGGGCAAGCTTGAGACTTAAAAGATTGTCCTCGATAATTTTCCTGTAAAATTCCTGCTCCGAAGCAATTGCGGACTCGACAACAAAGGTCTCAAGAGAATCCATTCTTTCCTCACTCCTCAATAAACCCTGAAGCAAGCAGAGCTGCTCCTACTGCCCCTATAAGATGAGATTTTTCAGGTACAAGGACATCGATCTTAAGAAGCCTTCCCAGAGCTTTTGGAACTCCTTCAATCAGAGAAGATCCTCCCACAAGAATCAAAGGTTCTCTTACATCTACTTCCTGTAACTGTTGCTCATAAATCTGTTCAACAACACTAAAACAGGCAGCAGCTGCCACGTCTTCAGGCGTAGCTCCTTTGGCAAGAGAATTTACAAGAGACTGTATCCCAAAAACTATACAATAACTATTCATGGACACGTTTTCGTGCATCCCTTTGACCGCCAGCGCTCCGAGTTCGGTAATGTCTACACCAAGTCTTTTTGAGATCATCTCAAAGAAACGCCCTGAAGCGCCTGCACAGATCCCACCCATAGTAAACATTCCGGGAATTCCATCTTCAACCGAGATTGCCTTGTTATCCATCCCGCCTATATCGATAACTGTTGCTGGGCCTTTCTGCTTGTTTGCAAGGTAAACCGCTCCTTTCGAGTTGACGGTAATTTCTTCCTGAATAAGCTGGGCTTTTAAATGGTTCCCTATAAGAAATCGTCCATATCCTGTAGTACCTAAAGCCTGGATTTCCTCCCTGGACACTCCAGCTTCTTTAAGGGCAATAGAATAGGCTTCTTCAGCGCTTTCAAGGACTTTTGTCGTAGGTACCCAGCCCGTGCCTATTATTTTGTTGTCCCTCATTACAACTGCTTTTGTAGTTGTTGACCCTGAGTCTATTCCGGCAGTCAGTCCTGTCTGAACCTCCCTTGTAAGAAGGTGCCTGCGTCGGACAATGGTAGTCAGAGCTTCCAGGCGAGTGAGAAGGGTACCTGCACTGGTACTTTCAGTAAAAGAATAACTAATAACTGGGATGCGGGAGTGCCTGTGGATGTACCTTCTGACCTCGTTTCGAACAATAGCTCCTTCAGCGCAGCGGAAACAGGTAGTAATGAAAACCCCGTCCACATTGGTTGTGCCTTCAACAACAGCTTTTGCCCGCGCCATCATAAGCCTCAGGTCTCCGCTTGCAACTTCAAGCCCGAAATCCCTGCCTATAGTATCTATGGCTGCAACGTCAATCTCAGGGTAAACAAATTTTGCATGCACTTTGGCTGCTGCTTCATCAAACTCAGGCTGAACCCCGGCATATTCAGAGCCGCAGGACACCAGGGCAATCTTGACAAGTCCAGATTCTTCAGTACTCATCCCTTATCCTCCTTTTCTGCCTGGTCTATCTCTTTCTTCTCTTCATTTCCTTCAGGCTTTTCTTCAGGCAACGATTTTAGAAATTCTGCGATCTTATTTACAAACTCGCGAGCTTCATCGTCAGACTCGGGATACTTTACCTCGAGTACAGGAATACCTTTTGAGCGGACCAAATATTTCATCAGTTCATTTGTGCGGTTACAGCCTACACAGCCAAAGTTAGCGGGAGGGTTTTCAACTATAATCGCAGCTTCTGTTTCTTCTATAAGGGGACCTATGAGGGCCATTCTTCCTCTTACACCAGCCGGCACTTCAATTGCAGCGTATTTAAGACCCAATTTAGGATCTTCAGGGGTGATATTTACAGGAGGAGAATCCAGGCTGATGTTTGTAACTTTTTCTCGTATTTGGTTCATCATGGTAAGGGGCTTGTGCCCAAAACGCTCAACAAGGTCAGCTAGAATAAGACTGTTTATAGGGTAAATGAAAACCTTTGCCAAAAAATTCACCTCGCAAGCTCTTCTTCAATAACTTTTTCCAAGTCGGAAACTTTAAGCCTGCTTTTTTCCGTTCTCTTTTCTTTTACAGATTCCTTTGCTTCCAGTTCATCAAGTGCATCCCCTATTGCAGGGAGCATCTCTACTTCTTCCCTCAAGAAGTGGAAGCCAGGCCGTGGGCCCCCTCCCCGGCTTGCCCTACATCGCCTCTGATCTCCTGCAGGAAATCCCCTATCTTTTACGAAAATGTGGTTTTTATCCATTTGCCGAATCTCTTCAACCACTGCCAGGATATCTTTTTTTGGTCCTGTAACAATAAGTCCAAAACAGGTTTCCTTTACAGTAATAGGAAATTCTGACTCATAAATTTTCATAGCTGCATCTGAAGGCAGCACTTTATCCGAACTGATTACGATGTACTTTGTAATCTCTTCTTCTTTTGTTTCAGCCATCTTTCGTCTCTCCTTAGTTTCGGGAGACTTGACCTGCAATAAATCCACACATGTGAATCAGCTCAAGTATCTAATTATATTGGACAAATATATTTACAAACGAATTCATTTTTTATTTTGCTTTTAGTGATAGTCAGCAGCTTATTTGGAAGTTCTAATTCTCCGTGTGTGTGACTTCACTCACGTATATAGCATCTCCCTTTTTAATGCCCTTAAGTTTCTCAGGATTAACTATCCTGCCGATGATATTGGTGGAAGAAAATTTTTCTCCGGTTGGACCGAAGAGGTCATCGTCTTCAAGTTTGACTCCGATAGTGCCCATCCTCTTTGCCGCCTGGTTTGTAATTCCTATTTCCCCACCGTGTACCTTCTCAGCAGGTGTGTTTTCGGGAAGGATCTCTTTATATTTCACAACTTCCTTTTCCGTTTTGAAGAGGTAAGTGTCATCGTAGATCATATGTACAGGCAATTTCCCAACGGTTTTTGTCTTAAGTTCAAGGGCATGGCGGAAAAAGTCTACAGATTTCGGGGCTTTTTCAGGGTAAAGTTCAATTTCAATAAGTTTTGCTCTGGAAACTGCATATGCAGTTACCTTAGCTTCACCCAAAATTTCTAAAGTTGTAGGAGGGTCCTGTTTGACGATTATTGCGTCTTCTCCAGTGTATCCATCCTTTATAAGTTCTATTCCGATAACAGAAAGTACAGGCTCGACCTCTTCAAAGCTGTGCCCAAGAAGAACTATTTGCGGAGGAAGATTTTCAACTGAGAGTTTCTGTCCCTTTTCCCCAAGCTTAATAAGCTCAAGCCCCTTTGTCACCTTCCCTACAACGGAATGCACAAGACTGGAAGGCCTGTCTTCTTTGGAGAGATAGGTCCTGCCTGTTCCGTATCCAACTGTCCGGATTGAAATAACCCCTTCATTTCTAGGCTCAAAATTTTCATAAGGAACAGGTTCTCCTTTAAGGGTATCATCCGAAATAAAAGAGCTGGTAATAACGTCTACAGAAAGTGTTCCTTCACGGGTAAGGGCATAGAATTGTTCTGCTCCTTTTGGGGCATTTCTGGAAAGCTCTACCTCAAAATAAGTAAATACACTGTTTCCGTCATCAAGAGGAGTAGAAAGATCAGTGGTACAGGTTTTTTCAGATATTTGCTCCCATTCTATAATCGGCTCAATGTTCAGGATTGAGTCCTCTTTTGAAAGTCTGGAAAGAATTTTTCTCCCGGTCACAACTGTTGCAAAAATCCCATCTTCAGAAGCCCCATACTCAGCAGAGTGTTTTTTTCTTGAAAAGATCAGATGAGTATTGCTGGAATCGAAACCGCCTGCTCCGAACAGGACATCAAAAGCTTCAAAGCTCATTACCTCACGTGAGGGCTTAATCTCGGCTTCAAAAGGCCCGAATGCCAGAGCTTCGAGGCTAGCCCAGTGAACAGTTTTCCCTTCATACTCCTTAAAATGCTTAGCCCATAGTTTTCCTGATGGTGACTCAGGATTTTTGATTTCTATCCTGAATTCCCCTTTAGGAGTATTGATAGCGTATTCGGTGACTATTTCCGCTCTTCTTTCACCGGCCTCTTTCAGAATTCCAATAGCTGTACCGGCTATATAGTTGGCTCTGGAAACTTCTAGGGCGTCTCCAAGGGTAGAGTCTGCAGGCAAAATAAATTTTTGACCGTTCACCTCTACGCTGATCTCATTACTCGTAATCGGCACCTCATGTAGTATTTTTCTATACTAAGAGGTGCCAGCATATTTATATTTCTTCTGCAGCTTCGAGCCTTTCTTCTTCTGTAAGCTGGGATAATACGCTTTCTGGTTTCCCTATAGCTACTATCTTCCCGTAACGCATAAGTGCTACACGGTCACAGATCTCGTTTACGAAATCCATGTCATGAGAGACAATTACAAAGGTTTCTCCTACTTCTTCCCTGGCTTTAAGGATGGAGTTTGTTACCGAGACTTTGGTAATCGGATCCATTGTTCCTGTCGGTTCATCCATGATAACGATTCTGGGTTCCTTAATAAGAACCTGTGCCAGCGCAATCCTATGCCTCTCCCCTTCACTCATTTCGTCAGTCATCTTGGGCAAAATGGCCTTTGCCTTATTTCCTTCAAAGCCTGCAGCCTTGAGAGTAATGACGGCTTTTCTGACACCAAGTTCAAAAGGCAGATCAAGGCTAATGGACTCAGTAAGATTGTCTATTACTGAGCTGTGAGTATAAAGACCGTATTCCTGGTGAAGGAATCCCATATATTTGGTTGCCCTTCCTTTATTTTCCACTCCCAGTTTGGTCATATCAACCCACTCGTCTCCCACACGGACCTCAATTTCTCCAGATGTAGGGGGTAAAATTCCCATAATAATCTTTGAGGTTGTAGTCTTACCTGCTCCACTGACTCCAACTAGCCCGAAGATTTCTCCCTCTTTTACATCAAAAGAAATGTTATCTACAGCTCTTACTACGCCGCGATCTACTGAAATATAGCGTTTAGAGAGGTCTCTTACCCTGATAATAGGGTCCCCAACCATCGTACTTTTTTCCTGTTTCGTCATGCAGATATTCTGCATAAAGACTGCAGATACTTCAAGGGGGTTCCCTTCCTGTATGACCTCTCCATTTTCAAGTAGAACAGCTTTATCTGCCAGTTTCTCAATGACTTCAGGCCAGTGGGAAGTAAGGACCATGCTCATATTGTAACTCCTTACTGCCTTGATCATAGCATCATGAACCAGTTTTGCAGTCATGGGATCAAGGGTACCTGTGGGCTCGTCAGCTAGCAGAAGTAAGGGATTTCTTACGAGCTGTCTTGCAAGTACAACTCTCTGCTTTTCTCCACCTGAAAGCTCTCTTGCAACATGCATCATGCGGTGACTTAGATTAACCTCTTCCAGCAGTTCGACCGCTTTTTTCATGGAATCCTGTCCGGTGTAACCTATTTCATTTAAGGAGTTTATAACGTTTACAAGGACTCTTTCATCCCCATAAAGGGCAAAAGTACGCTGGAGCATGATTGCAATTTTTTTGGTAATGTCTTTCCTCACAGGATCGTAAAGGGAAAGTTTAACGAAATCTGCTTCAAAAGCTTCGAGTGACCCTCCACAGACCGGACACTTCTGGCCTTTCTTGCTAGGGCGATCCACATATCCACATTTCTCGCAGCGGGCCAGATGGTAAATTACCTCACCTGAGATGTTTTCGAAAGATTCAGTCCCACGCAACACATGCATCAGGATCGTTTTTCCCGATCCACTTTTTCCAAGAATGCCAACTATTTCCCCTTCGTTGATGCTTAAATTTACGTTTTTCAGAGCTTTAAGACCGTCAAAATCTACGGTTAGATTTTTAACCTCAATAAATACTGGCATGAATTTTCCTCCGCAATTACGAGCTGCAAATGACTCTTTCTGGTGGCTGTTCCTCGCCTACCTGGGCATATATTTCAAACGCGAAAAATAATTACTTCGAGTAATATACGAATTATAAACAATAGATTTCACACATATGGGCAACAACTACATAAGAATAAACATTACATAAACATAACGCATTATTTTTTCACTGTTAACATCTAAAACCAAGATCAAAGGAAGATTTTGCTAGATTTCTACTGGTTATAATCCTTTTACCACATCCACAACTTTAATTATGTCATCAAGCACTACACTTGCTGCTTCTCTGAGTTCTTCGGGCCTTTTGTCTCCCTGCTGCGTTGTCATTATTCCCACATCTGCTGCCCTGAAAGCCAGGATATCGTTAATTCCGTCCCCTACCATAACTACTTTCTCATACTGGTTTTTAAGTTCAACCACTACTTTCTCCTTCTTAAATGGATCTGCAAAGGCGAAGACTCTTTCCCGGGGAATATTTACTAACTCTGCCAGTTTCAGGAGGGCGGACATTCTGTCTCCAGACGCTATATATATATCTATCTCCATTGCATGAAGCGATTGGATTGTTTGCAAAGTCTTACTGAATACCTGCCCTCCCGTGCTAAGGACGTACGGTATTTTTCCTGCTTCCGAGTCTATTATCAGACCTGCCGCAAGATAGATACTATCGGGACAACGAGATGTGACTGCTTCGAGTACATCATGTACATCCCCCATCTGGATGGAAGTCCCCCTTATGATCTCACACGCGACTTCCGGAGTGAACTTCCCTTTTGAACAGCTTATGCCTATTGAAACTCCGTAATTACTTATAAACTCAAATAAAGACATATTTCTTCCTGAGCGCAGGATGACCTCTTTTTCGGTATTCAAAGCTACAAGCCCGCAACCATTTTTTTTAGAGACAATAGCAGTGCTCTCGATATTTTCAAGAAGAGTTCCGGTGCTGGCTTCCTTTGCAACCCTGTACATACGGAGAAGAGTTCCAGCACTATCAAAGACCACTGCGATTCTTTTGACCATGTCAAATGATTAATCTGTAAAATAAAAAATCTTTGCGAAAAATCAGAAAATAACAGAAAAATGTAATTTTATAAAAAATGAAAATACAGAAGGTAAAATTTCACTTCATGTTATTGATGCTCCTGAAAGCAGAACGCCGACGAAAAATCCAAGAATTACTCCGGAATTCAGGAACGGAAGCCCGGCCTGAGGGTTTCCTCTCATTACAAGTATAGAAAGTACCACATGCCCTGCGAGGGTTCCAAGCATTGCCCCAAGCACTGGTAATGAGATTCCTCCGTTGCTTTGCATGAAAACGGCTGCCGAAACTACCAGTAAAGTAGGCATAACGGCATCTCCAAGCCCCATGAAAAAGGCTTCCCGTTTTTCCCCTTCTTTGAAACTTTCCTTCAGGAAAGAATAATTCGAGTGCTTTGGAATTACGAACAGAATAGGAAGTTTTAAATCCATGATTCCTTCGGCCATAGTTATCATATGCTTTGTTTTGTACACAGAAATGGCATCATAGATTGCGAGAAGCACCAGCAGAATTATCACGGGGATAACAGAAAGGGAAATCCCTATCAAAGCACTGACTCCTCCTGCAATGCAGATTCCCACAAGGTCAATTATGTACCATTCTGGATATTTGTAAAGCACCACTGTTATTACTGTTGAAAGTATAGCTGAGATAACGGTTTCAAACCCGGAAAGAGATGGAAAGAGGGTTAACAGAGCGAATATTACATAGTATAGAGTGCTTATTATGGCAAAATATATTGAGAGGGTGATAACCCATTTAATATTCTTCTTTATTGCTATCAAGACGAAAACAGTGAAAGCAAGGATCAGTCCTAAATAATAGATAGAATTAGACACCTGGGTAGGATCCTCAAAAGCCTGCATATCATTAACTTCCATGGGAGTGGACAACAACAGTGCAAGAATCTGCACTATAAGGATAAATCCTCCCATGCAGAGAATCGGTAAATAATCTTTAAGTGATTGTTCGCTGGAACTCAAGTGTTAAACTCCTTATTTCTTAACAGTATGCCTTTTTTATTCCTTTATATATTTAGTGTCTTGTTTGACTTCTTTCTCGATTTATTTGTGTTTATTTTTTTGATATAAACCCATTAACCAGAAAACTACTTTTTCATTATTCAGACACTGTTATGACCGGGAACTTCTACCAAAGCCCCTGCTGTGTCAATTCGTCTTCATATAATTGCCGATTTTTGCGTAAAATGAAGATATTACAACAAGATGTAAAAAATATACATAAATAGTTTATCCAAAATATTATATAGTAGAGTTATTTAGTGTAAAAAATATACAAAATGGAAAAAGAGTAAAATACAATACAGTAAACACTTAAATGAGTGAAAGTTATTTATTCTCTTTTACAATAATCTGGAATTTGTCCAGCTGCAAAAACATATTAGTCTTTTTCTATACTATCCCATCTTGAAAAAGTCTTTTATCTTTTCTGCAATACTTAAAAGCGCGTAACACACTAAAACATACCCTATAATAACAACTATCTCTGGAAGTTCCCAAAAAGACGCCGGGAGAATAAAAGCAAAAGTTCCCCAACTCATAACCCAAAAGAAAATTAAGTATATTGCACTTGTAATAAGACCACGAGAAGACATATTGAAAAATCGGAAGTTGGGTTATAAAAAGCTTGTTCGGTCAAAGAGTAAAAAGAATCGTTCATCCTTCTTTTCCAACTATATTAAACCCTTGATAATAGAATCACAAACAGGATTAGGAAATATTGTCTTATTCTCTCCCAACTACTCCTCTTCTTTCCTCCTGCTGTTTTATGATATTCTTATTAATATAAAAGAAAGCTGAGCCACCAGTAGTAAAAAGAAAGTATTTTAGAAGTTTGGAAATATTTATTTTCACATATAGACATACGCAAATAATTAAAATAGAATGCAGGTCATAAATACTTTAGAAAAAGAGGGGTTAAGATGGGAGGTGAAACAACATGTGGATTCCACTACAGCTATATCGTCGATGTCCATTCCCCGGTCGCAATGGCGGCCGCTGTCGCCGCATGAATTGAAGTTTATCATATTTTGGATTTAATCATAGTGCCTGATAGATCAAAAAGGAGATTAAAAACTCGATCAAGACACTTTGACAAATATTTTCATCAGGAATATGTATTTCACATTTCCTGAGACTAATTTTTAGGGAAATTGAGAGCTAAAATATTAATTAATCAGAAGGCAATAGAAGCACCTGAAAATACGAGGAAATAAAGGCTTGATTCTCTTCGATCCCGATTTTCCTTAAAAACGAAGCAAGTAAGTCCAGGGTTGTAATTTCAGTTTCAGGGTCATAACCTGCTTTAAAGTATGTTCACCTTCAATACCCTGATTTCGTTTGCTTAGAAGTCACTTGAAGCCCTAATAAGAAGGAACTCTTCGCAGAGAGGATTGCAAAACTTGAGGATTTTTTGCAGGTTCTCGGCAGTATCTGTAATCTCTTCTAACGGATGTGCCTTCTTCCATACTCGTGGCAAGTTTGGAACCTCGGATCAAATGTCTGATAAAAACTTTTGAGTCCGGTTAAATGACTCTTGAAGGTCAGATCGGCATTTTCTCTCTATCCCAGCCGGTATTTCCCAAATCCAATTAGATACTTTTTTATATTGCGCTGTCTCATCAGTTTAGCAGATTTAACTTACTGCTCGGCTTCAATTAGCAGCTCGCCTGGAGTTTTTCTTATCCACCCCGAAAAATGCTTCATAAAGAGCAGGTAATTTCGTTCCATGTCAGGTTACGGATTTAGAGTGTCAATTCACTAGATTATGGGATCGTTTCGCAGTTCCTCAAATTGAATAGAAATAAGGCCCCCATGAAATAGAATACTATTTAGACTGATACTTTAATGAAAGTATCTCCGCTAATAATTTTGAAATATGCAGTATTAAAAAAATCAGGTGTATGTAAAGAATTTCTACAGTACGTTAGAGGTGTACAATGGAGACTAGAGATACAGTATTTCTTGTTGTGATGGTTCTGTCATCCTTTCTTCTATCTTTTGAGTGGCTTAGAAGGTTTTCGTACAAACCCACAAATCCCCTAATTATTCTTTCGGTGATGGTTCTGGTTGGAACATTAGCCGTTATGCTCATTTCTATTAACAATAAGCTTCAGGAGTTCGAAGATAAAATGGAAGCAAAAGACCGCACTCTTAAGGTCAACATTGAGAGTTCAGGAGCGAAAATCGAAGAGCGTATGAATGAGCTCTCAAGCAAAGTTGATAATGCGGTTTATGAATTCAACCGTAGAAAGTACCATTAATTAATAAACTCATTTTTCACTCTAATTTTTTCCTATTCCAGACAAGCATTGAGCTTTTTCTTTTAGGGGATATATTACAGATTCAATAAAAAAGGAAAGCTAAATAATAATTTTTTAGAAAGAAGTGAGAATTTCACCATATTTTGAACCTTAATTTAAGCATACTTACCACCAAATTAATATCAAAATATGCTAATTTTTCACATTTAATTAGCATCAAAAGACGCGTTCCAGAAGCAAGCCCCATAGTCTCGTAAGGTATATATATTGGTTATTATGTAGTACAAAGGAATATCTGAAATCAAACTCCCTATAAATATAATCGATCAGATATTCTATATAGCAAGTTATTATTACTCAGAGTTAGTATAATTTGATTACTTGTGTAAGCAGGTAGAGAAGGAAAGCGGATATGCACCTTAATCTGGAACCGATTGGCATTATTAAAAAGGTTGCAAATAAGTCGGAAATTTTGATTTATTCTGATTTTGAACAGGTAATACGAAATATTGTTTCCAAAATAGGAGAAGGGGCTGAAATGGGCCAGAGACTCCTGGTTATTCACAAAAACAACAGCAGAAAACAAGTCGATGGTCATCAGGTTCAAGTCACAAAAGCGACTTTGCTTGAAAGAAAAGGTAATTTATTGACAATATCCAAAATTGAGGCAAATGAAGATTCGGTAATTGATGTCCGCCTTGACACGACTGCCTGATCCTTTTAGTATCTGCATAAGCTTGTAAACTTCATAAAGTTCATATCTCTTTTCGTTCTATTTACTGGAGAGCTTTAACTGCTTCTCAAAAAGGCAAATGTGACATAATTTTAGACTTAAATGTTTTTTCTCTGTTTTTCCGACCAGCTACAGCCTTCTATATGAAATTTAAGAATGACTGTAACCCTTTGTAAGTATAATTTTCAGTACAATAAAATATGTGTTAACAATAACAGGCATCGCAGTAAAATACCTTTGATATATACGTTTGATATGTATGCCCATAAAATAATTAGAAGGGCAATATAGTGAGAAATAAATTAAAGCTAAGACTAAAGGCGAATCTTAAAACAAGTTCAGATATTTGAGGGTAAACATGGGTACAGACATAGGCGTTCTGCTCCAGAAAAGAAGAGTTGAGCTTTCAGATCTCTCAAACCAGATAGTCGCAGTTGACGCTTTTAATACACTGCACCAGTTTTTAAGCATTATCCGGCAGAGAGACGGAACTCCTCTGGTCGATTCAGGAGGAAGGGTAACTTCCCACCTATCAGGTCTGCTCTACCGGACAACTAGCCTTGTTGAAGCAGGTATCAAACCTATTTTTGTTTTTGATGGAAAGCCTCCTGATCTGAAACTTGAGACTCTGAACAAAAGGAGAGAGATACGAGAGTCCGCAATGGAGAAATGGGAAAGTGCAAAGATCGAAGGAGATATTAAAGCTGCTTACAAATATGCCCAGGCCTCTTCGAAGGTAAACCTGGAGATTGTAGAAGATTCCAAATACCTTCTTGGCATTATGGGAATTCCTTTTATTCAGGCTCCCTGTGAAGGAGAAGCACAGGCTGCATACATGGTTCTCAAAAAAGATGCCAGCTGTGTTGCTTCTCAGGACTACGATTCTTTTCTTTTTGGAGCCAGAACCGTTGTCAGGAACCTGGCTGTTACAGGGAAACGCAAACTTCCTGGAAAGAATGCTTATGTTGATATTGAGCCTGAAATCATTGAACTGGATGAGTCTCTGAAAGCCCTTGGGATTAGCAGGGAACAACTTATCGATATTGCGATCTGTGTTGGCACCGATTACAATAAAGGTCTGGAAAAAATTGGTCCTAAGACTGCTCTTAAACTTATAAAAAAGCATGGAGACATACATGCTTTACTTCGCGAAAAAGGGATAGAAATTGAAGCTTTGGAACAGGTAAGAGAGTTTTTTATCCATCCTGAGGTCACTGACAACTACGAAATCAAATGGTGCAAACCGGACTCAGAGAGACTTATAAAATTCCTTTCCGAAGAACGTGACTTTTCTGCTGAAAGGATTGAAAAAGCTGCAGAACGCCTTAAAGCTGCTTCAGGAGCCAGGCAAAAAACCCTTGACCAGTGGTTCTAACGAAATTTTAACGGAATTTCTATTCAAAAACGCAGCGGGATTAAAATTAGTTTTAATCAAATTATTTTTTATCTTTAGGCACATAAACTTCTCCATAAAGTATAACGGCAGGGAGGTTTGAAACTGGCAAAAGAAGGTCTGGAATCTTCTCAAAAAGAACACCCATATACTCATTTTCATGGAGTTGTGGATCCCGAGTTTCTGTCAACTTCCAGAGGACTTCATGCAGTCAAGTGGTCATTTGTCGGACTGATGGTCACAGCTCTATTTCAGATCCTGGTTGTCTGGGCCTCGGGAAGTGTAGCCCTTCTTGCCGATACAATTCATAATTTTGGGGATGCCGCAACTGGAATACCCCTGGGTTTTGCTTTTCTTCTTTCCAGAAAGAAGCCAAACAGCCGTTTTACTTATGGTTACGGCAGAGCAGAAGATCTTGCAGGTTTGTTAATTATTTTCTTAATATCTCTAAGCGCAGTTTTTGCTGTCTACGAATCGCTCTCAGGGCTCCTTACTCCTCAACCCGTAGAGTTTCTCGGAGCTGTAGCCATAGCTTCAGTTGTTGGCTTTCTGGGTAATGAATTAGTTGCAAGATTCAGAGTAAAAGTAGGAAAAGAGATCGGAAGTGCGGCTCTTGTCGCCGACGGTTACCATGCACGAGTTGACGGATTTACCAGTCTCGCAGTACTTTTCGGAGCGGTTGGAGTCTGGATTGGATATCCACTTGCAGATCCACTAATAGGGCTTCTTATTACAATTGCAATCCTCAGGATAGTCTGGGATGCTGGCAAGTCCGTATTTTCCCGGATGCTTGATGGAGTGGAACCTGAAATTGTTGACGAAATCCGACAGGTAATCAGCAAAGTAGAGAGAGTAGGTGACGTGACTGAAGTAAGAGTTCGCTGGTTAGGGCACAGACTCTATGCGGAGGTAAATATTTCAGTAGACCCGGAGCTATCTGTAAAAGAAGGCCATGAAATTGCAGTAGAAGTGAGGCACAAAATGTTACATGGACTGAATTATCTTTCAAATGTAATCGTGCATGTAGACCCTCTGGGTTTCTCTGGAGAGTCCTTCCATCAGTTTTTGGAACATGAACACGACAGTTGGCCTTCTCATTCCCACTGAATTTCAATAGAACTTTTAAAAGCTTATACTCTGGAAATCTCAGCCCCGCTATTTTTTACCTTGGTTATCATTGCAGTTCCGCCAATGGATTCATCAAGCATCTTCTGGACTTCCACTTGAAGTTGTCTGCCTTCCGCCTTATTGTCTACAAGGGAGTAAACAACAGGTCCAAAAGAACTCACTCCAGCTCCATAACTCCGACTGCGCATGAAGGATGCAATACTTTTCACGAAATCAGGCCATATAAGGCTCTCTCTTTTATTGAAACCCACAGTCTGAACATGGTTAATAGCAGCTCCAAAGTTTTCAATATCCTGTTCTATTACCGCAGGCATCATCTGCATAAGCACGACATGAGCAACTTCCCTGACCTCCTCGATAGGGAGGGGACAGAATTCCTTGAAGAGATTGATTTCCTCCTGATCATGAACTCCTTTTTCATTAGGTATCGCTACAACTATATCCCATTCAGGAAAACCTTCTCTAAAGAGCACTGGCCCTGGAGGAACCTTGCTTGCGGCAGAGGGCATGAAAACTCCCTTGTCTTTGAACCTGTGCCCACCGTCAACAATAAATCCCCCCTTCTCGAAAGCAGTTACTCCTATCCCTGATGTTCCTCCTCTCTTTACCGCAAATGCAAGTTCTCTAACACTTTTCCCAAGTCCATACAGTTCATTCACCGCTGCTGCCGCAGCCAAAGACGATTGAGTTCCGGACCCAAAGCCCACATGTGCAGGAATAAGTTCTTCAACTTCGATCCTTATCCCCTCGCCTGCAGGAAGCAGGGATTCTGCTGCTCTTTTCATCCTATCGGCGAATCCCTGCAGACCATCGATTCTGATTTCTTCAGCTTTTTCTGCCTTGATTCTTACATTCGGAGAGGAAAGGGTAAGTCCTGCTCCCCCATCAACTCTTCCGATCTCAGCATTCATATCAATAAGGGTCAAATGAAGCCGGCAAGGAGTAGTTATTTTTATCATTCCTGTCAACTCCTGAGGCAGATTTAAAGAATTTATAATATTCCAAGTATCTGCGCTTCTCTATTGTAGCTGCTGATATTTAATCTTTAAAAAATATTCTTTTATCAAATCTATTACTGGGAGAAAATAAAACAGAAGGAAGAAAAAGAAATAGAAATAAAAAAGAGAATATTTAAATTTGGAAGCTAGGTGATTTTTCGTGAATTACGTTTTTACGATCAGTGATTTTCCCTTCATTTCTTCAGGTTTTTTTATGCCAAGAAGCTCAAGAAGAGTTGGTGAAAGATCGCACAATTTTCCATCTTGAAGAGCTTTTACCTCACCGTTTCCTACGTAAATACATTTTACTGGATTTGAAGTATGTGCAGTATGTGGTTCTCCTGTTTTCGGATCTTCCATTTGTTCGGCATTTCCGTGATCCGCAGTTATAAGTGCTACACCTCCTGCCTCCTTTAAAGCTTCCACAATTCTCCCCACACAACTGTCAACGGCTTCTACTGCGGTAACTGCAGCTTCGAAAATCCCAGTATGTCCTACCATATCCATATTTGCAAAGTTTAGGATGATTATATCATATTTTCCTGAGTTGATTCTTTTTATCACTTCATCTGTAACCTCATAGGCGCTCATCTCGGGTTTCAGGTCGTAAGTTGCTATTTTTGGAGAGGGGGTAAGACAGCGATCTTCTCCTTCATAGCATTTTTCAACTCCCCCATTCAGGAAAAAGGTAACATGAGCGTATTTTTCAGTCTCAGCAATACGGAGCTGAATAAGCCCCTGTTTGCTCAGCACTTCCCCAAGCACATTTTCCAGCTCTTCAGGAGGGTAAGCAATGGGCAGGTTCATAGTTTCATCATACTGCGCCATGCAGACGTAGTGTACATGTGGGCGTGCTTCCCTCTGGAAATCCTCAAAATCTTGATTCATAAAAGCCCAGGTAAGCTGCCGTGCCCGATCTGGTCTAAAATTGAAAAATATTACTGAATCATTGTCTTTTATGGTGGCTACAGGCTGTCCTTCTACATCTGTTACAACAGTGGGCTTTACAAACTCGTCGGTTTCTCCCCTGCTATATGCCTCAGAGACTGCGGCCACAGGATCCCGAACTGTAAATGGGGCGACTCCAAGGGTTAGGGCATCATAAGCAAGTTTTGTCCTCTCCCAGCGTTTATCTCTGTCCATAGCGTAGTAACGTCCCGATACTGTCGCAATCTTAGCTTTCCCATTCTCCCTGCAGAAGGCAGTAAGTTCTTTTATATCTTCAAGGGCAGCTTTCGGAGGAACGTCCCGTCCATCCAGAAAAGCATGTATATACACCTTTTCCATCCCTTTATCCTGTGCAAGTTTGATCAGAGCATAAAGGTGAGTCATGTGACTGTGAACGCCTCCATAGGAAACAAGTCCCATGAGATGCAGGCTTGAATTATGAGTTTTCACGTTTGAGATCGCATCTAAAAAAGCAGGATTGTCAAAGAAGTCTCCTTCTCTTATGGAGAGATTGATCCGGGTAAGATCCTGATACACTATTCTGCCAGCTCCGATATTAAGGTGCCCGACTTCTGAGTTTCCCATCTGGCCTTCAGGAAGCCCAACAGCCTCACCTGAAGCCTCTAAAAAACAGGAAGGGTATTCTTTTTGCAGTCGGTTGAGGTTTGGGGTTCTGGCCGCAAGGATAGCATTTCCTTCTTTTGTTTCTCTGTAGCCCCAACCATCAAGGATCATAAGCATAAGAGGTTTTCTTGCCTGAGTCATATCAAGGGAATTCCACACATGCTAATAAATAGCTTGTTATGAGATTCAAATGGTTCGTTACGAGATAAGGATTTTATATTTTTATATATTTCAAAAATATATAAACAGTCCTCAAGTATAAGTATTAATAATTACATATTCCTGAAAAACGCAAAAAAGGTGCCTCAAAAACGACTTAGAGTCCCAGCATAATTTCTATTGGAAGTTCAGACTAAATCTCCGGTTTAACAGGAAGGAGGATTGGAATTTATGAGTCAAAACACTAAAGATATTATGGACATTAGTCATGTAAAATTAACGGATTTAACCGCAAATCCTGCTCCTCTGGGTTTGATGGGTTTCGGAATGACGACTGTGCTCTTGAATATACACAATGCAGGCTTCTATCCGATGAACGCGATGATCCTTTCAATGGGCTTTTTCTATGGTGGATTAGCTCAGGTCATCGCCGGAATAATGGAATGGAAAAAGGGTAATACTTTTGGAACAACCGCTTTTACTTCATATGGACTTTTCTGGTTGACTCTTGTGGGACTTGTCCTGCTCCCTAAGTCTGAAATATATTCAGGGCTGGCTACTACCTCGTTTCCCTTTGCTGCATATCTCTTCATGTGGGGACTTTTTACCCTTTATATGTTCGTGGGTACACTAAAAGCAACGAGGGCTCTTCAGGTTGTTTTTCTGGCTCTTGCAATCCTGTTCTTCCTGCTTGCAGCAGGCAACTATCTGGGCCCTGCAGGTGCTGGAATACTTAAAATTGCTGGCTATGAAGGGATCTTTACAGGATTTTCAGCAATTTACGCTGCCATGGGTCAGGTACTGAACGAAATGTACGGAAAGAAAATGATTCCTCTTTAAAAAAATGTATTAATCTTTATGATTGTTTTTCCGGGCACTTAGGCCCGGACTTTTTTATTAACTCTTTCATAATTGATTATTTTTAATGTCAACCTTTGTCTTTTTATTGACTCTTTTTGTCCTGGATCTTTTTATTATGATTATCTCCCTTAAGGACCTTTTTTATTGTAATCATTTCCCTTAATAGAGATTACGGATTCAAGCTCTATTAATTCCACAACCGACTGGAATGAGGTGTGAAAAAGCATGAAGAGGTCACAAAGTAAAATGTATATAAATACTAACTATAGAAGCATGTGAAAAGAAAACTCAAATATTCCGGGAAATATCCCTAAAAAAGAGGGAAAGAGTTGAGAAAACAATGTAACATATACTGTCACTCTGAACTGCAACACCTTGTAACTACATTATCTCATCCAATAAATATAAATACAAACTCTATTTTTGTCCAGATTTCACCAACAAACATATATACCAAACAATAATATTTTATATTATTATAAAACCAACATAAAGGAAACAACGCCTTGCTTAATCTATTTTACCTAGGAGGAAACCTGATCATGTAGATCGAATGGACTCTAAATCCGTTCAGCCGGGTTAGATTCCCGGGGTTTCCGCCATGTTTCTGAATCCCGGAATGGCGCATACATAACATCCGCTGAAATATTTATAGCATCTGGAAGACGTTTTCCAGAATCTATGAACTTTTTCTGCTGTTTGGATCATTTTTATTTTCCGGGTAGCTGTCAGTGCATTGCTGACTCCGTGCTTATTGATCTGTAAGCCGGGATTCTGAAATACTGTTTCTTGGAAATCATCCGGGCTTTTAATTCACCAGGGGTGACACTATGGACAAAAAACCATTAGATGATCTAATATCCAAAACCGGACTCTGGATGTCCAGAACCGGGATGCTCCACAAAATTAAGCATCATGAGGTCTCAAAAAGGAAGATATATATTGAAATGGCATGCGGAGACCGACTTGTTGTAAATAACTCCAGAAGCAGCAGAACAGCCAGGGCGCTCAGACACCACAAGTACAAAAAAACCTGTCGATACTGCAGGGTTTCGGATGAGGATATCAATAACTTTCTCACAAAAGCAAGTGAGGACAGCAGCAGCGTAAAAGTAAAGGTAGTTTCTACTCCAAAGGTCAAAAAAGCCTTACCTAAATCCATCGCAAGAGCCCCAAAACCGCTTGACAACTCCATATCTGAACAGGAAGCAGTAAATACACAAGGATCTGGGCCCAAACCTGAAACAGCAAAATCAGCTTCACCATCGCCTGCTCCAGGACCTGAACCTGTAGCCTCACTTACAAAAAGCCAGATAGAAAGGCTTGAAACTCTCTTGCTTCCCGGGGACAAAATAACCCTTAATGAAGGAGCGACTTTCAGGAGTCTTGAAGCTGAACTGCTGGCCAGAAGAAAAGAAGATATGCAGCAGATATATGCGGAAGAGCGGGAAAATTATCTCGGAAAACTTGAACGTGAGATTACGAAATTTTTTGTGGACAGAGGGTTTCTGGAAATCAAATCCCCTATCCTTATTCCTGCCGAATATGTTGAAAGAATGGGTATTGACAGTGATACTGAACTTTCAAAGCAGATTTTCAGGGTGGATAAGAACTTCTGCCTGCGGCCAATGCTTGCCCCGAACCTTTACAACTATTTGCGGAAACTGGATAGGGTTCTGCCTGATCCGATTAAGATCTTTGAAATCGGGCCCTGCTACAGGAAAGAGTCTGACGGTAAAGAACACCTGGAAGAATTCACAATGCTGAATTTCTGCCAGATGGGTTCAGGCTGCACCAGGGAAAGTCTCGAAGCCCTAATCAGGGAGTTTCTGGACTATCTAAAAATCGATTTTGAGATAGTAGGAGACTCGTGTATGGTCTATGGAGATACAATTGATGTTATGCATGGAGACCTGGAGCTTTCATCTGCAGTGGTAGGACCAATACCTCTCGATCGGGAATGGGGAATCGACAAACCCTGGATAGGCGCAGGTTTCGGACTTGAACGTTTGCTCAAGGTGATGCATAATTTCAAGAATATAAAGAGAGCTGCAAGGTCTGAATCTTACTATAACGGAATTTCAACCACTCTATGAGCTGTAAAAGCAATTGAGAGTGATTTATAGCATCAAAAAAGAAATAAAGATATTATAATGGCAATAATGAACTAAAAAATATAAAATGGCAAAAAAGGCAGAAAAACAATGGCAAAAATAAAATTTTAAAAAAGTGGCGATAAAAAAACAAAATGGCAAAAAAAGAAATGAATACTAACAGGGTGATTTGGCTCGAAAGAGGCCGGAATAAGTATCAAAAAATCTATGAGAGGGTGAAATTTTGATCCAAAAAATGGCACTTGACGAACTTGACAGATTCGGAGAAAAAATAATTGAAGGTTTTCAATTATCTGATGACAATCTAAGGGCTCTTCTCTCCCTTGAGTCCAAAGATGATCTTGAAAAACTTTATTATGTTGCCCGAAAGGTGAGAAATCATTATTTCGGCAACAGGGTATTCCTCAACTGTTTTATCTATTTTACCACCCACTGTAAAAATCAGTGTGCTTTCTGTTACTATAACTGCAAAAACGAGATTAATCGTTACCGTCTAACTAAAGATGAAATCAAAGAAATTTGTAAAGCCTTAAAAGGAGCGGGTTTTCACATGATTGACCTGACAATGGGAGAAGACCCGTATTACTATGAGGATCCAGGCCGCTTTGTCGAGCTTGTCCAGATGGTAAAAGAAGAACTAAGGCTTCCAATAATGATCTCTCCCGGAGTTATGGACAATACCACTCTCCTTAAGGCAAGGGAAAAAGGAGCTAACTTCCTTGCTCTTTATCAGGAAACTTACGATTTGGACCTCTACCAGAGACTGAGGGTTGGACAATCGTTTGAAGGAAGAGTCAATGCCCGCCGCTTTGCAAAGGAGCAGGGATACTGTATAGAAGATGGCATTCTCACTGGAGTCGGAAACGATATAGAATCAACTATTTTGTCCTTGAGAGGAATGAAAACAAACAACCCTGATATGGTAAGGGTTATGACCTTTCTGCCCCAGGAAGGAACACCACTTTCAGGTTTCATAGAGAAATCAAACCTTTCAGAGCTGAAGATAATCTCAATTCTCAGGCTAATGTTTCCTGAATGCCTGATCCCTGCCTCTCTTGACCTGGAAGGTATTGACGGTATGGTTCACCGCTTGAACGCCGGAGCAAATATTGTTACTTCTATTCTCCCGTCAGATTCACGGTTGGAAGGAGTTGCAAACTACGACCGCGACCTTGAAGAAAGAGATAGAGATATCCTGAGTGTAATTAAAAGACTTGAAAGCATGGGAATGGAGCCAGCCCAGCAAGCTGAGTTTGAAGCATTTTTGGGGTGCTATAATTGAAAACTATATGTCTTGTAGGGGGAAAGCTACAGGGCTTCGAGGCTGCATACCTTTCTAGAAAAGCAGGCATGAAAGTGATTGTGATAGATAAAAATCCCCATGCCTTGATCCGTAATTACGCTGATGAGTTTCATTGCTTTGATATTATAAAGGAACCAGAAAAGTTATTTGAACTCACAAAAAAAGCTGATGCTTTACTCCCGGTAAACGAGAACCTTGAATGTATAGAATTCCTGAATTCTGTAAAAGATAAATTTTCCTGCCCTGTGCTCTTCGATTTTGAGGCTTACTGGATCAGCAGGGACAAGAAAAAATCAAAAGAGTATTTTGCCTCCATAGGAGTTCCGACTCCGCAGGATAAGCCTGCAGAACCGCCTTATTTTGTAAAACCCCCGTGTGAGAGCAGCAGTGTAGGAGCGAGAATTATTTATGAGGAAGAAGAACTCAAAGATCTTGAACCAGATATGCTGCTTGAGGAATATGTAGAAGGAGAAGTGATTTCCCTTGAAGTTATTGGGGATGGAACCCACTTTTCCGTTGTTAAAGAAACCCTTGTGCATATCGACGAAACCTACGACTGCCACATGGTTACTCCCCTCCCCTTTGATTCGGATTTCAGAAAAATTTCCTATGCTCTCGCAGCAAATCTTTCCTTAAAAGGGATCATGGACGTGGAAGCAATTTCCGGCCCTAAAGGACTTAAGGTAATTGAAATCGATGCCCGCTTTCCAAGCCAGACCCCAACTGCTGTCTACTATTCTTCCGGAATTAACCTGATAGAACTGCTGTTTTGCGCCTTTGGCGAAGGAGTCGAGGAAATAAAAAGCCTGCCTGAAAACAAATACTGCATTTATGAACATCTCATGCTTGGAGAAAACGGAGTCTTCGTTCCTGTAGGAGAACAGGTACTTTCCATGGGAACTGATTATGGAAACTATCATGAAGAGCCTGGAATTGAGATTTTCCTCTGTAAAGGAGAGAGACCGGTATTTACTCTGGTCTTTTGGGGCAAGGATATGGAAGAAGCCGACGAAAAGAAAAGAAAGGGAATCTCGATTTTAAAGGAAAATTTCGTAAATAAGAGTGTTGGGACGGCGGCATAAGAAAATGGGAGAATAAGTAAACGGTGGTATAAGAAAAGAAGGGAATTAAAAAGAAAATGATAGTTCTCAGAATAAAAATGGTGATAAAAATGGCACTTTTAACCCCAGAAGACCTGGAAAACATTAACAGACAACTTGAGGGAGCCGATTCTACGGTTCGCAGGGTAACAGGGCTTGATATAAAAGAAATATGTAAGGCTCTCTACGGTACTTCCCCCTCCTGTGAAAAGGTAGGTATCGTACCTATAACTTCAGGAAACGGGATCATAGGCAATTTTTCGGCTTCACTTCATGCAATTACACAGTATTTCGGGTTTAAGAGTTTTGTTACTGAGCTGCCCGATGTCAGCGGCTACTATGAAGCAGTCCAGGGAGGAGCAGAAATCATCCTCATGGCAGATGACCACACTTTTCTTGCCCACAACCTGAAAAATGGGAAAATAGCCAATAACCAGCCCTGTACAGGAATTATATATGCAGAAATAGCTTCCAGAAATCTGAAAACCAACTCAAACGACATAGTTGTGATAGGACTCGGGAAAGTTGGTTTTCCGGGGGCTGCTCACCTTGTGCAAAAAGGTTTCAGGGTATATGGATACGATGCTGATAAAGCCCTTCTCGAAAAAGCGGTCTCGAATCTCGGAATCATTCCCTTTGATCCATCCAGTTCCAGAAAGTTTTCCACGATTTTAGAAGCAACACCATGCGCTGATACGATTCCTGAGACCATACTTTTGGAGAACTGTGTAATTTCCACCCCGGGAATTCCCTGTGCAATTTCAAACGAACTAGAGAAAAAATATAACGTAGAGCTCGTAATGGAACCTCTAGGGATAGGAACTGCATCTATGCTTTATTCGGTTCTCTAACCCGAATTGCGCCTCGAGAGTACACAGTCCTTTTCGCTGCGCTCAAGAGGACTAATTCATAACGCAGAGTCTTACCTTGGCTCAACAGCGCTGGGTAAGGAAAATAGAAAAAACCAGAGAAAACTGTGGGAATAATATCCCACAATTATTTTGCTTTGATTCTTAGTTTTGTGATATCAATTGCGCTTTCGGGACAGATGCTGACGCAGCGGCGGCAGCTTGTGCCAAGGCACTTCTGACTGTCGTATTTTGCGATTCGTCCATCGGTTTCTACAATTTCAAGGGCAGCTTCAGGGCATTCTTCTACGCACCTCTGGCAATAGATGCATTTGTCTACGGGAACTTCCAGAAATATGCCTATTTCTTTGAGGATGGCAAGTCCACCAGTTCCTACCTGTTCTATGTCTTTTCGGACTCTCTTTTTTATGTCGGCGTGTTCAAGAGTCTTCGGAAGTTTAGGCAGGCCGTAGAGTTCAAGCATCTGGTCGTACATTTCAAGGGGCATACCCTGAGTCCAGTAGGAGAGTTCGCAGAGGTAGAAGTTATTGAATGTTTCACTGGTTGCCATCATGAGATGGTCGGCAGTGATTTTTTTTGCAATTTTTATTACGTCTTCAAGCCTGGATTTATCCAGTGCGAGTTCCCGAGCAAGGGCCAGAGAGGTGTTTCCGAACTGGACAATCTTTTTTGCGTAGCCTGGGGCTGCTCCTAACCTTCGAGCATCTTCGGCATCTACATAGGCGCCTGAGGCTCCTGACATATATGCATATTCCAGATCTTCATATTTAATTCCAGATTCAACTATAAGAGTCATATGAGCTGCCCTAATTGCCCCTATGGCTTTTCCGGCTTCCTCTATATCTTTTTCAGTGATCTCAATTCCAGGGCCCAGAATCAGTTTTCCGTTGGGAAGTTTAGGAGATTTTTCAATCAGCCCAGTTCTAAGTGCAAGTGAGAGGGCTGAAATTACTCCTGTACCTGTAATCCCTACTGCCTCATGCCCGTAGGACTTGATTATCGCGCCTGTGAACGGATGGATCAGGTAAGCGTCCTGCTTTTCCATCTCTTTATCAAGGACCATAATTTTCCAGTACTGCCCCTCAGGTTTTACATCACATATTGCTCCTGGACTTGCGAGCATTCCACAGCTTATGCCCTGTCCCTCAATAGCAGGTCCTGCTGCAGCGCTTGCTGTGATGATCCGGTCTCCGACTTTTAAAGCCATTTCGGCATTTGTCCCGTAGTCAGTCACAAGTGAAGGTTCGGTCTGGATGAGGAAATCAGTTTCAAGCATCATTGCCAGAGCATCTGCTCCTATCTCATGCCTGATTGCAGGAGGCACAATAACCTCACAGTTAGGCAGGTCTTTGTCCCCAAAAATTTCTGAAGCAGGAAATACTCGGGCATCTCTCTTTACGTTCTGGACTCCAAGCTGTCTCTGCTTGTTTTCTCCGGCGTATGCGAGGTCTCTTATTTCTATATTCTGGAAAAGAGATAACTGAATAGGGTTCCCACAAACTGCAAGCCTTTCGACCTGAGAGAGGTCAATATCGAATTTCAGGAACATCCGCCTGATGGTTTCGATAATTACCTCATGAGCCACATCTTCACCTGTTGTGATTGCAAAATCCAGGTGGTCCATAACGTTTCCTCCTGGAAGAGGATGGCCCATGGTTATGACTGTTTTTAAGGTCTCATTCGTTTCGAGGTCAATAAGTTGGGTTCGAAAACCACTGGTACCCAGATCAAGGGCTATTCCATACATTTTTTAGATCCTCCGATAGTGTACATAGTCTCGAGGAGTCCGGCACCATGGACTACCCCGGAAAAGAATGGGAGATGAGATATTGGTTTCTAATTCGACGAGGGAAAGAGGCTGCATAATTTTAGAACTTATAAATTATCTAAATTAGAACTTATGAATTATATAAACTAATACTATTAATTAAATCTTAACTATTTTAATCCAGTGGAGTTATTTTTTTACAAACGTAGCTTGCAATAATTCCTTCGTACTTAGTATATTCAATATAAAATCCCACATTTTTAAGCAGCCCCTCCATAATCCAATCCAGTGTTGAAAACTCTTCTCTGATATGGGTTTCCGTTTCTTCAGCTATTTTATCCTCTGTAGATTTCCTCAGATCAGCTATGATTTTAGTAAAATAAGTATCGTAATTCTGTATTGATGAAGGAAAAACTACATCCCGTAAATAGAGTTTTCCACCTTCCCTCAACATTCCATAAATTCTTCTCAAGGCAATCATTTTCCAATAATCAGGTAAGTGGTGCAAAGCTAACTGAGTAATAATAACATCAAATGGTTCATCCTGATTTTCATACGTAAGAAAACCGACATTATAAAACTGTATATTTGTTTTATTCTGACTTTCAGCCTTCATTCTTGCAAAGTTTATCATGGTTTTAGAAATATCAATAGCAACAACCTTTCTGCAATGCTCGGAAATAGTAAGAGCTAATTCTCCTGTCCCCGTCCCAATTTCAAGAACTGAATCACTTATCTTTATTTTAAGAAGCTCTCGGATACAGTTAACCTCATTTTCAATATCTCTCAGTTTCTGCATACGTGAATCATAAGCGTGTACTTCTTCGATATTTGCGTAGTCAACTCCAACCTGTTTAAATTCATTGTAATACCATTTTGGATATTGCCTCATATAGGCTCCTCAGATAACGATCAAACAAGACCATATTTTTCACGCCAATAAATAATTATATACATTTCATAGTTTATAAAAAGAAGAAGTATATCAGTAACTATTCAAAAACATATAAAGTTCAGTGAAACCAAGTTTATCAGTGAAATCAGGCTTCAAAGAATGTGCTTTATAACTTGCAAGGATGTGCGTAAACCGCCTTCGATAAACCCCTGGAAATCCGAATAAGCCTCACCGCAGATATGAACATTTTTATTTGATAGGGACGAGATATCTAATGAGAATGCAGTTAACTCTTTTATCGCTTCTTCAACACGGACCCCAGCTTTCCAGATATGGCAGCCAGCCTCAAAGGGCTTACGGCTCCAATCCCTGATTCCGAAACAACTTATTAGTGCAGCTTCTGAATCTATCTCCTTAACATCTGTATTATGAAGGTTTGATCGTAAATATTGAAGGTAACCTTCAACAAGACGTTTATCGAGATTCATTTCTGCTTTTAGATGCTCCTGTTGTTGTACAAATGGTGTCCAGTAATGCATACTGGGGGAATCACCATAAACCATGACAATTCCGCGTTTACCACTCCCTTCCTTCTTAACAGCATAGTGAATTTCCCTTGATGGAGTAGACGAGGTTCGCGTCTGTGTTGGTGTCGATTCATCCCACCAAGGATTCTCATTAACAAAAAAACACTTTACTAATGGAATTGGAATTACAGAATCTACCAGTTCTCCAATGTGCCCCGGTAACAGAGGATGAAGCTGCATCAGAGGATAAAGAGGTAATGCCAGTACAACATGCCTTGCCAGTGCCTTAATTGTAGTATGGTCAGTCTGGAACTCGAGCAAAACTTGCCCATCAGGTTGGGGAAGAAGAGCTGTCAACCTGTGATTAAGATGTAGCGAGACCGGAAGGTCTGATGAAGAATCCAATCTACGGACTAACTCAAGAATAAGAGCTTCTGTCCCCTGGTCTATACCGACCAGCTCATCATTTGGATGTAACCCACGCAGCCAGAAAATAATCCACTCTGCTGCATTGGGGTTAAAGTGAATAAGATGATAAAATGTACCATAGTGAATGATCTTACTCACTGCATGGTGGCTAAGGACAAGACTGAGTGCGTTCCAGAAACCCATCTGGTAGAGATATTTGCCATTATAGGTAGCCTTATTACGCACATAGCTGTAGTAACCTTCGTCAAGAGTGGCCCACCATTCCAGATGCCGAGGATCATCAGGATCGTCCATGTCCCCACAACTTGCATTTAAGAGGCGCAAAATCCCAAGTTTTAAAAGCTCAAGTGTTGTCAACTTATTCCCATGGAGCCTGCCTCCAGATTCATCAAAAGTCAGATCAAAAAGAGAATCGTAATCATTTGCAGCTGCATAGGGAGTGAAATATTTTGTTTCCAATCCAAGTTCATTTATAAGATCCATCAGAAGGGGCTGTGCCATTTTCTCAAATCGCATTGGGCCATATTCTGCTAAGAAACCACCCATTTCTACAGTCTCAATTCGACCCCCAAAGCGAGCTGTGCCCTCAAATAAAGAGATAGTATGGTTAATACCTTTTACCTGCTTTAGTTTGTAACAGGTATAAAGACCTGTAATGCCTCCTCCAACTATGATTGTATCAGAATTGATAATATCAGGCACTGCATATCTCCCCGTATTATTGTAAACTAATTTTTACTATTTAAATTGGGCTAAAATTACTCTTATGTCTATTAACTGAATATTAATTGAAGCTGCATATGACCAGATATTTTAAGTTTTCTGGCAAAATGGCATAGATAAAACAAATTTACTTGTTTTGAGAAAATTTTCAGCGTATTAAGAAGATTTCATTAACAACTTTTTATAATATAATCTTTAATTAAAGAAATAAAAATACATATTTATTTATACTATGGATTTTTGAAATACGTCTGTCTATATAACTTAGAGAGGGATTATAGATGACAAAATATACACCAAAAGAAAGATTATACCGTGCACTAAGGAAACAGCCAGTGGACAGAATGCCAGCTGTCTGTTTCACCCAGACTGCAACTATAGAACAGATGGAAGTATGCGGAGCCTACTGGCCAGATGCCCACGCAGACGCAGAGAAGATGGCAACTCTTGCAGAAGCAGGGCACACTGTTGTAGGTTTTGAAGCTGTGAGAGTCCCCTTCGATATTACGGCTGAAGCTGAACTTTTTGGCTGCGGAATAAAGGCTGGCGACCTGAAGCAGCAGCCCTCAGTTATTAAGCACGTTGTTAAGAACCTGGAAGACATGGACAAAATAAAGGACTACAACCTGAAAGAAGGCAGAGTTGGATTGATCCTTGAAGCTATCAAAATCCTTTCCGAGAAGTACGGAAAAGAACTCCCAATAATTGGGTCCATGATAGGTCCTTTCTCGCTTGCCCAGCACATAAATGGAGATGCCTGGTTCGGAAACCTTTTCACTGGAGAAGAAATTGTTCCTGCACTTCTGGACTTCTGCTCGGATTTCAACGTCGCATATGCAAAAGCAATGGTTGAAAACGGAGCAGACACAATAGCCATTATTGACCCGACAGCAAGCTATGAGCTGATAGGTGGAGAGTTCTATGAGAAGTATGCTCTTCCCTACCAGAAAAAGATAGTTGATGCAATGAAAGAACTTGATGTGGCTACTGTTCTTCACATTTGCGGAAACACAACCAATGGCCTTGGAATTATGGACAAGACCGGAGTAAACGGGATCAGCGTAGACCAGAGAGTAGATATCAAGACAGCGGTCGGTAATGTAGAAAATTCAATCATCGTAGGAAATCTTGATCCTGTCGCAGTACTGTGGAACGGAACTCCTGAAGATGTTGCAGAAGCTTCTAAGAAGGTACTTGACGCAGGCGTCGGGCTGCTTACTGCAGGCTGCGGAATTGTCAGCATGACCCCAACTGCCAATCTCCAGAAGATGGTTGAATGCGCCATTAACCACAAATACTGAACAATGCACTGCTGAATAACGTGCTTGATTAGAATTAAAAGTCTCAAAATTAAAAATCTCAATAAATTTTGAATTGAACAGCCGGCCTATAGCCGGCTTCACTTTTTTGTACTTGTTTTTTAGTCGGCCTGAAAAAGTCTTATACTAAGTACTCAGCTCTCAAATCTTCTGGAAGCTTGTTTCAATTTGTTCCGGCTCACATGCGCAGAAAGGAAAATAATATTTAAAGATTTTCCTGCACGTAATATGCTGATTAAAAAACTTCTAAAGCCAATGAATCCGTTTTTTAGAATAAATCTCGATGTTCGCAAATATCTAATATATATATTTTTCTTTTTATTAAGCTATCTTAAAAAACTTAATTAAAAAAAAGAGTTAGATATCTATATTTTGGATGCTATAATCGAAAAAATGATCAATTAAAATTCTTAAATATAATAATAAATACAGAAATATAGTGTTTGTTTATATAGTATAATTTTCAATTAGGTTTTAGGAATTGAATATTAACTATTGAAACAATTCCTGTAGCAGTTCCAGCAGGTACACTGTTGGGAAAATTTGGGATATGAATTGCTAATTCGACTGGGAAATCAATCAATTTGCAGTCTCAGCAAATAAATTCCCAGGTAGCAATGTCAGGAGAAAAAGATTATTCACAAATATCTGAGCTCTACTAAAATTAGAAATGGCAAATGGCAGTGAATAATTTTTCATAGACAATAAGTCCGTAAAGGAAGTCCCCTATGCCTAATGGCTGAAATAAGGCAGCAAGGATTTGTATCAAAGTAAGAACCCCATGCGAATGCTTTTTTTAGTTAGCGGAGCTTGGGCCTATATACAGGCAATTAAACCTTTGCGAGAAGTAGGTTGTTTCACTCCACAGATATTTCGAGACATTGTACCCCCCAACGACACCACACGAACAGCGAATTCAACGGAGGTTTAATAAAAATGGCAAATCAAGAGATTTTTGATAAATTACGGGATGCGATCGTAACTCAGAATGTTGGCGGCATTGCACAGTTAACCAAAGAAGCCCTTGATGCAGGAATTCCGGCACTTGAAATAATCACAAAGGGTCTTTCCGTTGGAATGAAGATTATCGGTGACAAATTCGAAGCCGCCGAAGTATTTTTGCCTCAAATCATGATGTCTGGAAAAGCAATGAGCAATGCGATGGAAATCCTCACTCCTGAACTTGAGAAGAACAAAAAGGAAGGAGAAGAAACAGGCCTTGCAATCACTTTTGTTGCAGAAGGAGACATCCACGACATCGGCCACAGGCTTGTTACCACCATGCTCGGTGCAAACGGTTTCAAGATCCTTGACCTTGGGGTTGACGTGCTTAATGAAACCGTTGTTGAAGAAGCAGCTAAGCATAAGGGAGAAAAAGTTCTTTTAGTCGGCTCTGCCCTCATGACCACCTCCATGCTCGGCCAGAAAGACCTTATGGACAGGCTCAGGGAAGAAAACCTCAGGGACAGTGTAAAGTGCATGTTCGGAGGAGCCCCAGTATCCGATAAATGGATTGCAGAAATCGGAGCTGACGCAACAGCAGAAAACGCTGCAGAAGCCGCAAAAGTTGCACTTGAAGTAATGAAATAATCCTGAGGAGGCAAAGTACGATGACATTTAGGAAATCATTTGACTGCTATGACTTCTACGACAGAGCAAAAGTAGGAGAGAAGTGCACCCAGGATGACTGGGACCTTATGAAGATCCCGATGAAGGCAATGGAGCTCAAGCAGAAGTACGGGCTTGACTTCAAGGGAGAATTTGTTCCTACAGACAAAGACATGATGGAAAAGCTCTTCAATGCAGGCTTCGAGATGCTCCTTGACTGCGGTATCTACTGTACCGATACCCACAGGATCGTAAAGTACACTGAAGCCGAAATCTGGGACGCAATCAACAATGTCCAGAAAGAGTTCACTCTCGGTACAGGCAGAGAGGCAGTAAACGTCAGGAAGAGAAGTGTAGGCGACAGGAGAAAGCCAATTGTACAGGGCGGTCCCACAGGTTCCCCTATTTCCGAAGACGTATTTATGCCTGTCCACATGAGCTATGCCCTGGAAAAGGAAGTCGACACAATTGTTGACGGGGTTATGACCTCTGTCCGTGGGAAAGCACCTATACCAGGCAGCCCATATGAAGTCCTTGCCGCAAAGACAGAAGCCCGCCTGATTAAGCAGGCATGTGCAATGGCAGGCCGTCCGGGTATGGGCATATAGGGCCCAGAGACTTCCCTGTCTGCTCAGGGAAATATATCCTCTGACTGCGTTGGCGGCCAGATAAGCTCGGATAGCCACGAAGTCTCCCAGCTAAATGAACTCAAGATCGATCTGGATGCAATCGCTGTTATCGCCCACTACAAAGGAAACAGCGACATCATTATGGACGAACAGATGCCGATTTTCGGAGGATACGCAGGCGGAATTGAGGAAACAACAATTGTCAATATTGCAACCCACATTAACGCTTTTGTCATGAGCAATGCAAGCTGGCACCTTGACGGCCCTGTCCACATCCGCTGGGGCTCAACAAACACCAGGGAAACTTTGATGATTGCAGGCTGGGCATGTGCAACAATTTCCGAGTTTACGGATATCCTCTCAGGAAACCAGTACTACCCATGTGCAGGACCGTGTACGGAAATGTGTCTCCTGGAAGCTTCAGCCCAGTCTATTACTGACACGGCATCCGGAAGAGAAATTCTCTCAGGTGTTGCATCCGCAAAGGGTGTCGTAACTGACAAGACAACAGGTATGGAAGCCAGAATGATGGGAGAAGTGGCAAGGGCAACTGCTGGTGTCGATATTGCAGAAATTAACGTAATCCTTGACAAACTCGTAGCACTCTACGAGAAGAATTACGCAAGTGCACCTGCAGGAAAGACCTTCCAGGAATGTTACGACGTAAAGACAGTAACTCCAACTGACGAATACATGCAGGTCTACGACGGAGCAAGAAAGAAGCTCGAAGACCTCGGACTTGTATTCTAAGATGAAAATATAAGCCTGAAGTTTATATTGAAGTAACCGAAAAGCCAGCGAGTCTCTCGCTGGCTAATTTTTTTTAATAATTTAGGCGAAACAATTATAAGAACAGGGAAGAAGGAATTCTTGATACAAGCTTTTGAAGAGTAGTGAAATGAGGAATCTTATCGAGATCAAGTTTTTTCTTTTATATAGTTCATAAGCTCAATAAGTTCTACAAAATCACGATAATCTGTACCTATATACTCCTTCAATAAAACCAAAACAAAAAGCTGATGCTGAGTATAAACATGTTTGGAATATTTGCAGGAACAAAGCTTCAGTCTCGAAGACTGAACAGTTTCAAGGCCGGTATCAATAAATTTAATATATTTATTCAATTTCAACATTGAGTGTTCCTTCGTTTGTGTTGGGAAAATGAAAACTATATTATGTCATTGTGACTATAAAAAGATAGTATGAAAATCATTTTATAGGTTTTCTACAGAACCATAGTAATATCAAAGTAGTCTAAAAAGAATAATACAGTAGTAAATATCGAATTTATCAGAAAGCTTTTACTTTAATCTGCAAGCTAAATTTTATTACATAAAGACAAATTCATTGCTGTTTCTAGTTTTTAAAGAATTTTTTAGTTAATAAAGTATATTACTAATTCAGTATTTTTAGAGAGCAGGAATGATATAAAGAGTATTTTGAGTTCATAATTTAAAGTACTTAAAAATTTCAAAGCTATAAAAAAATCTCTTTGCTCTTGAATTTACATAGATCTATTTCTATTACCCAATGAGTTAGAAAGAGCTACTAGAATTGGGTTATATATTATTAAAAGAATAAATGGATAGCCGATATTAGAATTAAAAAAATCCAATAATAAATTACCTTGACAAATAACAAACGTTTATTAGAGAGGGTAAAAAACGGCAATAAAAATGGATAAACGGCAATAAAAACGGCAACAAATACAAATTAAAAATTGTGACGACTTAAAAACAGTTTTTGCAGAGAGTGCCTGTAGTCATATCGGCTCTATGTAGAAATATGCTGTGACTCACTGATCTCTGATGAAAAACTGAAAAATGATAGGTCTAGCAGTTAATCTGTTAGGAAATTTGAGATATAAGTTGCTAATTTGACCAGAAAATAGGCAAATTTGCAGTTTCCAACAAATATGTTCCCAGGTAACAATGTCAGGAGAAAAAAATTATTCATGAATAGTCTGGATTTCGTTCAGACAAGAAATGGCACATGTAGTGAATGATTTTACAGACAATTAAAACCCCCCAAAGGCGTTCCCTATATCTAAAATCTTAAAAAGGTAGCAGGGATTGTGCCATAAGTAAGAACCCCACGCGAATGCTTTTCTTTAACTAGCGGAGCTTGGGCCTATATACAGGCAATTAAACCTTTGAGAGAAAAGTTGTCAACTCCAAAGTATTTCAGATTGGGATATTTCATGGACATTGTACCCGAGGATACCGTAGAACAGTTAGTTTCAGTGGAGGTTTACAAAAATGGCAAACCAAGAGATTTTTGACAAATTACGCGATGCGATCGTAACTCAGAATGTTGGCGGCATTGCACAGTTAACCAAAGAAGCCCTTGATGCAGGAATTCCGGCACTTGAAATAATCACAAAGGGTCTTTCCGTTGGAATGAAGATTATCGGTGACAAATTCGAAGCCGCCGAAGTATTTTTGCCTCAAATCATGATGTCTGGAAAAGCAATGAGCAATGCGATGGAAATCCTCACTCCTGAACTTGAGAAGAACAAAAAGGAAGGAGAAGAAACAGGCCTTGCAATCACTTTTGTTGCAGAAGGAGACATCCACGACATCGGCCACAGGCTTGTTACCACCATGCTCGGTGCAAACGGTTTCAAGATCCTTGACCTTGGGGTTGACGTGCTTAATGAAACCGTTGTTGAAGAAGCAGCTAAGCATAAGGGAGAAAAAGTTCTTTTAGTCGGCTCTGCCCTCATGACCACCTCCATGCTCGGCCAGAAAGACCTTATGGACAGGCTCAGGGAAGAAAACCTCAGGGACAGTGTAAAGTGCATGTTCGGAGGAGCCCCAGTATCCGATAAATGGATTGCAGAAATCGGAGCTGACGCAACAGCAGAAAACGCTGCAGAAGCCGCAAAAGTTGCACTTGAAGTAATGAAATAATCCTGAGGAGGCAAAGTACGATGACATTTAGGAAATCATTTGACTGCTATGACTTCTACGACAGAGCAAAAGTAGGAGAGAAGTGCACCCAGGATGACTGGGACCTTATGAAGATCCCGATGAAGGCAATGGAGCTCAAGCAGAAGTACGGGCTTGACTTCAAGGGAGAATTTGTTCCTACAGACAAAGACATGATGGAAAAGCTCTTCAATGCAGGCTTCGAGATGCTCCTTGACTGCGGTATCTACTGTACCGATACCCACAGGATCGTAAAGTACACTGAAGCCGAAATCTGGGACGCAATCAACAATGTCCAGAAAGAGTTCACTCTCGGTACAGGCAGAGAGGCAGTAAACGTCAGGAAGAGAAGTGTAGGCGACAGGAGAAAGCCAATTGTACAGGGCGGTCCCACAGGTTCCCCTATTTCCGAAGACGTATTTATGCCTGTCCACATGAGCTATGCCCTGGAAAAGGAAGTCGACACAATTGTTGACGGGGTTATGACCTCTGTCCGTGGGAAAGCACCTATACCAGGCAGCCCATATGAAGTCCTTGCCGCAAAGACAGAAGCCCGCCTGATTAAGCAGGCATGTGCAATGGCAGGCCGTCCGGGTATGGGCATATAGGGCCCAGAGACTTCCCTGTCTGCTCAGGGAAATATATCCTCTGACTGCGTTGGCGGCCAGATAAGCTCGGATAGCCACGAAGTCTCCCAGCTAAATGAACTCAAGATCGATCTGGATGCAATCGCTGTTATCGCCCACTACAAAGGAAACAGCGACATCATTATGGACGAACAGATGCCGATTTTCGGAGGATACGCAGGCGGAATTGAGGAAACAACAATTGTCAATATTGCAACCCACATTAACGCTTTTGTCATGAGCAATGCAAGCTGGCACCTTGACGGCCCTGTCCACATCCGCTGGGGCTCAACAAACACCAGGGAAACTTTGATGATTGCAGGCTGGGCATGTGCAACAATTTCCGAGTTTACGGATATCCTCTCAGGAAACCAGTACTACCCATGTGCAGGACCGTGTACGGAAATGTGTCTCCTGGAAGCTTCAGCCCAGTCTATTACTGACACGGCATCCGGAAGAGAAATTCTCTCAGGTGTTGCATCCGCAAAGGGTGTCGTAACTGACAAGACAACAGGTATGGAAGCCAGAATGATGGGAGAAGTGGCAAGGGCAACTGCTGGTGTCGATATTGCAGAAATTAACGTAATCCTTGACAAACTCGTAGCACTCTACGAGAAGAATTACGCAAGTGCACCTGCAGGAAAGACCTTCCAGGAATGTTACGACGTAAAGACAGTAACTCCAACTGACGAATACATGCAGGTCTATGACGGAGCAAGAAAGAAGCTCGAAGACCTCGGACTTGTATTCTAAGATGAAAATATAAGCCTGAAGTTTATATTGAAGTAACCGAAAAGCCAGCGAGTCTCTCGCTGGCTAATTTTTTTTAATAATTTAGGCGAAACAATTATAAGTATAGACTACTAGTTGTGTGGAATTTTTTTACGCATAGGGAACCGCATATAAATTTCAGGCTATAAAATTCAAGATACAAAATTCAAGATAAAAAGAAGGGGATATTAATAATGGATATGTGGACTGTTATAAACGGACTTATATATCTCCTGGCTTTCGGATTGATGGGCTGGGTCTTGCTGGATGCCAGTAAGATTTCCAAAAGAAGGGGCTGAGATAATATGTCTGAACACCATGAATCTGGAAGCTTAGTGAAGACTTTGCGGCCTTTCCATGTATGGGCCCTAGGCGTAGGGATCGTGCTGGTGGGAGAATACATGGGCTGGAATTTCACCGTCGCAAAAGGGGGAGTTCTTGGGTCCCTGCTTGCCATGCTTGTTGCAGGAACCATGTATGTCATGATTTCTCTTTGCGCCAGTGAACTCGGGTCAGCAACAAAACTTGCCGGAGGCCCTTACGACTGGGCAAGGCTATTTATAGGACCCGGGGCGGCTGCCAGTGTAGGTCTTGCGGTATATATGGAATATATCGCCCTTGAGGCGGCAGACGCCATTGTCGTTGCATTCATTGCACAGAGCATTTTCCCCGAGTTACAGGTTTTCCCTGTAACATTGCTTGTTATTGCACTTTTGACCTTCATAAACTACAGAGGCGTCGTTGCAGCTCTAACCCTTAACTTTGTCCTGACCATGATAGCTTTCATTGCGATAGTGGTCTTCTTCTTCGCAACCGCCTTTGGAACAGTAGACATCCACCCCGAATACCTTTTCCAGGGGGCTCTACCAAACGGCATGATAGGGCTCTTTGCAGCTCTTCAATTCGGGCCGTGGTTCTATCTGGGAATAGAAGGTGCAGCAATGTGTGCCGAAGAGTGTAAACACCCTGCAAGGGCAGTGCCTCTGGGACAGCAGGCTGGAATGATTACCCTGCTCATAGGAGCGGCAATGACTCTCTACCTCTGCGCAGTGCTGATCCCCGCAGACTCACTTGGCGTCTCCGTGTATCCGCTCTTTGAAGCAGCCCAGAACAGCGGCATGTTTATTTTCATTGCTGCCCTAGGGCTTGGTACCTTCCTGACATGCGTTGCCAGTGCCAACGGCTGTGTTTGTGACTCATCACGCTCCTGGTTTGCGCTTTCCAGGGACCACTATGTATCTTCCTGGTTCTCGGCAGTGCACCCCAGGTACAACACCCCTTACAGAGCTGTGATCTTCACAGTTCCTGTAGCAATCGGATTTGCCTTTAGCGGATTCCTGGACCAGGTCATTACCTTCTCCATTATCTCGGGACTTCTCTGTTATGTCCTCATTCCGTTCTCCCTGATCCGCTTCAGGAACCTCTTTCCGCAAACAACAAGCAAAGTGCGTCCCTTTGTAGGACCCCTTCAGCCCTTCATCGCATACTTTTCAATCGCAATCGCAATCACGATCCTTTCAACCCTCTTCTGGGGATACAAGTATAACCTGATCTTCGGGTTCGTGTTCTATGGCATTGCGTACTTCTACTTCAGCTATAAGCACAAGACTTCAAAAGCAGAAAACAATTGGGCTGAAATGGGATGGCCCGAACCTAAAGGTTCGGAAAATGAAAGGAGGAGAAAGGAGGTGATGAGTGTTGGAAACGAATGATCATGCACTTGAAAGCAAGTACCACAGCAAACTAAACGGAGACACCATCCTTATCGTCGGCATGATTGCCCTGCTGGTAGGTGTGGAAGGATTTGTCCTTTACAAAGTTCTTTCCGAAACCTGGGAGATTGCTGGAAACTTCTTCTACCTCTATGTGATCTTCGTAGGCCTGCTGGTGGTAATTGAAACAATCGGCTGTCTGAGTGTGCGCAACTCGATAAAGAAGCATATGTTCGAGTTTAAGTACTACGATTGAGGAGGCAGAAAAATGGCAGAAAAAAGCGCAATTGCAGATGCTTTTGACATCATATTTATCTTTGTCCTGGCCTTCGCCTGTGTGGTTGTTCCCACAGTGCTCCAGGGAGCGGTACTCGTTTCCTGGGGAGAGGGAGGAGCAGGGATAGGTTTTGTCTGGGACCCCGTCGGCTTCTTCAGCTTCTTGATTGTCATAATTGCTTTCTTTGTGGTGATCCTGTATCACTCAGTAAAGCACTACAAGTACTGAAAAAAGCTGGAAATTACGTTTGAGAAAATTGCCTGCCTGAAGAAAAAAATTCAGGCAAGCAACACTTTTTTGAAATCCGGCAGAATATTTGTTTTTCCCATATATACTGTAAACAGTTCTGCCGCAGGAATGTAACCTCCCTGAAAAGAGGGAGTTATTCAGGGAGCAATGGAGAGATTTTTGTGGATTTTACAAGAAGACCTCTGTTTGGCTTCTGCTCAAGGGAATCCAAGCTCTGAACTCTCTTTAGAGATATGGCACACCACTAAGGATGTATTCTGAATATCAGCCCATGTCTCGTTTATAAGAGTATGCTGAGCCCTTTAATTCCTGAGAAACCTCAGTTGAGTCTTTCTGCAATTAAAGATAAAAATTAATGATATATATAATTTACTGAAACAATAACGAATCAACAAATCAACTATAAATATATTTCTATTTAATAGGGAGTTACAATGGAAGCATATATATAGAACAAAGAGAGAGGGCACAGAAAGAGCAAAAGAAATAAGAACAAGAAGTCGACTTATAAAAAATAGTTAAAAGAAAGTAGAAATTAATTTTTCAAGCTGGATTCTTTCATTAGCAGCGTTTACAAGTATGGCATCAGTTTCGGAGATTTTGATAATAAGACGAGCAACATCTGTATCATTCTCTCCTGAATCTACCAGGGCTTCAGAAAGCCCTTCGAGAATTTCATTTCCTGAAAGCCCTTTTTCAATGATAATATCATCAATAAGCTGCCTTCCTTTCGAAAAATTTCCTTCCAGAGCCGCATAAAGCAGTTCATCTACTGATTTATCTCTGCTTTTCATAGTAGTTTCGTATACAAGCTCTTCAGTAATTACCTGATCCTGTGCCCGCAGGGAAATAAGCTGAAGAGTCTGGATAGCTTTTGCAACATTTCCTTTAGCAAAATAGAGAACCGCATCAAATGCATCCTCTGAAAACCGCAAATTTTCAGCAGAGGCGATCTTCTCAAGATGAGTTTTTAGAAGAGTATCAGGAATGTACTTGAAAAATAATTGAAGACCTCTTGAACGCAGTGGAATAATAAGTTTAGAAGGTTTTGTAGTAGAAAGGATAAACCTGCACGTTGCACTGTACTTTTCCATAATTCGCCTGAGAGCGTGCTGTGCGTCTGAACTTAGAGATTCGGCATTGTCAATATATATTAACTTATAATCGGCGTCTATAGAGGCCATTCCAGCATATTCATTAATTATTTCCTTAAAAATGTCTATTACGCTTTTATAGATTTTCTTAGGGTCATCAGTGCCAAGAAAACGCACAAAACGTTTATCTCGGACAAGATAACGTTTTCCCTGGTCGAAAAAATCCGACGCATTGAAATAAGCAAAATTGTTTTTCCAGGTACTCCCATAGAGTTCCCGCGCAAGAGCCAGGGAAGCTGTTGTTTTTCCAGAATTTTCCGGACCATATAAAATGAGGTGTGGCAGGGTCCCGGACTGGGCCAGCTCGAAAAGCGTGCTTACTGAATGTTCGTTCCCAAGAATTTCTTCCAGGGTATTTGCCCTATATTTCAAAGTCCAGAGATCCTGCATCTATTCCACCTTGATTTTTCGTTTTTGAATACAACAGTAAGGTATCTTTATTTTACTTTTCCCTTAAATGATTACTCGGTTACACTCCCATTTCCACTTTCTTCTACGTGAAGGAATTCCTTAATTACTATACCGTAAACAGGTCTTGCAATAATCACACCAATGAGAACACCAATAATGGTTGTAATGGCAAAGCCTTTCAAGGAACCGAAGCCCATCACAACCAGGGGAGACAGGGCGATAATATTCGTAGAGGCTGCCCCTAGAATGATTGCGAACGCCTTCCCTATCCTGGAATTGAAGACCTTTGTGGGAGGGAGTTTGCCTTCGTAAAGAACCTCATCTGTGATGATTACAAGGTGATCAATCCCAGTACCTATGGAAGCTATGATACCTGCAATTGCAGGCAGGTCAAGCTGCCAGCCAATAAGTGCTGCAACTCCAAGAATCATAATGACCTCACTTGTGGAAGTCCCGACCATAGGAATAAGGATCTCAGGTCTCCTGTACTTGAAGAAGACCACTGCTGCTACTGCAACAAGGGAAATCAGACCTGCGATCATGGCTTGAGTTTTGAACTGTGATCCGAGACCTGCATCCACATGTCCTGAGCCCACAAGTACTACGTTTACAGGAAGAGCTCCTGCCCGCAGGTGAATCTGAAGGGCTTCAGCTTGTGTTTTGGCAGTTTCATCAGTACCTGTGGAAGCTTCCCAGGAATATATTGGACCTTCACGCAATTTGGAGGCTGCAGAATAACTTAAAGGAGCTCCATAGATCTCGACTCCATCCAGATACATTATAAGGTAGTGTTCATCCGGATTGTCTATTGCTCCTGTTTCAAGTGCCACTTTCTGGAGTGCTCTGGCTCCTTCTTCATTCAGGGTAAAGGGAGTATGCCACTGTTCATCATGGAAACTTGGAATGCCCACGCTTATTACGGAATCACCGTAAAGTACATGCTCAGTTTCGTTCCCTGTAGTCTGAATCCTGATCTCGAACTTTCCTGGTTTTTCGGCAATTTCCTTAGCTGTTGCCAGGTCAATGCCTGCAAAATCAATCAGGATATAGTCTTCTCCTACTGTCCGGACAGGAATATCTTTCAGGCCGAGAGAGTTGAGTTTGTCACTCAGAATACTCTTTGTCAGGTCTCTGGTCTCAGTGCTGACTCCTTCTTTATAAGTTGAAGTGCCATCCTCGTTCTTATGGATAGAAGCTCCAATTTTTGCCAGTAGAGTTTCAAGCTCTTCTTCGGTGACTGCAGTCCTGATTTCGTAGGTAACTCCAGCCTCTGAAGTGATAGAAACAACTTCTGTATCAAGAGCTTTAGAGAGATAAGCCTGGATAAGAGCTTCCTTACTTGTAGAAATAGTTACCTGAGTTGTATTTCCACTCACCTTGTCTACACTTACTGTTCCCAGAGATTCAAGCTGGGATGCGCTAACTGGTGCAGATGTGGTAAAAGTGACTGATTTTTCAACAGAACCACCTACATCGAGATTATTTTTTGTAATTTCAATAGGAGATCCTATTATTGGCTCGACAACTCCGCTGACCAGCTTTCCGGAATCTACATCTATCTGGGCGAGTGCTCCTTCAAGTTTAATCTGAAGCCAGGACCCACCTTGGAGATCAAGCCCGAAGTTCAGGTTGGAAGTTGTCCCTTTTCCTGGAGTGTAACCCGGGTGAATAGCTACGATAGAGCCAAGAAAGATCAAGATGAAAATAATAACCCGTGCATTTTTCAAGAGGCTCTTTTTGTCGCTCATCTATTATACCTCCCTTTGAACTCGGGCTTCATTACGTACCAGCGTAGAATTCCCGTATTCAAGAGCCAGGTATTCATTATATCTGCAAAAAGCCCTGCAATCAAGACGATTGAGATCTGCGAAAGGAGAGTAATCTGTGAGAATGAGGGTACGAGAAGGTAGGAGAAAGTAGAAACTAAGAACATGACCGCAAGTGCCGCAAGGGTTGTAGTGGTCATGGTAATTCCGGTATGCATTGCCCGGGAGACTTTCTCTTCTACAGTACCTCGACGTTTAATTATCCTATTTGTGAGCAGAATGTCACTATCTACAGAATAACCAATAAGCATAAGCAGAGCTGCAAGTGTTCCAAGTGAGAGTTCGACTCCTGCAACCCTCATGAAAGCCGCTGCAATTACAATGTCCGAAAAGGCAGAAAGTATCACCGCAAGGGAAGGTACAAAAGTCCGGAAGAGCAGGAATACCACAATTGCCATCCCTATGAAAGAAATGACCAGGGCTTTAAGAGCCTGTGACTGCAGATCTTTGCCGTAAATGGGTCCAACCTGCTGAATCTGCACATTGGAATAGCGGCTCATAACGTCTTTTTCAAGCTGACCCTGCTGCTCATTGTCCATAACCCCGAACTGCATAATAACTCTGCTTCCTGCTTGTCTGGCATCGTTGATGGGGTATGAAGAATACATTTTTTCAAGCGCAGCAGGAGAATCAGTCGTTTCCATAGAGATCTGGGTACCACCCTGGAACTCCATTCCCAGGATTACCGGCGACCCGCTGCTTACAAAGGAAACCAGCAGTACTACTAAAGAAACTGCGAGCACTGCAAGAGGAATTGCCAGCAACTGGCGATCATCGTGATTTTTCACGAAATTATCTAAAAGTTCGGTCAAACCTGTTGCCATGATTTAATACTCCGGATACATAATATATATTTTGTCAAACTTATCCGAACAATTTTCACATCCGGATGCACAATCCAGATGTGCAATCCAGAAACATTAAAAAAATCGAAATTTATAATTAGTCTTATAAATTGGATTTTTGAGAATTATGAACTTATTTTGAATACAATTCAAATTCGCTTTCTGGGGGTAATGTTCTGGATATGCCAATAATATCAGTAAATCAATATTATAAATAAGTTAATCTTTTTAGTTTGTGTTCTCACAAGTATATTAATTCTTTCTTGAAAGTTCTCTGTACACTGTTAATATTTACGCACCATTAATTCATTACACTTAAAATTAACTCTCAAAAACGGTATAAGTTGTAACGTCACAGCTATATATACCTCTTACTGTTCATTAAAAATAATGACAGATAACCTCCCCTCGATGAATATATATACCTGTTTCTGGTCATTAAAACAATGAAAGATAGACCTTCCCTTGACGAATATTTCCTCGAAATCGCCCTTGTGGTAGGCAAAAGAGCCACTTGCCTTCGAAACAATGTAGGGGCTGTGATCGTTCGGGACAAGCGTATTCTCGCAACAGGATATAACGGAGCTCCCATCGGAATGGAACACTGCCTTGATATCGGATGTGTACGCAACCTAGAAAATATTCCCTCGGGCACTCGGCATGAGAAATGCAGGGCAGTACACTCAGAGCAAAATGCCATAATTCAAGCAGCAATCCATGGCGTAAGTATATCAGGGGCAACCATTTATTGTACACATCAGCCATGTGTGCTCTGCGCGAAAATGATTATCAACTCAAATATTAAAAGAGTTGTATATGCAACTCCTTATCCTGACGAAGATTCACTCAAATTTTTCAAGGAGGCAGGCGTTAGAGTTGAATATATACCTTTTAAACCGAATAACAAGACTTCTGGTGGAGATTAAACCATCATATTTGACAAGTGACCTGTAATCAGCCTTGCAAAAAAAATCTCAATAACAAATTCCAAATAATTTGACAAATTTATAATCTCTTTTACGCAAAAATATTAAAATCTATTTAAAGAAATTATATCCATAAAGGATATGAGATAAACAGCATATATCTTGATATAATTATATTTTACCCATTTAAGATTCCTAAGATAATTGAGTGGGCTATAAACTCAGAGTAAGAGGTGGGATTAATGTCTGAAGACTTAAGAGCCAGGACACTAAGAATAGAAGATTTGATTGAATATCAGGACGGAGCCGTTGTAAGCAGGGAAATTATCCGTAAAGGCACGGGAACAGTGACCATATTTGCCTTCGACAAAGGAGAAGGACTGAGTGAACACACAGCCCCATTCGATGCTATGGTTCAGGTAATAGATGGGAAGGCAGAGATCACTATTTCTGGAAATAAAAATTTCCTGGAGAAGGGAAATATAATAATAATGCCTGCCAGCGAGCCTCACTCACTCCATGCTCTGGAAAGGTTCAAAATGATTCTAACTATGATCCGTTCTTAAATCAATTATTTTTTTGCAGGCAGCGAAGCCCTTTTTTAATAGTGTCCTGTTCCTCAGGACGGTATGTTTCCTTTATAGATGTGTCACTCCCACAATAATAATCAAGCCCACGAATGATGACAACAGGAAGTCCGCCTGCCCCCTCTCCCATGAGAAGGTTTGCCGCACCTGCAAGTTCATCAGCAACCGCCTCTTCTGTTATCTCAAGAGCTTTCCCAAACAGGTCTTTTTCTCCAATCCAGCGTTTTATAGGCTTTATCTTGTAAATTCCGATGGCAGCGCCGGTTTGCCCTATCTTAAAAGCCCTCCCGTTAGTATCCGTGACAATTATACTCAATTTTTTCCCGCTCAGTTCTTCAAGCCTTTTTCCAAGCTTTGCGGCACTTAAATCAGGATCTTCCGGGGGATAAAGTAAAAATCCATCTTCAATATTTGATTCGTCAACTCCTGCATTTACACAGGTGTGCCCGGCAAGAGTTGTAACAAGCATAAAGGGTTTTTCCACTAGAACTTCTCTGCTTCGGGAGAGCACAGCCTGAATTAACCTCGCATCTTTCCCAGTTCGGGATGCAATCTCAAGCGCCTTTTCCCCCACAGTAATATCTTCGAGCCTGAAAGTCTCCCCCTCAGCTTTAGCGACAACAGTCGAAGCAATGATGACAATATCCCTGTCCTGGAGCTGGATGTTATCGCAAATAATCGAGGGCAGATCGTCCCCTGCATGTATCAGGGGAATATTTTCTACGGCTATAGCTTCAAATTTCAAGCATCTTCCTCAAAAGTCTTTAAAATCGATAAGAGATATAGAGCGATTGAATTTTGAGTTATCAAATACAGGAAATGTCCCGTAAAAGAATAATTTGCAGCAGTAAAGGCAGTACCCATAAATAAGACCACCGATATACTGAAGCTTGCGGCGATGATGAGAGTTACCCCAACTGAGCAAAAGATGATGAAAACAATTTCCTGATGCCGCACTTTTATCTATTTTTCAATTTATTTTATTTTCATTTCCCATTTATTGATTCTGACTTTTTCAAGTGGATTAAATATTTTTATCTACTTTATAGATTAATTATCTGCATATAAACAAATTTCTGAGGGGGTTTAAAGTATGAGCCAGTATGACCTGAAAGAAAGTATACAAAAAATAAAGACTAAAAGTCCTTTTGAGTTCAAAGAAAATGAAAAAAGCAAACCTAGAGGTTAAAGAGTTATAATATTACAGAGTAATTATATGTATATACACAAATTTTTGCAGGGGTGTTAAGTACGAGCCAGTATGACCTGAACGAAATTATACAAAAAATAAAGACTAAAAGCCCTTTTGAATTCAAAGACAATGAAAAAACCAGACCTAGAAGTTTAAGAGTTATAATAAGTAAACTATATTATTCCCTCGACTATGAAAATGAACCTAGAGCCACCAGGGAAAAAGTAACTCAAGTTCTTCTGTATCATGGGCAATTTAGCAGAGAGGAAATCGATGAGATATTTCAATCGTCAGCAAAGGAGACCACTGCTTATTCAATTGAATTTCTAAAACAGAATCCTGAGATTGCAAAAGCTGAGGCCCTGAAAAGTAAAGAGTTCCCTGATGAAACAGAAGGAGAAGAAGGAGAGAAAGTCAAAGAAATAAAATATATATTTCCGCATTATGGGTGAACTGCAGCAAGGAAAAAGACATCCTGAAAAAAGATAACAGATGAAAAAATACTTGAGAAATAAATATTAAATTATCCTTTTTAAATCGTATAGGTAAAAGTAAATTTCGAATATTTGCGGAAAATATTAAAAGTTCCCTAATTCTAAAAAACATCATCAATAGACTCATTTTACGTTAGAACTGTATGACAAAATTGTTGCATATTTTTCCGGTTGGAAAATTCTCCCTTGAATTTGAAGAAGACACTATTAAAATAATACATTGATAAAGGATAATCGATGTTAAAATTTAAAATAACATTAGAAAGAAAAAAATCTGAATACAGTAGCAAGTGACCCACTAATTTCTTAACAAATGAGAGAAAATCTTTATATCTATTGTACTACTTAATAATATTCTCCTTTGTAAAATTATATAAAAATAAAAACATAATATCTCAAACTGATTCAAAAAATTAACTACACTGAGAAATTATGAATGTTATTGATGGTGAGAGTACAAAAACTCTCTCTGATTCTGGAGAGGAGTACAGATATTCCAAGGCAGCTTACGTAACGAAAGTTTCGATGGTTTTAAACTTTTTACTGACGAGTTTTAAGTTTGCTGCCGGGATTTTAGGGAATAGTTCCGCAATGATTGCTGATGCTGCTCATTCTTTGTCCGATTTCATAACCGATGTCGCAGTAATTGTGGGTTTAAAGGTTGCCAGAAAACCGGGAGATAGTACACACAATTACGGGCATGGTAAAATCGAGACTTTAACTGCAGCATTTATAGGCCTTGTACTTGTCGCGGCAGCTTTTGGAATATTTTGGGGAGGCCTTCAGAAAGTTATTTCTTTTTTTCAGGGAGAAGGGCTTCCAGAGCCAAGCAAAATAGCCCTTGTTGCAGCAGTCCTCTCAATTATAATAAAGGAGTGGTTGTACCGCTACACAATAACACACGGCAGAAAACTTAAGAGCGACGCACTAATCGCAAATGCCTGGGATCACCGTTCAGACGCTTTTTCTTCGGTAGGAACCATGTTAGGGATCGGAGGTGCGATCTTCCTTGGAGGCAAATGGGTGGTGCTCGACCCAATAGCTGCGGTAGTATTGAGTTTCTTTATCTTCAAAGTGGCATTTGACATATCTTATAAAAGTCTTAATGAACTTCTGGAAGCCTCCCTAGATTCTGAGGTTTATAGGAATATCGAAGAAGTTTTAAGATCCACAGAAGGAGTACTGGGTTTCCATGAACTAAAAACACGTAAAATCGGAAATGCCATGGCTGCAGATGTCCATATTGAGGTCGATAGAAACTTGAGTATTGTGGACGCACACGAAATATCAACACAAGTTGAAGACAGGTTGAAAGAAATCTGTGGAAAAAATGGTTATTTCTCAATCCGTGTGGAACCATGCTCTGATTCGGAGCATTATAAACAAATTAATTCCAAGATAAATAAAAGAACAGAACTACAATAAAAAACGTAGAGAAAAAAATTAAACTTGGATTGAGAAAGTATAAAAATCAGTATAAAGATCAGTATAAAACATCAGAAAAGGAAAAACTTGCGAGTTTCCTCGCAGTCTGAGATTAAAGCAAAGTAATCTTTCTGCTCTCGGAAAGTTATTCTTCAATTGCTATTTTTTTTGCTGGTTCTTCAAGTTTCATTTTCGGAAGAGTTATTGTCAGGACTCCATTTTCCATTTTTGCAGTACTTCCCTCGTCCTTAACACTGGTAGGCAGCCGGACTGCCCGATAAAAGCGAGTATACGCTCTTTCACGGCGCAGGTACCCTTCTTCTTCGGTTTCTTTTTCCTTCCCGCTTTTTGCGCTGATCTCAAGCATATCTTCTTTAAGGTTAATCTCAACATCCTCTTTATTAATTCCGGGGAGGTCGGTAGTAACCACAAGTTTGTCTTCTTCATCCTTGATGTCAATGGCAGGAGTATATACTTTGCCACCGCCCCATTCTTCCATCGGCATGAAATCTTCAAACATCTGGTTCAGTTTTTCCTGCGTCCTTCTTATCTCTTCAAAAGGATCCCAGCGTGTGGGCCCTGAAAATGATCTTCTTACAGGCCATCTCATATTAAAATACCCCCTTAGGAAAAATAATATTGCAGACTTTTGTGTGCTATTCTGAATATATTGAGAAAGGATATATAAGTTTTCTTGGGCAATTTCGAGAAGATGAAGCAGAGAAAGAAAAAAATTAGAAAAGGAAATAAAATTTCCGAGTACTTGAAATAGAGAGGTTTTCGGGAAAGATAAGAGAGCTGAACAAATAGAAAAATAAAATGAAGATTTGGAAAAATCTTCATTTATCCTTGACAAGCATTCCTATAAGATCTGAAGCTTTTACAAGACCTATTGAACCTTTTTTAATGGACTCCTCATCAAAAGCCTCTGCTTTATCTGGATCATTTTTATCCGTCCTGTAAACTGCAAAAGGAATAGGATCTTTTGTATGGGTCTTCAGGGAGATAGGGGTCGGATGGTCAGGGAGCACAAGAATAGTAAAAGGTTCAGTTGAAGCTTTAGCGTGTTTGAGGATTGGAGCAACTATCCTGCTGTCAAAATCCTCAACGGCTTTAAGCTTTTTGTCAATACTTCCTTCGTGTCCGGCTTCATCCGGAGCCTCGACGTGAACGAACACAAGGTCTCGGGTTTTCAAGACCTCAATCGCAGCACTGACTTTTCCTTCATAATTGGTATCAAGATAACCTGTTGCTCCAGGGACTTCAATTACGTCCAGACCTGCATAAATTCCAATACCTTTCAAGAGATCGACTGCCGAGATAATGGCCCCGGTTTTCCCGTAAAGTTCTCTAAACGGGGTAAATTTAGGGGCATATCCCTGACCCCAGACCCAGATCGAATTTGCTGGGTTCTTACCATCTTCGATCCTCTTCAGATTAACAGGATGCAGCTCGAGAGCAACCATGGAAGCTTCAATTAATTGCACAAAAAATTTTCCGTCTTTTCCTCCAGGCAAATACTCTTCAATTCTCTTTCCTGTAATATCATGAGGGGGAGTGCACTCTGTGTCAATTCCGAAATTATTTCTGGCAACCATAAGGTGTCTGTAACTGATTCCCGGATAGAAGCTCAATTCTTCGGTACCGAGTTCCGCATCAAGTGTCTCGATGAGAATCTTTGCTTCGGCACTGCTGATATGTCCTGCACTATAATCTTTTATTCTCCCGTGTTCAATGGTTATGAGATTGCATCTGAAAGCGACGTCATCGACCGCAAGGGTTACGCCCATACTGGCAGCTTCAAGAGGAGCCCTCCCAGAATAATAAACTGCCGGATCGTACCCGAGAATGGACATGTTTGCAACATCACTGCCTGGAGGAAACCCATCAGGTACAGTTTTTGCAAGCCCGGTTTTTCCGTGAGCTGCGATGTAATCCATAGCAGGGGTTCGAGCTGCCTGAAGAATGGTCTTGCCACCCAGTTTTTCGATAGGGTAATCAGCCATCCCGTCTCCTATAAGTATGGCATATTTCATTGCTTCACCTGTTTTCAACTGTTTTACTCATTCATCGTGGAAATAATGTATAATTATATTCTGCAGATACCAGTTACCGGCATTTATTGGATCTGCCAGCAGTTTTTTCTGCTGATCTGGGATCTTTATTTCTATACCCATTTTACACAAACATTATAATATAGTATCTGTATCCTATACAGAACAGGTACTCAGCGTAAGACATAAGAATTGGCAAAAGAGCCAGAGTACAGCGTTCTTTATAAAAGAAACTGTTTTATTAATAAGTTACCTGTGAAACATACCGATGTTCCATAATTAAATTTAACATTTAAGCCAGTGAATATTAACAGTAGTAAAATTCAGAGTTATAAAGCTTAACATTTTAAAATTAAAAGACTGTGTGAGAATAACCAGTTAATGCCAAAACGTGATCAGATCATGAAAATTGTAATGAAATTTGGAGGAACTTCCGTTGGAGACGGAAAAAAAATCCGTCATGTCGCCACGCTTCTAAAAAAATACCATGAAGAAGGAAACCAGATAGTGGTAGTCACCTCAGCACTCGGTGGAGTTACCGATAGGCTTCTGGAAAATGCGCGCTTTGCCTCAACAAAAGGTAAAGTTTCCCTTGTAAAAGAGTTTAGAACAGAACTTACAAACAAGCACCATGAAGCCGTAAAGGATGCTATTGATGACCCAAGAGTTGCAAAGGAAGTCCTCCAGATCCTTGACCTTCGCATTGACGAGCTCGAAAAAGCCCTGATCGGGATATGCTATCTGGGGGAGCTCACTCCCAGATCCATAGATTATATTTCTTCATATGGAGAGCGTCTGGCTGCTCCAATTATATCTGGAGCTGTCCGCTCTCTTGGGATCTCATCCACTGAATACACAGGTGGAGAAGCAGGAATTGTAACATCATCTGAATACGGCAATGCCAGACCTCTGGAAAAGACCTACGAACTTGTGGAGAAAAGACTTGGGTGCAGGCTAGGGGCTCAAGTAATAGTTGTCACGGGTTTTATAGGAGAAAACGAGGACGGGATTATTACTACCCTGGGAAGAAGCGGGTCTGACTTTACAGCTTCGATTCTGGGAGCAGCCCTTAAAACTGATGAAATCTGGCTCTGGAAAGAAGTGAGCGGGATCATGACCACTGACCCGAGAATTGTGCCAGAAGCAAAAACGATCCCACAGATCTCCTATGCAGAAGCTATGGAGCTCTCTTACTTCGGGGCAAATGTACTTCATCCGCGTACCATTGAACCCGCAATGCGCGAGCATATCCCTGTGCGTGTCAAAAACACTTTTGATCCAGAATTCCCTGGCACACTCGTTGTTGCAGAGAAGTTTCAGTGCAGGCATGTAGTAAAAGCTGTAAGTCTGATCAAAAATGTTGCTCTTATTAATGTTGCAGGCGCCGAAATGGCAGGAGCAGTAGGAACTGTAGCAAGGCTCTTTACAGCGCTTGCAAAGGCCGGAGTAAATGTTGTGATGATCAGCCAGGGGTCTTCAGAGTCCAATATATCTTTCGTTATTAGTGAAGCACACGTTGAATCGGCATTAAAAGCTCTCCATTCTGAATTCAACCGCGATATCGTAAAAGAAATTACCTCGGACAGAAATGTTTGTGTAGTTGCAGTTGTTGGTGCAGGTATGGCAGGGACCCCGGGCGTGGCAAAGAGGGTCTTTGGAGCGCTTGGGAATTCGCTGATTAATATTATAATGATCAGCCAGGGATCTTCCCAGTACAATATCTCTTTCGTGGTAAGTCAGGATGATGCATTTGCTGCAGTCAAAACCCTGCATGATGAATTTGAATTGTATAATGGAAATGGAATTGAAAAACAATCATAAGGACGGCAGGAAGGGGCAGAAAATTGAGCGAAAAGCATTTAACATACGCGGACTCAGGCGTCGACATTGAAAAGGAAGAAAGTACCGTCAAAACCCTTATCGAAAAACTTAGTTATGTTCGAAAAGGTATAGGAGCTCCCCTTACAGGAATAGGGCACTATGCAGGGCTCCTGGACTTCGGGGAATACGCCCTTGCGCTAACAACTGACGGCGTAGGTTCAAAAGTTCTTATTGCAAATGAAATGAAGAAATGGGATACAGTAGGAATAGACTGTATCGCCATGAATGTCAATGACCTTCTAGCCATAGGAGCCGAACCTGTAGCTTTTGTGGACTATCTTGCCCTTGAAAAGCATGAGGAGGGCTTCGCCGCCCAGATAGGAGAAGGGCTCCTGAAAGGAGCTGAAATATCCAGAATGTCGATTGTAGGAGGAGAAACTGCAACCCTTCCCGGCATAATCAAAGGCTTTGACCTTGCAGGCACCTGCCTTGGAGTTGTCAAAAAAGATAAGGTTGTGCAGGGGGAAAAAGTCGGGGTAGGCGACGTAATTGTCGGTGTTCCCAGCACAGGGGTGCACAGCAACGGTTACACACTTGTAAGAAAGATTGTAGAAGAATCAGGATACTCCTACCATGACCCCTGTCCCTATGACAGTTCAAAGACCATAGGAGACGACCTGCTGGCTCCGACAAGAATCTATATTGAAATTCTTGATGTCCTGAATGAATGTGAAGTTCACGGGCTTGCCCACATAACAGGCAGCGGGCTTTTGAAACTGAGAAGGGTGACAAAACTAGGCTTCGACTTTTACGATCCACTCGAACCTCAGAATGTATTCAAATTCCTGCAAAAAGAAGGCGGAGTCGAGGATCTTGAGATGTACAGGACCTTCAATATGGGCATGGGCTTTCTGATCATCTTGCCGGAAAAAGATGCTGCAAAAGCTGTAGAGATCACCGGTGGAAAAGTCGTAGGAAAAATAGTGGAAAGCGGGATCAGAGTCAGAGACCTTGTAATAGAGTAAAATAATCAAATAATCTAAAACTGCTTTTGAAAGTTAATTTAAAGGGTAGAGGGTAAAAACCCTTTTCCCCAATATTCAAGATTTCATATTGATTTTAATTAAGGATAAATTCTGAAGTTTAATTTCTTAAGTCTCCTCTTTCCATAAATCCTGATAGCTGACTGGGGGCGCCTGAGGACTTTCAAGAGACTTCCCCTTCTTTATTGAGGATGTTCCCTTTTCTTTCTCCTTCTCTCTAAGCCGATTGATCTCCTTTAAGCTGTCTTCGTTATCTATGTTCAGAACAAAACTTCCATGACAGGGCTTTGTGTAAGGGAAAATCAAAGCATTGCCTTTAGCTCCCACGGCAATGGGAGGTATCCCTATTATGTAGTAGTCCTTGAAGATCTTGTATCCGGGAGGTACATAGTAGACCTCATCCGAATTTTGCTCAATATACTCTCTGGCTTCCTTGAAGCTTATCCTTTCCAGGAGGATCTCATACTTCATCTGTTCAATACAGCTCATTTGGTTATCTCCTCCATTACCTTATCCAGCTTATTCTTGAGACGAGTGGGATTATGAACATCTTTTGCAACTATTTTCACACAATCGAACTCAATGGCTTCTTCTAGAGCCTCCGCGTTCTTGCCAAAAATTACAGAGTACATTTTGGCCTGAGAAATGGCACTCATTGTTGTTGCAAAAGTCATTCCGGAATCGTTATGCATAAAGGCGAAGCATATGTCGAAATCGACTCTTTTCTCAATAATATCCTCCAGGGTCTTATCGAGATTAACCATTTTTTTTACATAATAACCGTCGATATCGGAAACTTTCAAAAGCTTGGTTACGGCATCATTCCCAGCGACAGTTACATCAAATCCGGACTTATTCAGTTTATGGGAAAGATACAGGGCAATGCTGGTTTGAATTGGAACCTCTGGACATCCCAACATAAGGAGTACTTTTACGTCGGTCATATATTTCATCTCTAAGATACTAAGATACTTTATCCGCAAAATGTGATATGGTTTAAATCTTTAATTTCAATCTTTTTGACTAAATTTCGTTGAAAATGCTGAAATAGAGACAGAGTTTTAATTAATTATCAGAGTTTTAATTAATTATTTTCCTTACAGGTTCAAACTTCCATTCTTCTAAATTCTGATTTCAAAAGATCTCACACTATCTAATATATAAATTGTTGACATCATTTTCGAAACTGTCCAGTTCTCAAAATTAGAATATTACTCCCAAATCTCTACTGCTGCACATCCTCCAGATAACATAAACAAAGGACTGAAGAAATAATCAAGTTAAATTAAAATTCTACAAGTCCTCTGTTCCTTTTTCAGAATGAAACATCTAAATATATATCTCCTCATATTTTAATATGCAAATTTAACGGCAGTCATTATTGTGGACTCGTGCTTATCAGAATATTTGGAGTTGATATAAAGAAAAAGGACAAAAGGCACAAAAATGGCATGCTTAAGAGGATACAAGTATGAAATTATCCTGAAGAATACAACCCTTAAGGAGTGCGAAGATTTTATTAAAGGACTTTCTGAGGATGTATATTTAGTGCCTGGAGGATATAAGGTAAAAGATTTTATTTTACTTGGAATTACTGCTCCTGTAGGCTTTTCAGGAAATGACATTATATTTCAATTTACAAAACCCTGTTTTGGCTTTTTTGTACTCAGGCTAAATAACGAAGCAGAGGAAGTAAAGAAACTTAGAAATCAATATAAGAAAGATAAAGACGTAAGGAAGATTCAATAAAGGTTAACAGGAAGTTGTTTCAATAAGAAATTGTTTGTATCTGTTTATTTTCCTTACAGTCTTCTTTATGGTTATTTTTTCATTTCTTTGTTTTTAAGTAATTTAAAATAGAAAGCAACTTAATTTTAGGCTTTCACTTTTTTAGTACATGAAACCCTGCACTCAAAGAACGCGGCTGCTGGAAGTTCATGGATTGTGGTTGCAATAATCATACCTTCTCCGATTTCCTTTACGACCATAACAGGTCTGCCTTTATCATCCTCTAACACTACATCAGCATCTGTTTCCGTGAAGTAACCGTCGCATCCTACAGGAGGGGCAATATCTCCAACAAGTTTTTGAGCATCATGTTCACCTACAGGCCGAGGTGTGCATGGGTTTTCTTCCATTACATACTTTAGAGAGAAAGGAAGCCACTCGTATTCATATTCAGGAACCAGGGGGCTGAATACAAGCAGAGTCCCCCCTTTTGTCACGAATTTTTCTAGGGATCGTTTACCACGTTCAAGCCCTATACCTGTTTTCGTATACTGTTTATTTGCAAAACCTGTCGGCAAGAGCAGAACTTTGCATGCTGGAAGGTAAGGAGTGCCAAGAGATGTTGAGAGCGCACGACTGCATTCAAGCCCATACTCCACAAACAGTTTTTCAAAAAGAAGAGGGCAGTCCCAGAGTAAAATTACGTCACTCATGAGAAAGGATAGGAAACTGCAACATATGAATTTATCTGTCTACTGAAAAGATCAGATAATTAAAAGGAATCAGGACTCCATGCCCATTGCTTTGGATTCAGATGTAGAAGGGAAATTAAACCCTTTCCCGAATTCGAAAATTATCATATGGGGAGTGGTTGTGACTGTAAAAGGATAACCTATTGACTTGAAAATGTTTGAATAATATATTGTAATGTACTCACATACTTTAGTATCAGAATAATCATGAATCAATTTTACATATTCATTGCCCTTTTCTGTGCAAATTTCGATATCACTTCCTATGCCGTCTGTAAGGTAAAGCTCTTTGAAAATCATAATATGCTCTGCAAGGGTAAAGGCTTCCGGAGGTTTACCTGTAACTAATTCAAAATTTCTCGCCATGTCAGTCGTAGAAGGGATATTGCCGGAAACAAAAGCTTCAAAAATTTTCCGATTTACATTGAGCCGCTGATAGTTCTGGTGTCTATATGTTTTGATAAGATTTTTCCAGAACTCCGGCTTCTTCTGAATTTCCCGGAAAACTTCATCCATTGGCCCAAAGTGTTCCTCAAGTCCCAGGGGGACTTTCTGATAGTCAAGAAACTCAAAGCGCTTAAAATAGACTTTCGTTACGTTAGATCTGCAGAACAATCCCTGAGTATCCAGTTTCATCTGCTTTGCCAGATAAAAAGCCAGACTGTGAGCCATTATAACCCTGAAACAGGGATTACCGTTTGAAAAGGTAAGGTTCGCAACTTCAGGCTCTAACTCCGGGCTGCACTCCGCATCAACTTTGATTTTCCAGCCCATTTTTTCGTTGAGTACATTTAAATAACTGACAATATCGGGAATTTTTTTAGCCTTATAAGGATTGATTAATTCATATACAATAGATTCATCAATCAATACCCCTGAAGTTTTCTTGATAAGCCATTCTAAAAGAGTATGATGTACAAGTAAAAATTCTTCTTCATCAATTAATTTGTTTCGAAGCTCTGCATTCTGAGAAAATTTACTTAAATCCTGTTCTCCATTTTCACCCATTTTCCTTTCAAAAACCAGAGAGGCAGTTTCAATAGCATCCCTTATTGCCGCACTTAAGTTCCCATTATTTTTTTCCAAAAAAGGCTTTAATTTATCCACGTAAGACTGATCAATGGAGATATTTTTTCGGACTATCAAGGGAATTCCTTCTTCTGCCTTTTGAAACTACAAGGAACTTAAATTCCTCATCTTTCAAAAATATGGAGTTTCGTAAACCAGATAATAAATTGGAACTCATACTTCTTAATTTTTTTGCTAGAATGCAGAACACAAAAGGCACATAAAAGAGCGAATGAACACAGGATTTAGAGAGAAAAAACGGGAGTTATAAAGCAAAAAAGAAATAAAGTAAAAACAGATAAACTTTAGACTGCAACAAATAATAGATAAAAGATATATATAATGTCATCTTTTTAAAAAACTGAATATCCTGAGAGAGTATTAAAGACCCGATGTGTCTTTTAACAGGTTTCTAGAAACTCAAAAATAATAAGATTTGATATATTCTTGACCTGGAAAGTGTATCCTGCTGCCCTAAATAATTTTGAAAAGAGTTCAACCAGCTTGCAGATAACTTTTTCGTCGGAATATTGATGTCTGATTTTTAAATGAGTTTTCCCGCCTTCTGTAGTCCTTTCAATATCACTTGCAAGTTGAGTGGTTAAAATTAATTTTTTACAGATAACGAATAACTCGCAAAGAGGCAGTTCCCGAATAGGTTTGCCTGCAGATGCTTCGAAAAAGCTTGTTATATCCGGAACCTCACCTGAAAGGAAAACTTCGAATACGTCCTTATTAAGATTTACCCTCTCATATCTATGCAGCCTGTACCTTTCTACAAGCGAGGTCCAGAAATCCGGTCTGCTTTTTATTTCTTTGAAAGTGGTATCAAGGATCCCAAAATTTTTTCGAATTCCAGGAGGAACCTCAGTATCAGATTTGTATTCCTTAAGAAAAATCCGGATAGAATTGGATTTACGATGGACAAAAGAAACGTCAAGGTTCAGATAGCGACCAAGAAATAAAGAGAGTATTTCGGCAAGATAAGCTCGTAAACTCGGATCTCCATGTTCAAGCATTATTATATCAGTGTTTTCTTCTTCCCAATTACTGATGGAAGCTTCAATTCCCCAACCATGGTTTCTGCTACGTTCATTTAGAAATTCCAGAAGATCTGAAACATTTTTTATTCTGTATGGATTGAAAAGCTCACTTACGAGTTCATCGGCAACAAGAATACCATCGGTATTTTCAATCAGCCACCTGAAGGAAAGCTGGCTTATGAGAACACATTCCCCACTTACGATTAAACCATTACGGATTGCAGGATACTTTGCAGAACCCTCTATAAAAGAATCCAGTGCATCTTCTATGGACTCATGTCCCTGAAGAGCGGCATCTGCAAGCTCTATTGCATCCCTTATTGCAGCACTCAGGTTTCCGTTATTTTTTTTCAGAAAAGGCTGTAGCTTCTGAATATATTCATCTTCCATCGAAACGTTTTTACGGATCAAAATTTATCCTCACTTTTTAATAGAGCTTCTTCTAAAGGCAATCAGATAGTGAAGGTACTGCTGAACTCAGATAGAGACCACATTAACCCTACGTGATCAACGCATATATAAAGTTGTTTTTTATTAAATTCCCTCATCTGGAGAGATTTTTTAATGTATTTATCCAGGACTTAAGGGAAGGAGAAATCAAATATTATGAGTTCTGACACAGAACTTACACGAAATTTGTGCCATCCGGCTTCAAACACATTGGAGAATAATTGTGTCAATTTTGTAACGACTCTTTCATCGGAATAATCATGCCGAATTTTTATTTTTTCCTTCCCTTTTTCAGTACATATCTCTACATCATTCACAAGATTGGAAGCCATTACAAGGTACTTGAAAAGCGGAAGTAATTCCGAGAGTTCTATCTCGCGAAGAGAACGATCTGCTTTAATTTCAAAATATTTTGAGATATCCGGGAGTTTCCCTGCGACAAGGGCTTCAAAAAGCTCCTTATCAAGATTTACCCTCTGATAATTGAATTTCTGGTACAACTCCACAAGCGTGATCCAGAAATCAGGCTTTCTTTCGATTTCCCTGTACATGACCTCTCTGGAACCGAAGTATTTCTTTAAGCCTGAAGGTATTTCCTGCAGGTCACGCCTGACAAAATTTCTCAGGTATATAGTGATTGAGTTGGACTTACGATGTAGAGCTTCCACATCCAGGTCCATCCAGCGTGAAAGAAAAATACAGACTGCCTCTACCAGAAACTCACGAAAATCCCGATCTCCACCAGTGAAAATCATGACCATGTGGCCTTTTTCAAGTCCTTCATCATAAGGACCTGAAACCTCAATATTCCAGCTCATTTTTTTGCTACTGTTGTTGAGATATTCTTCCAGCTCGGGAAATGTTGTGATAATGTAAGGGTTGATCAGACCATGAACAACGTCTTCATCCATAAGTTTACCAGCACAGCTTCTTACCAGCCATTTCATCATCTGCTGGTTCATCATCACACACTCCCCACTTTTTAGAAGTTGTTCCTTCATCCGGGGAGATTGGCCCTCTATTTTTAGATTTTTAGCCATTTCCTCAGGAGTTCCATGGCTTTCAAGGCCAAGACTAACAAGATCAATAACTTCCCTTATTGCTGCACTCAAGTTCCCCCTGTGCTTTCTAAGGAGAGGCTGTATCTTCTGAAGGTGAGCTTCATCAAGGGAGACGTTTTTTCGAATCACAAAATCTCGACCTTTATTTTAAAAGTTAGTAAATTAGAAGGAAAAAGATTTCATTCCATGGAGTTTAAGTACCAGAACTCACAGTTTCTTACAGTTAGTATCTCTGTTTAAACATATGTAGAATCTTATCCGTTTTTATATTGGCACTAAATTTGGTACTTGCCTGATAGATATTGCTAAAAATGCACCAAATATAAATAATTTATTATTTCATTCGAATAATATAAATTTTCAGGGATTTCATCAACCTTATTGGGGATTACTTAGATCTGCTTCTAATGATTAAAATAACCGGAATGGATTTAAGGTCTGCATATATTTACCTACCCTTATGAACTGTGATAAAGAGAGGCTTACAAGAGTCCGCATGATTGCGGATTACCAGTTCGGAAAAGGTATTGGAAAAGAGCTTTTCCCTGATGGAGCAACATTTCAGCTATCCCGGACAAAAAGGGTACGTCAGGTCTTACACTCTGGAAAACGTATAGCTACGGCGAGGGCAAAAGACGGATTTTTTACCCTCAGTATAGAAGGGGCTTCCATTGTTCACAGGCTTTTGCCCGGAAAAAAGTTCAGGGTTGTAGTCTCAGAGGAGGCTGCTCCTTTTGTGGAAAAAGGCAAAACAGCTTTTATAAAACATGTGGTTGAAATCGATCCGGAACTCAGGGCTGGAGAAGAAGTCTTCGTCACAGATGGAGCTGACAGACTGCTTGCAACAGGGCAACTACTTTTATCCCCTGCAGAAATCCTGGCTCTTGACAGTGGAGCAGCTGTGGATGTAAGGGTAGGAGTTGCGTCGAAAAAAGAATAATAAAATTTGAAACTTCAGAAAAACCGTTTAGAGGGAAAACTCAAGGGAAAGAAAGAAAGTAAAAAGATGGGAAGTAAAGAAAACAAGTAAGCTAGGGAAGCTAATAAGAACAAATCTCAAGCATTATACTTAAACAGAAGAGATTTTTAAATTTTACACAAATTTACATATGGATATAATATATAAAGCGCTATTGCCATTATTCAAATATTCATCTGATAACGGAGAAAATGAATAAGAATATATTGTAGGTAGTAATTTTTGAATGAATATCATTGAAAAAGTAAAGAAATAGAAGTTAAAATTGTTTCTAGAATATCCTTGAAGTCCGCATAGGAATGACTCAATAATAAATCAATAACAGTTTCCCGGAGAGTGAAAAATTATTCCAGAGCCAGAACAGATTCTGAAAAACTTCCTGGTTCCCGACAACACCAGAATAGAAGCAAACATGATTCTAGTAGAGGGAGACGTTATTATAGGCAATCACTCCAGTGTTGAGTATGGTATAGTCGGAGATACGATCATTATAGGAGAAGGAGTGGCAATTTCTGGAGATATAATAGCCAGTTCCGATGCAAAGATTGACATGTGGTCAAAACTTGGGAACAGGGTTGAAGTCGGTAGAAATGCCTATCTGGGAGAATTTGTAACTATCGATGGGAAGCTGTCAGTAGCAGGAGACCTGGATGTAGGAAAAGAAGTTAAGATTAAAGGAGGATTTGAGGCCAAAGGCTGGATCCTGGTCAGAAATCCGGTTCCTGTGATTATATTTCTATTTCTTTACATTAGAGAAATGATGCGTCTTGGAAAAGATGAAGAAATAGAAAAAGCCTTAGAAGAATTTTTTGAAGATTCCGAGGACAGCCAGGGATTTGAAGGAAAAGAACCCGCTGAAAAGATACTTATCATCCCTGCATATACAAAAATTTCCCCTCAAGCCATTGAAGTTGCAGGAGAAGCGATAATAGGGAGTGACTGTTTACTGCTGGGAAGGATCCGGGCACAGGCAGTAGAAACAGGGGAAAATCTGACCCTGAAGGGGAGCATTTATTCAGAAAGTAATATCAGTATAGGGGAAAACAGCACCATCTATGGGAATTTATCCTCCAAAGGGCAGGTAAGCGTTGGTCGAAACAGCAGAGTCTTTGGAGGAATAAAAGCTGACTCTGTCTTGCTGCATGAAAACGCAAGAGTGGACGGCACAATAAAAGCTCCTTCAGGAGTATCTTTCTTAAGGGAAGCTGGAGAAAAGCCTGTTCTTGCAGAAGTCAATGCTCTGGGAAAAGTAATTCCACGAAGCGAAGATACATCTCAAGAAAAGTTGCTAAAAGCTCTGGACCTTATCGAGATAGACTCACTCATCAAAACAAATACAAAAGCTAAAAACGGTCTCGTACCGGGTAGGGAAGTAGTCTCTGCGAAAACTATGGCATTAGGAAGGAGCCGGCGCACTGGGGGAGTGAGAAGATTAAAAAGAAGGCACGAAGCCGGAAAACAAGGGAATTAATTCAAATCTGGCTCGAGACTCAATTCTGCAAACTCCGACTTTTTTAACTCTTTATTCCCTTAGACCAGAACGCGCTCGAAAAGTATCATTCCTCGAAACATTTCATTATTTCTTTGTTTTCAGGGTTGCTGGCACAAGATGCGAATCTTACCTTCAATAGGAAATAATTTGGAGAGGAATTTTCTTTTTTTCGAGGAAGCAGTAAGATTCTTAGAGTAGAAGAGAATTATCTGGATTTCACAAAGGCATATAAAAATTCCAATACAATAAAAGTAAATCTTTAAAAGAAAAATTTGAAAAATTATTGCCTCCAGTCTGAACTTCCGTCTATAAGTTAAGATAATTCAGAGTCTTGTGTTGACTTCAGGATCAATAATCAGCTTGAATTTGGTTAAAATTAATAAAAATAACGAAGATAATTAACGTGAATAAAATACTTAAAATTAAAATTTTCAAGAAGGGCTTTAATTGGATGAAAAATTGAAAGATCCCGGGGATTCAGAAATAACTTACGCTTCAGCCATGCAGAAAGATTCTAAATATGTGATGCAAACCTATGGGCGCCAGCCGCTTATACTTTCAAAAGGAAAGGGAGCGATTGTTGAGGATGTCTATGGAAAAGAGTATATTGATTGTGTTGCAGGAATTGCAGTAAATAATGTCGGGCACTGTCATCCGACAGTCGTCAGGGCAATACAGGCCCAGGCTGAGAAATTAATCCATGTTTCCAACCTTTACTATACCGAAATTCAGGCAGAACTCGCAGAAGCTCTGGTTTCGGTCACAGGCATGGAGCGCGTCTTTTTCTGTAATTCTGGAGCTGAAGCTGTCGAAGCTGCAATGAAGCTTGCCCGTTTAGTATCGGGTAAAAGTTCTTTTGTAGCAGCTGAACATTCTTTCCACGGAAGGACTATAGGGGCACTCAGTGTTACTCACAAAAGCATGTACAGGGATCCTTTCATGCCGCCTGTGAGTTCTGAGACCGCATTTGTGCCTTACTCCGATGCCGAGGCTGTCAAGCAGGCGATTTCCGAGAATACGGCGGCTGTGATCCTTGAGCCAATTCAGGGAGAAGGCGGAGTAAATATACCGAACTCCGAATACATCAAAGAGGTCAGGGAAATCTGTGATGAAACCGGAACTCTCCTTATATTTGACGAAGTACAGACAGGTTTTGGAAGGACAGGCACCTGGTTTTGTAAAGAGCATTTCGGAGTAGAGCCGGATATAATGAGTATGGCAAAGGCAATGGGAGGAGGCTTCCCTATGGGGGCTATCGCAGCCACGGAAGGAATAAGCTTCGAACGCAGTCAACATGCTTCGACCTTTGGAGGAGGACCCCTGGCCTGTGCAGCAGCCCTTGCCTCAATCGAAGCTATAAAAGGAGAAGAACTTCTGAAGCGCTCAAAAGAAATGGGAGCTTACTTCACGGATAAGCTCAGGAAGATGAACAGGGATGATGTTGTAGAAGTTCGCGGTAAAGGGCTCATGATAGGAGTCGAAATCAAATATCCCTGCAGCAAATTTGTAGATTTTGCAAGGGAACATGGAGTGCTTGTAAATTGTACTTCAGACTCGGTGCTCCGCCTTGTCCCTCCGCTTGTGATCACGAAAGAGCAGATAGATACGGTAGTTGATGTTCTTGAGCAGGCCTGAACTGATAAAAAAAGAAATATTTGATATTGCAGAATATGTTCCCGGGAAATCTATAGAAGAGATAGCTGCTGCTTACGGGCTTGATCCCGCTTTGATCATCAAACTTGGCTCAAACGAAAATCCTTTAGGGCCTTCTCCAAAAGCCGTTAAGGCCCTCGTAGACACAGCCCCTCTGGCAAACATCTATCCCTCTGCAGATGCTCTAGAACTTAGAGAAGCCCTCTCGAAATATACAGGCTTTCCTGTTTCGAACCTGGTAGCATCCGGGCCCGGAATGGACGGACTGCTTGACGGGCTTTGCAGGCTCATGATTGAAAAGGGAGACGAAGTTATAGTTCCTACCCCTACATTTGCCTATTATGAGTTACCCGCCAGAGCGTGTGGAGGAAAACCGGTTTTTGTCAGAAGAAATTCTGATTTCTCTCTGGACCCTGAGAAAATTCTGAAAGCCGAATCTTCAAGGACAAAAATAATTTTCCTTTGCTCCCCTAACAATCCTTCAGGCAATCTTCTTCCTGAGGCTGATCTCAGGAAAATCCTTGAAAACACTAGATCTCTTGTGTTTATTGACGAAGCTTATGTTGAATTTGCGGACAGGAACCTCTCCGGGCTTATAAAAGAATACGATAACCTTGTTGTGGGCAGAACCTTCTCGAAGGCATTCGGGCTTGCGGGCCTGCGTCTAGGATACGGGATCATGCCTGAATGGCTGGTTAAAGAATATATACGAGCAGCAACACCTTTTTCCGTAAGCCTTCCGGCTTTAAAGGCAGGAATAGCTGCCCTTTCAGACATTGATCATCTTAGAAAAAGCATAGAGATTACAAGGCAAGGCAGAAAGTATTTGGAAGAACAGATTCCCTTCAAAATATATCCTTCTCAGGCAAACTTCGTACTTGTGGATGTTGCTCCTTTGAAAGCAAAAGCGGTTACAGAAAATCTTATGAAAAAAGGAATAATTGTACGCTCATGCGATTCTTTCAGAGAAGCCGGAGATACTTTTATCAGAGTAACAGTTGGAACCCCGGAGCAAAACGAAAAAGTTGTCAGAGCTTTTGAAACTGCAAGAAAGGAGGTTTAAGAACCTCTACTTCCCTTTTTTAATTGTTTAGTTATTTGAATTGGGAGTTACTCTACTTCTTTGTTCAAGCGTTTAATTCTTCTATATCTTCAATTTTCATCAGTGGATAATTCAATTCAGGGTCATATTCCATTCCGACTTTTATCTTTGAAGAACCGTATCTTACAGTTATTTTTACTTTAAGCATAGGCCCTTGAAGTTCTGAATAGCCAAATTCACTGCTCAGTTTACTCTTCAGCATATCCCTGTCGATTTTTACGGAAATATTTTCCACGTAAGGTTGGACTGAAATGCTTTCCTGGATAGCCTTTTCGAGGCTTGAAACAGTGTTCAAATTCACAGGAGAACCTGTGAATTGATGATAGAGAGCCCCGAGTTTTATTCCGGCTTCAAAGAGTGCGTTGTCTCTGTCAGTTGCCTTTTCTTGAGTCAAATGAATCTCTCCTTCTGGAAACCTGTAAGTAAAAAGTAAAAATATTAAGGTTAATCGATTAATATTTTTATGAATTGAGCTTTTATTCATCAATTTTATTATTTTTCCTTTCGTCCTCCGGTTTTCAACCCTTTGTCTCGGTATTCTCTATTATTAAAGTCACTTAACACAGGAATTCTAAGAAAAGGAGATAACAAATAAGTCAGCATCAAAATAAAAGGCAGGATAGAAAAGATTCGCATATACTCTATCATCTCCATTATATAGAGAAGCATAACCAGCCCGAAAATGGAAGCTATAAGAGCCAGGATCTTAATATTCCTGATCTTTGGATAGCTTACGGTGCTGACCATAAGAAGAGAGAGAGCAAGGGTGAGAGCGAAAAGAAAGTCTATTCTGACAAAACTTTGCCCCAGCAACAAATAAGTAACAAGCATAACACAAGCTGCAGTGATAGGAAGCCCTTCAAATCCGTTTTTCTTGGTAGATATAGAAGAGTTGAAACGAGCAAGCCTGAGTACCCCGCATACGGCGTAAAAGATCGGGAATATCACAATAAGGGGATCTTCTCCTCCTAATCCAGTATATATAGGCTCTTCTCCCCCGAATCCGATATACATAAGAAGAGCAGGAGCAATCCCAAATGAGACTGCATCTGCAAGGGAGTCAAGATGCTCCCCCAGTTCTCCTCCACTGAACCGTCTGGCAATGTAGCCATCTGCCCCATCTGCAATTGCACCCAGCAAAAGTAGTATCAAAGCGAGGTCAAAAGAGTTATTATGGGCAGCTGCAATTGCGCCAATCCCGCAGATCAGGTTCAAAAGAGAGACCATGTCCGGGAGCCTTAACATTTGAAATACATTCATATTCAAAAGTCCCTGTCATTTTTTATTGTTGCTATTACAGTCTTGCCTGCAAGTACCCGCTCCCCTTTCCTGACTGTGATATCAAAATCATGGGGAATTGTTACATCAACTCTTGATCCGAAACGAATCATTCCTATACGTTGTCCCTGCTCGATAATATCATTTACCCTTGAATAAGAGACAATCCTGCGGGCAATGGTGCCTGCAATCTGTGTAACGCTAACATCCCCATACTTACTGTGGATAATAAACTCGTTTCTTTCGTTTCTTTCAGAGTCTTTACGATATGCAGGAAGATAACCACCTTTTTTATAGGTAATTTCTCTGATTTTTCCGGAAATCGGCGCTCTGTTTACGTGTACATTCTGGAAAAACATGAAAATGCAAATTTTCCTGTCTCTAATGTCTATAACCGTCCCATCCGCCGGAGAAATCATATAAGTATCCGAAACTTCCACTTTTCTTTCAGGATCTCTGAAAAAAAGAAGCATAAAGAAGGTCAGTGCCAATCCTAAGTAAGCAGCATGGTGAAGAGGAGAGCTGTTCATTACCCTGGAGAGGATTGCAAACAGTGCAGTTACAGATACGGCCGTAAAAATCCAAGGTTCCGAGCCCTTTGCAAGCATTAATTTCCGTCCCCCTCAGGTCTATTTAAAATGGACCTTAATTCTTCAGAAAATATAACCCATAGACCATCTATCATTTCCAGGAGTTCAGGCAAAACTCGGAGGACTGCGTATGAAATTGCAAAAAGGGCAATCCCTGAACCTGCTTTTGCGATGTAGTTGTGTGCGATTATGAAACTGTCAGCACCAAACCATTGTTCTCCATAGGCTACTACCACAAAAATGTCCCTGATGAGGTTTAGTACATAAATAACAGGCACGGATACTACAAAAGCAGTAGCCAGACGGCTAAGAGGGGCTCTGACCGCGCCTATAAGTCCCATAAAAAGAGCTATACTTTCAATTGCAGTACAGGCTAGAATGATCTCAACAGTATATCCATTAAGCGTTATCATATTCCAGGCCTTCAGGTATGCAGGAACCTCAAAATATTGAAGTACCCATAGAACCTGGGAGGTAACATTTCCAATAATCCACGTATTCAGAGCTGTGAAGTTCGCAAACGGAAAGTAAACGAGAGCCCCGAGTGCACTGGCACTTGTAAGCATTGAAGTTATATCAAGGGAACCTTTTTCACTTTGAGCTGAGAATGTAGAGTGCAGAACTTTTCTGTTATTTATATAGAGAGGGCCTTTCCTGTACTCATTAAACATAATATATGCTACAAGTACACAAGATAGAGTAACTACTATTGTCAGGAGCATGTTGGCATAGTCCAGAACCTTGAGGTAATGGAGAGGCTGATAACTCCAGTGGATGGAAAATACACCCCATCCGATCCCTCCAACAAGTTTACGAACCCTGAAAGTCCTGGGGATAACGGATGACGCAACCATTAATCCGACTGCGAGCCAGAGTACATTTTCTATCATTTTTTACGCACCTTTTTTGCCCGAATAAACATAAATTCAATATTTTTATTTAACTATTCGTGAGATATGAGGAATATTTCGGGCAATTGTGAAGTATCCGGAAAGTGATATATGAAATTCTCTAAAATAATTAATAGATTTCCATATAAATTTCAAAGGATTCATAGTTATTCATATTAAGGAATTCAAAGGATATGGATTTTACTTTAGCAAATTTATTGTCCCATTGTCCCGTAATCTTCCTTCCTGTAAGAATCAAATGAGCTTTGCAGATTAAGATAACAAATTTCTATTATACAAAAATAGCGTTACAAGAATCTGATCCAAAATCTAGTGATTTTTGTATTTTTCGATTGAAACACTGAATTTGCAGGAAGAATTCGTTCTTGAATCAAACTCAATATTCGGCATCTAAAGACTTCAATTAAAAGGGCACGTTCAGAGGAGTATAACCAATTACAAAATCTAGTGATTTCTAATTTTACGTTCATCACTGGATTTTGGTACTGAGTTACGTTACAAGATTACTCTTGTACAAGAACTTCCCGATAAAAAAGAGGGAGCCAAAAGAGAAAAAGGGCAGTTCCAATAAAAGAGAAACATTTAAGAAAGGTTACTGCGTAAGGGACTTTTTTGCTTGATAGAAATTTGGTCATAATATGTCAAAAATAAATAAAACGATTTACTAGAGACTCGAAATAAAAATCCAAAGAAGAACTTGGGAGAACATAATCGAAAAGATATGGAAGAATAATTGAAATAAGATGACGAGTTTCTACATTACGCTTAATAATATAATAATGATATTTTACCTAGCATTTTGCAGGTAAAGGCCATTCAGAGAAATATTGGTGGCGGAAAAGCAGATCTCATGGAAACTAAATTGCGAAGGCGTCGTATGAAACCTCGAACTCCTAGCTTAACCGTTGATATCATAATCCTCTTTAAAAATAGGCTTGTTCTTGTGCAGAGAAAAAATCCCCCATACCAGGGAAAATTTGCCCTTCCTGGAGGCTTTGTCGAAATCGGGGAAAGTACAGAAAAAGCAGCATTGAGAGAAGCTTTTGAAGAAACGGGTCTTTCTGTAGAGATTATCAAACTGGTAGGAGTCTATTCCGATCCCCAACGCGACCCCAGAGGTCATACAGTTACAGTATGCTACCTGGCAAAGGGAGCCGGAAAGTTAAAATCGGGATCTGATGCTGCTTCTGCCGAGCTTTTTGAGCTTGAGTCGATTCCTGAACTGGCTTTTGATCACAATAAAATAATAAATGACGCAAAAAGTGATATTAATGCAATTCTGTACCAAGTGCAAAAGTATGATGTTTCCTAAAAATGGGAGTTACCACTGCAGAAAGTGCGGAAACACAATACCCATACAAAATGAAGCAAAGAATTTTGTTTCCAAATCCAAAATCGACGATCGTGAAGTAGTTGTTCTGGAAGGTGAACAGACATCAGGTCTGCCAACAACAAATGCAAAGTGTCCGGAGTGCGGGAATAATACTGCAGCCTGGTGGCTCAGACAGCTCAGGTCTGCAGACGAGTCCGAAACCCGTTTCTTCAAATGTACGAAATGCGGGTTCACCTGGAGAGAATACGACTGAGATCCAATTATTTTTCTATAAGACCCTTGAAGCGATACATCCCGGAAAAATGAATATATCTGATTAGAGCTTCTACCCTGCGTCATGCAGAGCCTGAAGTCTTCCGGTTTTCTGACCAAGATTTATATAGTTACCGGGAGTTTGAATCTAATGATTTTTCTACTTCCAGATAGATGTTTATCCTCATTTGGAAAGTTTTTCCCTCGATTAGATCGAAGACTTTCGAATCTGTAAAGAAATTTATATATGTCAAGGGTAATAAAGAGTTTAAGACTTAGATTTGTTATTGGAGAAGGATTATGTTCAAGGCAGCAATTAATGCAGAGCTTCTGAAAGATGCGATTGCCGCACTAGCTGTAATTGTAGACGAGGTCAGATTCAAAATAAAACCTGAAGGTATTTCAGTAAAAGCAGTTGATCCTGCGAACGTTGCAATGGGGATTTTTGAGCTTGGGTCATCCGCTTTCGATGAATACAATGCTGATGAATCTGAAATCGGAATTGACCTCAACAAGATTACAGACCTTCTGGGAATTGCGGATAAGAACGATACAGTCCGGCTTGAACTTGAGGAAGGAAACCATAAACTTCTGATAGATGTCGGAGGGCTTTCTTATACTCTTTCTCTTCTTGATCCCTCTACAATTCGTGCAGAACCCAGGGTTCCCCAGCTCGAACTGCCTGCAAAAGTTGTCCTGAACGGCGCAGATCTCAGGCGTGCTGTAAAAGCGGCAGAAAAAATAAGCGACCATATGCTTATGGGAGTTTCTGGTGACACTTTCTATATGGAAGCAAAAGGAGATACAGACCAGGTTCGCCTGGAAATGGGTCGAGACCAGTTAATTGACCTGAAAGCAGGGGAAGCCTGTTCGCTCTTTTCCCTGGACTATCTGACGGATATCGTCAAACCTACAAATAAAGTGAATGAGGTTTCCCTCTCCCTTGGAAGGGATTTCCCGGTCGTTATAGATTTCGAAATTGCAAACGGTGCAGGAAGAATTTCCTATCTTCTGGCTCCGAGGATTGAGTCGGATTAAACGTCATGCAGGCCGAAAAACTTGCATTTTATCCCTTTATTTCAGAAGCATCTACCCTTGTTGAGAATTTCGGTGTCTCCCTGGAAAAACTGCTAAATTCCAGGGCCTACCGAGCTGCAAGAGTCAGGGGAATTGAAAGGGCAAAACAGGCTCTGGAAGGGGAAATTAGAAAATCTCCTCTCTCTGGAGAAGCCCAGATTCTTTCGGAACTCCTTTCCTACCCTTTTTCCAGGATGCTGGTTGCATGTGTGGATGACCAGCTTTTTACCCGGCGTTATGCTCTGGCAGAAGCAAAAGCTGCTTATTCTTTCCTTAAAAATGAAAATCCGGTTTTTTTACTTGAGTTTGCAGAAGACTTTGAAATTTCAGCAGAAATTAGAGACTCTTACTTTAGCATGCATTTTACTGACTATATCCGCTTTTCAAACTCTCTTAAAGATCCTGCCTGGAAGCTTACAAACCGACAGTTCAGGGCTGGAAAAGTAAGAATTACCAGAGAGGAATTTGCAAGGCTCCTCGAAGAGGCAATCAGAGAACGTATTGAGAGATCCTTTCCTATTCCAGAGATTCCTGATGAAGTTTCGAGCTTCTGTGCTCCTTACGTTGCTGAGATAAAAGACCAGTTTGAGGTCCAGAAGAAAAAGTTCGGGGCAACGGATTTTGGAGCTGTAGAGCCGGAACTCTTCCCTCCCTGCATCTCCCATGCCCTTGCGAACGTTCAGGGCGGAGTGAACCTGGCTCATTCGATGAGATTTGCAATGACTTCCTTCCTGCTTAGTGTGGGAATGTCCGTAGAAGAAATCCTCAATCTTTTCAATATCTCCCCCGATTTCGATGCAGAAAAGACCCTTTACCAGATAGAGCATATCGCGGGTGCTACTGGAAATGTGTATAAGCCCCCTGCATGCGATACAATGAGAACCTATGGCAATTGCATAGGAAAAGATAGGTTATGTGACAAAATAAACCATCCTCTTGGATATTATGAGAGAAAAATTTACTTAAAAAATAAAGAAAAGGGAAAAGAAGGAGAAACTGAAGAAGGAAATAAAAAGAAGGAGAGGGAAGACAGAGAAAGAGAGACAAATGAGGAAGAGAATTAAAAAAGAAGATTCTTGCCTATAAAAATTGTCTGACAAATTCCTCTGGCATTAAAGTTCTTTTTACGGTTTCTTCAAGTGAGAATCCTTTACTAAGGAGCCTTTTTACTACGCTTTCCATAGGCTCACCAACGTCAATAATATGCATATCAGGATCATAAAATCTGATAACTCTCTGACCCCAGGGCTGTTCTTTTAATCCATGCACATATTCGATAGAACCCATATCTCCTAGCTTTTGAAGAAAACTATCTAAATCATCCTCTTCAAAATAGAGTTCACAATTATTCGATTTCTGAATGATAGCGTTTTTGTCTATGCTGATCAAATCTAAAAAATGTGATTTTAAATGTATAGCAAAACCGCTTTCAAAAGATACATTTTCTCCAAAATCGTACTGTACTTTTTGACCGAGGACTTTTTCGTAAAAATTCCTGGAAATCTCCATATTATTGACAACAAAAAGTGGACATACAAATCGCATATTATTGCCTCCTTTTATAACTAAATTAGTAATCAGGCTGAACAGCATTGAATTGATAGAACAACAACGGATTTAACCTGTGTTGAAATTATCCATTCAATTCACTGAGTGAGTTCAATATAATCTCCTGAATATCTTTTCGAAAATATTCAGTTTTATTTCTAAAAAAGATATTTGTGCTTATTAATCTCCACCTGGAAGGCTGAAAGTATTAATTAAATAGAACAGGACAGCTCCGGAAAAAAACAGTTACTGAAATTTAAGACTTTCAAGGGGAGCCTTAAGTTTCAGAAATTTGAACTTTATATAATTCATGATAGGAAAATTTTTGTATAAAAAATAAAAATTGCCTGCTTTACAGGCAACTCATTAAACCTAAACTATTAACGTCTTTTGTATTCCCTGCATTTTTGCACGAATTTTTCTACCGGGAAGCTGGCGGGATGAGAATGCATGTAGCCGGCAAGGGTGTTATGTTCGATTAAGCCGTCAAAACCGTCCTGTATACCTTTTCCACGCAGCATTTCGTACGCGAATCTGGCATCTCTGTCGCATTCCGTAAGGGAGTAATGGAACTCGTGACCTCTGATATTATGGGAAGAAAAGTTTTTGTCCAGAGGGCGGGCTTCGGTATATCCAAGAGCCTTAAGCCTATTTGTCATACGTGTGTTTGCAGGCACGACATCTGCCAGTTTATAAGTCCTGTCATCTATTTCATAGGTTCCGCAGAGATAGAGCAGGCCGCCGCATTCGGCATAAATGGGCAGACCATCGGCTGCCAGACCTTTAAGTTTTCGGGTAGTCTCCGAATTCTCAAGTATTTCTGCATAAAGTTCGGGATAGCCCCCTCCAAGGTAAATTCCATCCACATCAGGGATTTCTCCTGCCATAGGACTAAAAAATATTACTTCTGCCCCATGATCTTTGAAGGCATCGAACATATCATGGTAATAAAAGCAAAAAGCAGGGTCCATAGCAATTCCGATTCTGAGATCTGCTTCAGGTCTCAGGAAATCCTCAATTTCCGGGACTGAACAGGGTTCTGCAAGTTCAAGGACAGCATCAAGGTCAACATTTTCCTCGATAAAGGCTGCCATTTCTTCAGTATTATAGTCCTTTTCATGTGCCATATACAGTCCTAGATGCCTGGAGGGGACTTCGATATCCTTTCTTCGTGGAATTGTGCCTATGATAGGAATGTTACCTGGAAGCGAATTTTGAACGAGTTCTGCATGGCGTGGGCTTCCGACCTGATTAAGAATAACACCTGCGATCCTGACTTCAGAGTCGAACTCTGAATATCCCTTCAGGAGAGCTGCGGCACTCCTGGACATGCCGTGAACATTAATTACGAGGATTACGGGTAAATCAAGGATTTTTGCAACATGCGCCGAGCTTGCAATTTCCGTTGAATCTATTCCATCAAAAAGCCCCATGACACCTTCTACCACCACAATATCCGCATCTTTAGACGTACGGGCAACAGTCTGTCTAACCCCTTCAGTATCCATCATATATGTATCCAGATTCCTTGAAGAACGCCCGCAGATTGCAGTGTGATGAGAAGGATCAATATAGTCAGGCCCTACCTTATAAGGCTGGACTTTAAGCTGCCTGTGTTTGAGGGCAGCCATGATGCCCATGGAGACTGTGGTCTTTCCAACCCCGCTGTGGGTTCCTGCGATAAGTATTCCTTTTGTCATCTGCTGGATATTCTTGCCTTTAATATATATTAAGGCTATTAAAAGAGCCGCTTTGAGTTCGTTATAGTCCCTTCCAACGAATAAAATAAATGTAAAGAGTTTTCAAAATTCACATAATTTGTATGAATAAATTACATTTTCAAGAGTAAACTATGATTAACACTGAGCGAATTAATGTAAACATTTGTGATACTTTAAGTGATATATAATTTAATATAGAATGATCCGAGATTAAAAGGAAAGGAAGTATTAAACCGCGTTAAATGAACAGAGAAGGATTAATTAAACTTTATCAAGTTTTAGATTACTTTTCTTTATTTTATTCTTCAATATAAAGTTTTAGATCTGTTTTTTTATTATTATGTAAGACTGTGGAAATAAGTATGTTTATATTTTTATTTTGATTGAAGGTTTTTCAATTCTAAATATTCTTAGATTAAATGAGCAAGATCAAACAAAATCGGAGGAACAAAATGAACTTCAGTAAAAAGCAATTTTTAAAAATTATGATATCTGTTTCTGTCATACTATCTGTAATTACAGCAGGAGCAATTGCAGGAGCAATTTCCTGTAATACTCCTGCAAACTCCGAAGATGTTGCAGATGATACTCTTGCAGATTCTGAAACTCTTACCGAATGTGCCCAGGAAAACGTTGAGAATGTTGAAGGATGTACACAGCCAACTTCTGAAGATGTTACAAATTGTGGTCAAGCAAACTGTAACTCATGCGACTGTAAATCTATTGTAGAATGTGAGCAATCAAACTGTGACTGTGATTTATGTGATTGTGAAACTATTGTAGACTGCGGCCAGTCGTCAAACTCCTGCACTGAGGATGAAACAGAAGACACTACATGTGATGTAAAAGAAACAGCTTGTGAAGCTGAAGAAACAGCTTGCGGTGTAAAAGAAAATACATGTGATGTAAAAGAAACAGCTTGTGAAGCTGAAGAAACAGCTTGCGGTGTAAAAGAAAATACATGCGATGTAGAAGAAAATACATGCGATGTAGAAGAAAATACATGTGATGTAGAAGAAA
>CAZLNG010000003.1:31552-83331 GCA_964560735.1 uncultured Methanosarcinales archaeon | reverse complement strand
AATCCATAATGAGTGAAATGTTACTTGAAGAACTGCCCGGAGTTGGCCCTGCAACAGCAGAAAAACTCAAAGAAGCCGGATTTAACACTGTTGAAGCAGTGGCGGTAGCCTCTCCTGCTGAACTTGCAACTACAGCCGAGATTGGGGAATCAACTGCTGCAAAAATTATCAATGCTGCAAGGCAGGCTGCTGACATCGGAGGTTTTGAGACCGGAGATGTTGTGCTTGAAAGGCGGAAAATGGTAGGCAAGCTGACTACCGGTTGCACTGAATTTGATGAAATGATGGGCGGGGGCATAGAAACCCAGGCTATTACAGAACTTTATGGGGAGTTTGGTTCCGGAAAGACCCAGCTGGCTCACCAGCTTGCAGTAAATGTTCAGATGGATAAGGAACATGGAGGACTGAAAGGCTCGGTTATCATTATAGACACTGAAAACACCTTCAGACCTGAAAGAATTACCCAGATGGTAAAAGGGCTTTCCGAGAAACACGGCATTGAACTCGACCCTGAAGAATTCCTGCAGAATATCCATGTTGCCAGAGCCTACAATTCGAATCACCAGATACTTCTCGTAGATTCCGCAACAGACCTGGCAAACGAGCTCAGAGAAATGGGCAAACCCGTTCGCCTGATGATTGTTGACTCTCTTATGGCTCACTTCAGGGCTGAATACGTAGGAAGAGGCACTCTTGCAGACAGGCAGCAGAAACTCAATAAGCACATGCACGGCCTGCTTCGTTTCGGAGATCTATTCAACGCCTGCGTAGTTGTAACAAATCAGGTCATGGCAAAACCCGATGCCTTCTTTGGTGACCCCACAAGACCTGTCGGAGGACATATCGTGGGCCACACCGCGACCTTCAGGCTCTACATGAGAAAATCCAAAGGAGAAAAGAGAATCGTGCGTCTGGTAGACTCTCCCAACCTTCCTGAAGGAGAAGCTGTTATCGCAGTCACTGGAGCTGGACTTACTGACCAGTGAATTACAAGTGAGCAATATTGAACAGTATAGACTAATCCAGTCATAAAATCTTGAGTTTCTTATTCCTGAACGGATTCTTTTCCTGTTCAGGAAGAGGAATTCCTATACTTACAGGCAATTCCAATTAAAGTTGCGCTGGCGTACCTTTTTTAAGAAACTGATTATATTCGCGCCAGCGTTTTCTACAGTGCCTGTATGATGCAATCATTCAAAAATGAAAGCCGTCATATGAAATTTGTTCTTCTTTTCCTTCTGGTTTTCTTTCTAATTTCCCAGGTTATTTGATATCCGGTTTTTCGCCCTTTTATAGAGATTGAGAAATTCCATGCTGAAAAGCAATTATCATGGCTTCTTGTTCACTGAAGATTTCCTGTATTCCTCAAAACTTATCTAAAATCTAAACCCCGTAGACTTTATATGGAAAATAAACAAAAAGAAATATCTTCACTTTCTTAATGTAATTCATCAATTCAGGGAATTAGAACGCCAAATTTAAAAACACAATGAATAAACAATATTTACAGCAGGTAAGAAAAAAAATGGAAACCTCATTTGATCCGGAAAAGGTAAATGGACTTTCAGATGAAGAGGCCGCTGAAATACTTAAACGGCAGGGCTACAACGAGTTGCCTTCCCAAAAAAAACAGAGCCTTTTGTCTATTTTACTGAATGTTCTTAAAGAACCTATGTTGATCCTTCTTTTAGGTGCAGGTTTGATTTATTTATTCCTTGGAGAAGTAAAAGATGCCCTGATACTGCTATTGTTCGTTTTTGTGGTTGTAGGTATAACATTTAACCAGGAGAGAAAAACCGAAAGAGCATTAGAGGCTCTAAAAAATCTCTCCAGTCCAAGGGCTCTTGTGATAAGGGGCGGGGAACAGAAGAGAATTCCAGGGAGAGAAGTCGTAAAAGGTGACATTCTGGTTTTAAGAGAAGGAGACCGTATCCCGGCAGATGGAGTTGTTCTCTCCTGTACAAATCTTCTGGTAGATGAATCTCTGCTTACAGGCGAATCCCTGGCGGTCAGGAAATCAGAATCTACAGGTTTAGCCCAGTCCTTACAATCCGGGCAGCCTGGAGGAGATGACCTGCCCTTTGTATATTCCGGAACACTTGTGATTCAGGGCCATGGAATAGCTCAGGTAAGTGGAACAGGAATATACACTGAAATGGGCAAAATAGGAAAAGCTCTGGGGACTATTGCTGAAGAAGACTCTCTGCTAAAGAAAGAGACAGCCTTAATTGTAAAGAATTTTGCTATCTTCGGAGGAATACTCTGCGTCCTTATAGTGGTAGTCTACGGCCTGACCAGAGGAGATTGGCTGCACGGCTTGCTGGCAGGCCTGAGTTTGAGCATGGCCCTGCTTCCCGAAGAGTTCTCAGTAGTTTTGCTGATATTCCTGAGTATGGGAGCCTGGCGCCTGTCCAAAAGAAATGTGCTCGTACGGCGTATGCCCGCAGTTGAAACTCTTGGTTCTTCGACAGTTCTGTGTGTGGATAAAACAGGGACTTTGACTCAGAACAGGATGATCTTAAATACGCTATATTCAGGAGACGAATACTGTGAGATAGATAAAGATAAATGCCTGCTTGAAAAGTTCCATGAGCTGCTTGAATTCGGCTATCTGGCAAGCCTTCAGGACCCGTTTGACCCTCTCGAGAAAGAGATCAAAAAAAATACCGAAAAATTTCTTCCAGACCACGAGGATGTACACCGCGAATGGAAACTTGTCCGGGAATACCCTCTTTCTAAAAAATTACTTTCACTTTCCTATGTATGGGAATCTAACGACTCCCGTAAGTACGTTATCGCTGCAAAAGGCGCTCCAGAAGCTATTTTTGAGTTATGCCATCTCAGCGAGGCTGAAAAAGAAAAATTATTGTTTCACGTACAGGAGATGGCAAACAGGGGCTTGAGGCTTCTCGGAGTGGCTAAAGCCAGTTTTCAGGATGATTCGCTGCCTGAAAAACAGCATGATTTCGAATTTGAGTTTATAGGCCTGCTTGGCTTTGTAGACCCTGTCCGGCCATCGGTTGCCCAATCTGTAAAGGAATGTTATACCGCCGGCATAAGAGTCATTATGATTACAGGAGACTATCCCGGCACAGCCCAGCACATAGCAAGACAGATAGGTTTAAAAAATACGGATAAGTACATTACAGGGCCTGAACTTGCCAGTATGAATCAAACCGAGCTTGCAGAGAGAATCAAGACGACAAATATTTTCGCCAGGGTAGTGCCTGAACAAAAACTGGAAATTGTAAATGCCTTAAAATCGAACGGAGAAGTCGTTGCAATGACCGGAGATGGGGTTAACGATGCTCCTGCCCTGAAATCTGCCCACATAGGAATTGCAATGGGAGAAAGGGGCACGGATGTTGCCCGCGAGTCTGCAGCAATTGTTCTTCTTAATGATGACTTCTTCTCCATAGTTGCAGCAGTCAGGCTCGGCAGAAGAATTTTCGATAACCTCAAGAAAGCAATAGGTTACATATTTTCTGTTCACATGCCTATTGCAGGGCTTGCAGTTTTTCCCATATTATTTAACTTGCCTCTTGTCCTTTTGCCGGCACACATAGCGTTTCTGGAATTGATAATTGACCCGGCATGTTCAACAGTCTTTGAGGCTGAACCCGAAGAAAAAAACATAATGAACAGGCCACCTCGAAACCTGCAGGAAAGAATGTTCGGGAGAAAAAGCCTGGCTCTGAGCCTGGTGCAGGGCACAAGCATGCTTGCAGGAGTAATTGCTGTTTTCCTGTATGCATTATATACGGGAAAGGGCGAGGTAGATGCACGCACACTTACATTCGCCACGCTGGTGGTTTCCAATCTTACTTTGATTGTGGCAAATCTTTCCTGGTCACAAAACATGATTAAAACGATATTTTCGGGAAACAAAGCATTGAGGTATGTTCTAGCAGGAGCACTTTCAGGGCTCCTTCTTGTTCTGTACGTGCCATTTTTAAGAAACATGTTCCGTTTCTCACTGCTGCACAGTAGCGATTTACTGATTGTTTTTGTTGTGGGGACTCTAAGTATTGCATGGCTTAGATTACTTAAGAGTAAAATAAATAACAGTATCTGATAGAGATAATATCTAACATAGAAAATATCTGACAGAGATCCAGTAAACAATAAGGCTTATCAAAATACAAAATGCATAAAAACGCAGGCCAATAACCCAATATAAGCTTGAAAACTGAATCTGATGTGCATATATTCACGGACAGGTATTATATTCAGGGATGGGGAAGTATTTATTCCCCAATTCCCAATCTTTTTTAATGAAATTCAAAGCTATTGTTGTTGACATTGACGGGACAATCACCTGCGAGAAAAGAGAACTCCACCTGGGGGCTGTCAAAAAAATCCGTTCTCTCAAAGTCCCTGTCGTTCTTGCCACAGGAAACATTCTATGCTATGCAAGGACAGCTTCAAGGCTGATGGGGCTTGACGGAGCCGTAATCGCGGAAAACGGAGGGGCTATTACTGTCCGCTTTGACCTGCAGGGCACTTTTGAAGAAAGCCTTGAAGAATGTGAAAAAGCCTATTCATTTCTATCAAAACATTTCGAGCTCACAAAACTTGACCCCTTCTACCGAAAAACAGAGATTGCCCTCAGGAGAGATTTCGATCTCAGCAAAGCCAGAGCCCTCCTGGGAACTCAGGACTTCGACGTTGAAATGGTCGATACCAAATACGCAATCCACATCAAGAGCACAAAAATAAACAAGGGCGTTGGGCTCCAGAAACTTGCAAGCATGATGGGCCTTGAAGCCGAAGATTTTGTAGCAATAGGAGACTCAGCAAATGACGTGGAGATGTTTGAAGTATCAGGATTCGGAATTGCTGTCGCAAACGGCGACGAAAGGATAAAAGAAGCTTCCAATTATGTGACCGAAGCCTCATTTGGTGACGGAGCGGTGGAAGCTATTGAATTTCTTGAATCTAACGGCTGGATCTAAAGACTGGATCTAAAGACTGGATCTAAAGACTTGAACTAAAAAACCAGGATCGAACAACTTTAAATTAACCTTAAAATTAACCTTTAATCTCCAAACAGGTCTTTCAGCCCAAGGTCCCACTGCGCCCATAGTTCTTTCCTATCGTTACTTTTCTTTAATACCTCAACAACAGTCGGATTGGGTTCTGTGAATACTATCTGGTGATCCTCTTCCCCAAGTTCTCTATTAACCGGCCAGGCAATCTTTTCTTCATCTATGGAAAATTGAGCGTCTACACACGGCTTATTGCCTCTTGCATCCAGTCTTACCCATCGGTTTAAATCTTTTAAATATACAGCGTTCAAGCCGTGCAGGACTTTCCTGTTAACACCTTCCTGACCTGAACAAAGTTTCTGATAACAGAATCCAGCAGGTATCCCGAAAAACCTCAGCATGGCTGCAAGCAGGTGAGATTTAGCACAGCAGATCCCATGCCCGAGCTCCAGAACCTCCGATGCCTTACATGTGACCTCCTGTGCACCGATATCCCCTGAATGATGAATATCATCACGAACAAACTCATAGATTTTCTTGATCAAGCTAATTTCATCCTCAGAGCCTTCCTGTAATTCAAGACATTTATCAACAATCAGCCTGTGATCATAGTTTACGATCTCACTCTTTTTTAGATAGTCCTGAAGATTATTGCTTTCAGCATGCATCTTACTTACCTCTTAATAACTACTTCAAAAATTCTTCTCTATGAATTTGAATCCTGCAGTGAATTACTCTTTTATTGGTATAAAAATATAAATGATTATAAATATCGTTTCAAAAGGATTTACCAAACAGAAAATAAACATCACTGGGAGACACATTGTTTGATAAATGCTTTTCAGGATTCTCTTTTCAGGATATCTTAACTGAGTCCAGCTAAAAGAGATTCAAGAATTTATAACGGGGATGATGATATGGCAGAGGGTGAAACCTTAGGGGATAAAAAGGCAGAGGATGAATTCCAAACAATGCAAAGAAATGTAGAAAAAGATTTATTCTATGAACAAAACAAAATTCTGGATAGATTTTATTCGCTGATAACTCTGATAATTACAACGTTTGGTTTCACTATTACGGCTATTACTTTTTTTCTAGGCAGAGTACCCTCTAATATCCATGAAGCTCTTCGTTCTTATCATGTCTTTTTTTCCTTTCTTTGTTTATTTATGGCTTTTTTAATCTCAATTATTAATGTGCTGGCAATATTTCATCACAGAAAGGTAGTAAGAAGGGGTGACAAGGTAATATATAGAGAAGGTAATGAACTGGTAAATAATAATTTGATATTATATCGGTGTATTGCGAGACAAAAAAATTATTATATAATTGCAGTTTCTCTTATTGGACTTGGACTCACATACCTCTTTAACCAATTTTCGGAGCATCATGTCGTATCCGTTGCGCTTACTACCGGATTTGTTATAATCGTATTTTTGTTAATACGCAATTCCCGTAGATATCTATCTTAATAATACAGCGAAGATGACTCGATTAACTGACCGCAATACATTTTGCAATTAATTACTTACTCTTCAACTCTGTGAATACGTTTACCACCGAATGCATGGATAGTTCGCGTGCCGGCGATGCACTTCCCCCACTGTTCTGTGCACTTCGGGATGAATAACTCATCACCGGGATTAAGAACAAACTCCTCGTCATTCAATACTGCTGTATATTGCCCACTAACACAAATCATGTATTCATCAAACTCATGAGTATGTTTCTTGGAAACCCTGTCAGAATAACAGGTCCAGAAAGCCATCTGACTGCCATCTGCACCTTCGTAAAAATAGCCACTGATATCTTCAGTATTTTGCTCTTTACTGCTGATATGATTGCTTTTATTTTTCATGAACTCTGGAAAATCTTGCATGCCTGAAACCTTCTTTTTAAATCAATAATTCTCCTTCGAGCACAGTTACTGCTTTTCCTGAAATTAACACCCGTCCACCGATCACTCTTATTTTCAGAATTCCGCCTCTTTCCGAAGCCTGATATGCAATGAACTCATCTTTGTTTAGCTTTTTTTGCCAGTAAGGTCCTAAACAGCAGTGAGCAGATCCTGTAACAGGGTCTTCCCATACCCCCACTTCCGGTGCGAAAAATCTTGATACAAAGTCATACTCTCTGGACTTGCCTGTAACAATTACCCCCCTTGCCGGAACTTTCAAAATTTTCATGAAATCTGGTTTTATCGCTGTTACTATTTCTTCGGATTCAACCTCTACCAGATAATCAAATTTGTTTTTTCCAACATAGGTCGCTTCAATTCCAAGGGCGTTCAGCAGCTCTGCTGGGGGTTCTGCTTTTTCTTCAGGGAGTGCCGGAAAATTCAATTCAATCCAGCCATCATTCATTTTTGCTGTCAATAGACCGCTTTTTGTGCTGAACTTTGCCTCCCGGTCTTTTCCTAAATATCCTTTTTCCCACAGGATATGAGCACCTGCCAGGGTTGCATGCCCGCAGAGATCGACTTCTGAATCTGGAGTAAACCATCTAAGGATGTACTTCAAATTCTGCCCTTCACCTTCTCTAACAAGAAATGCAGTTTCGGAAAGGTTCATCTCGCGGGCTATGTTCTGCATTAATTTCTCTTCCAGCTCCTCATTCAGAACACATACACCTGCTGGATTTCCGGAAAATGGTTTTTCTGTGAATGCGTCAACCTGATAAATTTTCATCTTGAATCCTCTGCATTGGCAGTATTATTCTAATGGCCTCAACGCTACGAGGCAAGAAAAGGATCCGGCACTTTTCCGAAAAAAATTAAATTCATAATTTAGTGGCTATTATTGAGACCAGATTGAAGTACTTTCCACCTTCAGCTTCCATCATTCCAATATCTCTGCGAGCAAAGTCATTATCACACAAAAGCCAATCCTGCCAGGATTCTTTTAAGCAATTTAATTCTTTGCATTCTTTAATACTTACCAGATCGGAAGTTTTCCATAAATTATACCACCAATCAAGTGAGTGTAGAGTTAAAGTCATATCATCAAACCAGTATGGTACTAATTCTGCTGGAACTCCATCTGTAAATTCCTGCTTCAAGCCAGGAACTGCAACTGCTATTTGCCCCCCTTTTTTTACAAGTGGAGCAAAATACTTTGTCAAATAATCAGCTTCGACCCCAAAATAATGATAGGCATCTACGCTTATTGCAAGATCAAAAAACTCGTTTGCAAACGGCAAATCGTGAGCCTCTGCATGTATTGGAATTATTTTATCTTCCAGTCCCATTGACTGAATTCTCTGATAGTTATCTGTAGCACTTATCCAGAGGTCAGCTGCAAAAACTGTAACATCGTACTCTCTTGCCAGAAATATTGAAGTAAGTCCTCTCCCACAGCCGAGATCCAGAACCCGCATATCTTTTTTAAGATTTAAAGATTCGGACACCTCCTCAAGGATTTTAATTGCGTTTGGACCCATCATGTTTTCTTTAACAAAATCAAAATCATATTTGCTGCTTTTCGTAAACATCATCCTGACCACTTTTCGTTATCTACCACTTTTTGTTAATCTACCACTTTTTGTTAATCTACCACTTTTTGTTAATCTACCACTTTTTGTTAATCTACCACTTTTCCTAATCTATTCAGTATAATCTTAAGAGTTTGTTCTTTATAATCTCTTCATAAACACCAAAGCAAAGTACACAAGGTACTGTAGAAAAGACGCATAAAAAATGGTAAAAAAGCAAAATGATAAAAACGAGATATGTAATGTAGTATTCTCAAGTTTTAAAGACGGGAGAAAAACTCAGCAAGATTCTAAACCAAAAATTAGTCCTCTTGAGGGAAGCGAAGCTGAGCGAAAAGGACCCCGTGTTGTTTCACTTTGCAGTGAAACTCCCAGAAAATCTTCGATTTCCTGCGATCCCGAAGCGGAACTCGGGGTGGAAAGAAATCTTATTTCAAATCTTGTTTCCTTTTTTCTTTCCGTTCTTAACTTCAAATTATTCCTTTTTTCAAATTATGACCTTGCTTTCATCTTGTCTACTATTATGTAATCCTTAATGGCACTTACAGAATCGAAAGGCATAAGGATATAACTATCTGCTTTTCTGTATCTTGAAGCGTCAAAATTAGGATTCGGGGCAATCATCAGATCAATGAGGTTGCCCCCTTTAGTCTCGATCATAACGTTGCTCAGCGTTCCTATCTCTGTTCCGTCGGTGGCCATCACCTGCTTATTGAAGAGAAGGTTCCTTGCAAATACTTTTGACATTTTTATCTTGTCTCCGTCTCAGTGCTATGCGGATTTGGGTAAATATGGCTTTTCACTCTGAATTTACTTCATTTGAAACCATATTCCCTAAAAACTTTTCCCTTTTAAGATGTATTCTTTTAGGGAGTCATTGATTTAAACCTTTACCTGTAACCAACATAACCTGCTGTTTCTCTGGGCTTCTGTCCCCCTTTGAACTGCTCTTCTATTTTTTCATAGAACTGAGCAATGTTCTCAGTGATAGTGGGCTTCACTTTTTTCAGAGCTTCTCTGAAGTGCCTCATTTCTATCTTTTCTATATTGAAATCCTCCCTCAGGGCATTCATAACAGCTTCCCTGCAAACGGATTCAATATCAGCACCCACATAACCCTCAGTTGTTTCGGCAAGGGTTTCGAGATCCACATCCCCTGCGAGGGGTGTATTTTTTGTGTGGATATTAAAAATCTTGAGCCTGCCTTTGCGGTCAGGAGCCCCAAGATAGACCAATCTGTCGAAGCGGCCCGGACGAAGGATTGCAGGATCCAGAAGGTTAGGGCGGTTGGTTGCGGCGATAACTACCACATCTTTGAGGGTTTCAAGCCCATCCATCTCTGTCAGAATCTGGTTAAGCACCCTCTCTGAAGTGCGACTGTCAGTGGATTCCATGCCCTGCATGGCAGCAACTGAATCAATCTCATCAAAGAAAATCACACAGGGAGCAACCTGTCGCGCTTTCTTGAAAGTTTCCCGGATAGCTTTTTCCGACTCTCCAAGCCATTTTGAGAACATTTCAGGTCCTTTAACACTTATGAAGTTAGCATTGGACTCTCTTGAAACAGCCTGGGCTAGAAGAGTCTTTCCAGTTCCCGGAGGACCATAAAGCAGGATTCCCCTTGGAGCCTTTATACCCATCTGAGCGAACTTTTCCGGACTTTTAATAGGCCATTCCACAGCCTCAATTATTGACTGCTTTACCTCCTCCAGCCCTCCGACATCGTCCCAGCCAACTGAAGGCATTTCCACGAAAATCTCTCTCAGAGCCGAAGGTTCAGCCTCCATCAGGGCATCTTCAAAGTTTTTCCTGGTTACGAAGATTTCTTCCAGCCTTTCCTGTGGAATCGTTTCCTTTTCAAGGTCAAGGTCGGGCAGATTTTCTCTGAGGCAGCGCATGGCAGCTTCCTGCACAAGAGCCAGAAGGTCAGCACCTACAAAGCCCTGAGTCCGCTCAGCCAGATACATCAGGTATTTATTAATTTCCTCTTTCCTTTCCCTTTCCTGGGAAGCTTCATCAATTTCAATTTCGATTTCTTCTTCACTCTCGAATTCCGATTCTGGCCTGGTTTTCTCGTCGCTCTCTATTGGCATGCCTCTTGTGTGAATCTGCAGGATCTCGTACCTGTCCTTTGTGTCCGGCACACCAATATGGATCTCTCTATCAAAGCGGCCCGGTCTCCTGAGAGCAGGATCAATTGAATCCACACGATTGGTTGCCCCTATGACTACAACCTGCCCTCTTTCTTCCATTCCGTCAAGAAGGGTCAGAAGCTGGGCAACTACTCGCCTTTCCACTTCTCCTGTCACGTTTTCTCTCTTGGGAGCAATGGAATCGATCTCGTCTATGAAAATAACTGAAGGCGCATCCTGAGTTGCTTCTTCGAAGATCTTCCGGAGCCTTTCCTCGCTTTCTCCATAGAACTTCCCAACAATCTCCGGACCTGCAATGTAATGGAAACTTGCCCCGGATTCATTGGCTACAGCTTTGGCAATCAGGGTTTTTCCGGTTCCTGGAGGGCCATAAAGGATAACTCCCTTTGGAGGCTCTATATTTAGGTGAGCAAAAAGTTCCGGGTGCTTCATTGGCATCTCTATCATTTCCCGGACACGCATGATCTCGTCCCCAAGGCCTCCTATGTCTTCATAGGTGGTTACTCCTCTTGTTGCTTTTTCGTAGCCCTGGACCGGTTTTTTACGCAGTTCGATAACTGTTGTTTCCGTAATAAGGACGATTGTGTTTGCAGGGTCAGTCTCAACAGCAACCAGAGGGATTACCTGGCTTGTAGTCAGAGATTCAGTCATGGGCTGAGACATCGAGTTGATTATCGGAATAATGTCTCCTCTGAACACGGGCCTTTTGAGAATATGCCTTTTTATAATCTCATTTGCGTGTTCTCCGAATTGAAATTCCGGCCCCCCCTGTGCCATGCTTTCCGGGAGCGCCAGGATAAGCTTTTTTGCCTCCGGAGCATCAACCTTTTTGATGGTTACCTTCTCTCCTATGGAAACGCCTGCATTTTGCCGGATGAAGTTATCAATTCTCACAAGTCCCTGGTCCCAGTCCTGCCTGTCAGCTCTCCATACCTTTGCCGTGGTTTTTTTCTTCCCCCTTATCTCCACGATATCGCCTGGCGAGAGCTGAAGCTTCAGTAAGGCTGTAGGGTCAAGTCGGATAATTCCTCTTCCAAGGTCGATAGGATATGCCTTTTCAACCTTCAACTGTATTTCTTCCATGGATCATCCCGAAAATAGTTTTCTTTTTGATTGTAAATTGATTCAATAATTACATAAAATTAACAGACACTAAAATCTGTGTAATTCCGCACTTATATCACGGAACTACCCATTCCATACCAGTTATATATTTGATTCTCTTTTTATTTCAATGCCTGCCATAAGGGAAACTTATTCCATAATGTTTTGTCATGGAATACCGGGGCTCTAACTATAAGTCCAGACAATAATTTTGTCTGTCAGAAGCATATTTAATAATTAGTCCTTTATATTATAATGCCCGGCATATATTACACCTATACTCTCCATTTATTAAATAAGTTTACCCTTCACTCTGTTTTCTTCTAAGGATCAACCTTATCCATAACTTGTATTACAAAACTTCCATTAAAAAACTTACATGTACAAAACTTACATGTACAAAACTTACATGTACAAAACTTACATGTACAAAACTTACATATATAAAATTTAAATGTACAAACTGTTTATAGGACTCGAAGTATGACATTATTCAGACGTTAATCAAACTATGACCAGATTCTAATCGAACTCTGATCAAGCTTTAATCGAACTTAATTCTATTTTAATCGGATTTAATTTGATAAAATACGACTTTAACATAAATGGGACTTCAGTAACATTCGGACATTGGTGCCACTCATAATTTATACAATGAAATTAAGGAATTGAATGCATGGACCTTCAAATAGTGCAGAATAAAATTATTGATTTTATCCGTAGCGAAACCCATAAAACAGGTGTAGACGGGGCCGTAATAGGGATCAGTGGAGGAATCGACTCAGCTCTTACTGCAGCCCTTACAGTAAAAGCTCTGGGAAAAGAAAAAGTATTGGGAATCCACATGCCTGAATCCGGCCTGACATCTGCTGAAGACGGTGATGACGCAAAAGCTCTTGCAGAATGGCTTGGAATCGAGCTTCGGACAATTGATATTTCCGAAATTATTTCAGCTTTCATGGATGCAGTTCCTGAGAGTGAATCCGCAGACAGACTCACAAGAGGAAACCTGAAAGCAAGGGTCAGGATGTCTCTCCTCTACTTCCATGCAAACCAGCTAAACCTTATGGTCATGGGAACAGGCAATAAGACCGAAATTCTTCTGGGCTACTTTACCAAATACGGAGACGGAGGCGTTGATCTTGAACCTATCGGCGAGCTTTACAAGACAGAAGTCTGGGAACTTTCCCGAAGACTTGGGGTTCCGGAAAATCTGATCACAAAACAGCCGTCTGCAGGCCTCTGGGCAGGCCAGACCGATGAAGCTGAGCTTGGAATCTCTTACGTAAAGGTAGATCAGGTGCTCAGAATGCTTGAACTGGATGAAGCTCCTGAAACTATCCTGAATTCTCTTGAAATTTCAATCAAGCAGCTAAATTCTGTCATAAAGCGCATTGAAAGTAGCGAGCACAAGAGAAAAGCTGCCCCTGTGCCGAAAATATAAAATTGAAGGTCTAATTCTGACCTCATCTTTACCGAGAAGATCTTTATCTAGAAGGATAAATTTCAGTTTCAGGTTTCTTTTCCCTGACCAGTGGTTTTGCTAGGTGCCTTCTGGCACAGGGAGGGACCTCATATAACCCTGTTTTAAGATCCCTTTCCACTTCATATCTGATTTTTGAGGGAGCGTGAGTTCCGCATTTTTTGCAGCGAAAATCCTGTCCCTGGCCTGCAGATTTCATGTGTTTTTTACATTGGGGACATTTCGGGTTTTCATCCTTATAAAGAAGTTCAAGACTCTTGAGTTCTATTTTTTCAATATTCAGGGTCCCGGAACTGACACTTCCAGAAACCAGGACACTGTCCCCTGGTATGAGTTTCCGGACAAGAGCCCTGAAGTTTTTGGTAGGTTCAAAAGCTGCACAGTCGATCTCGTTTCCTTTTCCGTCCCTGAGAGAAAAAATAACATGTCCGCCTAAAATGGTTTCAGGAACTGTCGAAACCGTACCTTCCAGGCTGTACGAGTGCATTTCTCGGATTTCAGAAATGCTTTCTGTGGACAGGAGGTGCATATCTGTGCCCTGGTTTGTTCTGTATACGGCAAAGCGTTCAGCAGGTTCAGCCCTGATGACACCTGCAGCTTCAGTAACAATTTCGGGATTTTCTCCTCTGATCCCGAAAAGTACGGGGTCGGCAGAATGAGGTACACAAACTACAAGCCTGTTTGTGAGGTCTACGGTATCCCAGGTCTCAGGATACGTTTTCCTGTCAGCTTCAAAGAAACTTTCCTTTTCTACATCACGCCGGGTTCCCCAGTTTTCCTTCTGCCTGTATGCGAGATATTCAAAAGTATGATCCCAATCCCCTAGATTCAGCATTGCCCCACAGGCTGCAAGGGCACCTATAAGCCCTCTTCCGTTTTTGAAACCTTTAGAGGAGATTCCGAATTCGGAGATCAGGCTTTTTGCCTTTCTTATTTCTATAACGTCCCTGATGGCATCCATTAAAAAACTCCCAAGTAAGGGCCTGAGGAGATCATAGTCCTTTTCCTGAATAAAAACAGCTCCTGGATTGGTTTTTTCGCATTCAAGGCGTGCAAGCTCTTCTATTCTGGATAAAACATGGGAAATTACCTTTTCCGGGCAGGCAGTTTTAAGCTTAAGAGCTACTGCAGCATTTCCTCTTGTTTTATAGGGAATGGTAGGATTCAGGCGCACAAGAAGAGGTAGAGTTTCTACTGTTCCGTAACTCTGCAGTTCTTCAAGCAGCAGGGCTCCTAGATAGGTTGTGCACATCCCTTCGTTTGAGTCAGTATCGTCAATTCCGATAATCATTTTTCTGGTTCCGGTTTTCCATTGGGAGTGATCTGCAAACCCTTTTTGCGGAATAGCAGGTTTCGCTACCCTCCGGCATATTTTTGTGCTATAACAAATATCAATAGTGAAGAAACATATATATAGATGATCAAACAGAGATTGATACCGGAATGACAAAAGAAGTTCTCATACATCAAATTATTGATGTATTGGCACGTGCGGGTTTCGAAATCTCTGACCGTTGTAATATTCGTCCGAGGAGTTTTGACGTTGCCGCCCGGAAAGGTGACACACTATTACTTTGTAAGGTTTTATTTAACATTGACGGCCTGAATGAAGAAACTGCCAGAGAGATGAAATACCTGGCAGAGTATCTTGGAGGCTCTGCTATTGTCGTGGGTGCCAAGACCAGAGACCAGATGCTTGAGGACAGCGTTGTATACATGCGTTACGATATCCTGGCCCTAAGTGTTCAGACCCTTCACGACTATTTTATTGAAAACATTCCACCGCTTGTTTCAGCAGCACCCGGAGGGCTATACGTCTCAATCGAAGGAAGTATCCTGAAAAGGGCCCGGACAGATCAGGCAATGTCCCTTGGAACCCTTGCTGCTCTTGTCGGGGTTTCGAGACGGACAATCAGCAAATATGAAGAGGAGGGCATGGACGCATCCATAGATGTGGTGCTCCAGTTAGAGGATATCTTTGGAGTTGAACTGGCAAGGCCTATAAATATCCTGAAATCCTGCGGAAGCAGAAAACCCCGAAAGAAGGCAGAACCCGATACAGAAGAGCAGACAAAATTCTCCAGGCTTTTGCCGGAAGATTTGATCCTTAATGCGATTTCCATGCTTGGCTACGATGTCCTTCCCACATCACAGGCGCCATTTAAGGCAATTTCCCGGGATAAATCTTCAGTAATCCTCACAGGAGTCAGCGAGTTCAATACAACCGTAATCAAGAGAGCTCATCTTATGAGCAGCATTTCCTGTGTTACTGAAACTCAGTCCGTATTTATCATCAACGGAAGTTCCAAAATAAAAGCAGTGGAAAACACCGTTCTGATCGAAAAGAAAGAACTTGACAAGATAAGTGATTCCCAGGAACTCCTTGATTTCATAGAGGAACGCAAAGAACCAAATGAAAAAACATAATCATCGGAGTTGCGCTTCCCGAATTGCGATTCGGAATTCCACAGTCTGTTTCGCTTCGCTCAAGCAGACTAATTTATGGTTTAGAAGCTTGCTTATCTTCCCTTTGCGCATTAAGATCACAGAAAACTGAGAGTTATCCGGACGCTTCAATGTTGATAGTCACGGTGCCCTGTCTGTCTCACCCACTTCACTCACTCAAAAAGACTGATTCGTGGAGGAGAACCATTTTTTGTTTAAGCAGGTTTACCGTAAAATTAACTTTAATTTTAAACTTCATTTTTCGTACCCGGTTTATTTTGTGCCTGGAGATTATTGAGGTTGAGTGGGTTGAACGTAGATTACATCCGAACTGCGCCATCATCAGTTATCTCTTTTAAACTGTACTGGAAGTTACTGATTTCAGTTTTTCCAGATGCACCATAGTTCCAAAACCCTAATATAGCACTGTTTCATTCTAAAAGCTTCGATGACGGTAAAGATTGCAGTACTGGTCTCTGGCAGGGGCTCAAATCTCCAGGCAATCATAGAAAGCATTGAGAAGGGTTACATAAGGAATGCGGCAATTCATGTGGTTATTTCCAATAAGGCAGATGCTTACGCGCTCGAGCGTGCAAGGAATCACGGAATAAGCGCAGTTTTTCTCGATCCGAAAGATTACGACAGGGCAGGATATGATAGGGCAATCCTGAATGTCCTTAAACAGTATGATACGGATCTTCTTTTGCTTGCAGGTTACTTCCGGCTTTTAGGAAGCGAAATTATTGAAGCATATAGAAACAGGGTCCTGAATATTCATCCTTCTCTTCTTCCGGCTTTCAAAGGGCTTCACGCTCAGAAGCAAGCGTTTGAGTACGGAGTAAAGGTTGCGGGCTGTACCGTACACTTTGTGGATGAAGGGCTTGACTCGGGACCAATAATCATTCAGAAATGCGTGCCTGTTCTGCTGGAAGATACAGAAGAAACCCTAACTGAAAGAATCCTTGAACAGGAACATCTTATCTACCCCGAGGCTGTCAGGCTCTTTGTCGAGGGCAAACTTAAAATTGAGGGCAGAAATGTAATATTCCTCAGTTGAGCAAATGGAAAGGTCATGCTCAAACCGGAATAGATTTTACCCATTAATCCTCATTAATACCCTGAGAATTACATATAATCAAATTTATAGATTTTCAGCATGAGATCCTCATCAGGAAGGTTATAAAGCTTTAATTAATTTCGATATTCAGCTCTAAACCAGGTTTCCAGTCCTCAAATGCTGAAACATTCACCAGAAATCTCAGTGCATTAGGTAAATTGCAATCGGCGAGAGATCTTTTACAGATCTTTACTTACAGATCTTTATATTTTAACTTAAATTAAACAAAGCCAGCAAAAAATCTTGATTTCGAATATTATTTGAATGAAAAGATCATCAGGTGACACTAGTGTCTTACATTGAAAAAATTGACCCGGAACTGTACGAAGCTATAAAAAAAGAGGCCGAGCGTCAGGAATACAAATTAAACCTGATCGCGTCCGAAAATTATGCAAGTAGAGCCGTTATGGAAGCGCAGGGCTCGATTCTGACCAATAAGTATGCAGAAGGATATTCTGGAAAGCGGTACTACGGAGGCTGCGATTTCGTAGATGTCGCAGAAAATCTTGCGATTGCCAGGGCAAAAGAAATCTTCAACGCAAAATATGTTAATGTTCAGCCGCACTCGGGTTCAGGCGCCAATATGGCTGTCTATTTCTCAGTACTGCAGCCAGGAGACACCATTATGTCAATGGACCTCTCACACGGAGGGCATCTTTCCCACGGCAGTCCTGTGAGCTTTTCCGGAAAGCTCTATAATATTGTGCCTTACGGGGTCAGCAAAGAGACTGAAATGCTTGACTATGACGAACTCCTGAAAATAGCAAAGGAATGCAAGCCGAAAATGATTGTCTGTGGAGCGTCTGCTTACCCGCGTGAGATCAATTTTAAGAAATTCAGGGAAATCGCTGATGAAGTTGGAGCTTACCTCCTTGCGGACATTGCCCATATTGCAGGGCTTGTAGTTGCAGGTGTGCACCAGAGCCCAGTACCCTATGCGGATTTTGTCACTACCACAACTCACAAAACCCTGAGAGGTCCAAGAGGCGGAATGATCATTTCCAGGACAGAAGAGCTTGCAATCGGAATTAACAAGGCTGTTTTCCCGGGAATCCAGGGCGGACCTCTCATGCATATCATTGCTGGAAAGGCAGTAGCCTTTAAGGAAGCTATGGGCGAACAGTTCAGACTGGATCAGGCCCAGACAGTAAAGAACGCAAAGACTCTCTGCAAATGCCTGAAAGAAAAAGGTTTCGATATAGTTTCTGGCGGCACGGACAACCATCTTATGCTTGTCAACCTTAATAATATGAATATAACAGGCAAAGACGCAGAAGCAGCTCTGAGCAAAGCCGGGATAATTGCAAACAAAAACACAGTACCTTTTGAAACCCGCAGTCCGTTTGTAACAAGTGGAATAAGGCTCGGAACTCCTGCCTGTAGCACGAGGGGCATGAAGGAAAAGGAAATGGAACTTGTTGCCGATTATATTGAAATCGCAATCAAGAATGCGGAAAACGATAAAATCCTATCTGAAACATGTGACAAAGTAAAGGAACTCTGTTCAAAGTTCCCTGTTTATTGTTAATCAAAGAGGGCTGGGTGTTTTAATCAATGATAGTTGAAGGCTATGAGTCACGGATCATCGACGGAAAAGTTCTTGCACAGCAGATTGAAGAAGAAGTAAGAACAGGAGTTGAGGACCTGGAAAGCAACCGGGGAGTTACTCCCGGGCTGGCTACTATCCTTGTAGGCGACGATCCCGCCTCAAGAATGTACGTCCGGCTGAAACACAAAGCCTGTGAACGCGTAGGTATCAACGCAGAAGACTACCTTCTTCCGGCAGAAGCCAGTCAGGAAGAGCTGGCTTCCCTGATCGACAGTCTCAATAAAAACAAGGATGTACACGCAATCCTGCTTCAGCTCCCACTTCCAAAACACCTCTCTCCTCAGGAGGCAATGGAAACCATTTCCCCCGCAAAAGATGCAGACGGTTTTCACCCCTACAACATGGGCAAGCTAATGATAGGGGATGAAGGTCTGGTGCCCTGTACTCCGCATGGAGTTATCCGGGCGCTTGAGGAGTACAACGTGCCTGTCAAAGGTAAAAATGTGGTTATTGTCGGGCACAGCAATGTAGTTGGAAAACCAATGGCTGCGATGTTCCTGAACAGGAATGCAACCGTTTCGGTCTGTCACGTCTTTACCGACGATCTGAAAAAATACACTCTCGGGGCCGATATCCTGGTGGTTGCAGCGGGAGTCAAGCACCTTATCAAAGCTGATATGGTCAAGGAAGGAGTTGTAATCTTTGATGTGGGCATCACGAAGGAAGAAAGTGGAGTTTACGGAGATGTAGATTTCGAAAACGTAATCGAGAAAGCTGCTCTTATCACTCCTGTCCCTGGCGGCGTAGGCCCCCTTACAGTTGCCATGCTTATGAAGCATGTGCTGACGTGTGCAGTGAAAAACTTCTGAAACTTTAGTTTAACACCCTTTTCCATGAACTTTGATTGAAATTTAGAGAAATAGTAGCATGGGAGTCAAACTGGCTAAATTACCCTATTTAGACGGTTTTCTCACGCTTTATTCTGATCTCAAAAGTGTCATAGGGGGTAAACCCCATTAATAATTAGAATAAGTTTTATAATTATATTAGAAGAAGCTTATTCGGTTAGCTTTTTTTTCGTTATTGGAAACAATTTCTATTAGCTTCCAAGCCCCTTTCTTACCCGAGAATGCGAACTTGAGAATGCTAACAAAGGATTTTGTAATCTTCTTTACATTTTATAGGAATTTCGTTATTTCTTTATCGCCTGCTCATGTTTTTTGCAAATATTTTTGGTTTTGAGTAAAAACAGGGAAATATAAGCAGAGGTCAACATTAATAAATTTTATTTTATGGATTAAGACAAAGTTGCCAGGGGTTGCAACACTCTGAGCAGGAACTATTATATATTTCGTCTATAGAATAATTAATATTCTTTTATCTATGGGAAAATAACTAGGCGAATGTTGGAAGAAGACAGGCAAACTTGAAGGCTCAAGTTGAGCCAAATTGAAACGCCTACAGAAAACAGATAGAACGGACAGACCTTCCACCTCTTTTCAAAGAATTATATCGTAAATTGGAGAGAATATATGAGTGTTATAGATGAACATATTGTTGGCCAGAGTAAGTATATCGTCGATGTCGCTTTGAAACTGCGAAATCTCGACCTTGAAATTGCGAAAAATCCAAACTGTTACGAGCTTAAATCAAGACGATTCAAAGTACTGGAAGACCTTCACGACAAAACTCGCGCAGAAATGGTGCAAGCTGCAGCCGAGCTCCGTAGAAATAAAAATGAGGATCGATGCGAAGATTGCATGAGATGTGATTTGTATAAGGAGTTCATTTAAGATATAACTGTATCACTGACTTTTTCCATTGCGTTCGCGTGTACGGGAAGTCATGGACAAGACAGACAAGTTACGAACTAGAGGTTTAATAGAGACTCACCATTCGAGTCAAGAAAGTATTTCTGAATCTGTTCAAAGAGTCTACTTTTTCTGAGACCTTTTGATCAGTGGATGGTTCACAAGCAAATCTTCTTTTATTCAAATTCCCTTTTGAGAATTTCTCTATATTTACAAAAGCTGTGGTCAGAACCAAAAAAGCAGGATTCTAAAAACCTGTTCATTTCGGAACTTGGATAAACTCTATTATGAAGGCTATATATTACGATTCTGAATATTCGTATAATCAAAGTACCAAACAAATATGGAATGATTTTATACTGTAATGGGATAACCAGGGTTATAAAAACAGAATCTTAATTGAAAGAAAACAGGCAGGCCCTTATTAAAGCAGGAGAATTTTACATAGACGACTCCAAGCACCACAGGAAGAACTATGGATAAGGTGCTTTTCTCAGTGTTTTTCCTCTGCCTTCTTTCTTGAGGGTTTATACTCTCAGAGCATTCTGAGAGTTTATTTAACATATTATCTGAGAAATAGCAACAGCCTACCACGCCATTATCTCTTAGTATACTTGATTACACACACTAATTCGTGGTATAGTCTCCTGTAACTCCTTACAGTTGAGGCACAGGAATATTAGCTTTAGCTGATAAATTTGCATCCTCAATGATTTCAAACTAAAACAAGCAAAATTGATTCTCCAATTGTACTAGAGGAATAGATCAATTAATTTTTGTTAACATATCAAGTTAAGGCGACAAAGATTGAATTATATGTTAATTAATGAAATTTAATACTTGATGCTGCTTTCTCATTTGTGATAAACAGATTTTACACATCAATATTTTTATGTATTATTGAAGCTTATATATTACAATCTGAGTTACCGTCTAAACATAAAGAGGATTATCAAACTTAAATATATAGCCTTATCACCATAAAAAATTCAGTCGCCAAACTTCAAACAATTAATCCTGAAAAAAGTCTGCTGGATAAACTATCTGATATGTGCTAATCAATAAAAAGATTCCACGATATTTCTCTGATCCTGATGCGAATCATCAGTGAAAATCAGTTGTCCAGAAGTAGCTTCCAGACACAAATCTCCGCATTCAATGCCGTCGGAAGTTGTACCTGCGATTTAAAAAAATGCAAATATTAACCCCCAAACTTCCCTTTCGAGTCTTTCAGTACCCCCGCTTCCAGGCAAGAAAAATTGTTTTATTTTCTCCAGCACTCCGGAAGTTGCTGATGACGAGATTAAAAAGGATCTTTCAGGGAATGTCACAGATAGGCAGAAGATACTTTATTTCTGCCATTAATCAGGGGCGTGCCGCCTGAAGTATTGTCTGAATGAAAGTTGCCTATGAATCCGGTTTTTCGCCGGCATTTGTTAATAAATTCATTAACTAATATTTAATAAACGCCTATCTGCGTCTACTAATTTAAAATTATATAGCCTGGTTGTCAAAAATGGTCGTTGATACTGATATCTGCGGTATAAAAGTGGGAGATCGCTATCCTTCACATGTAATGGGCATTATTAATCTTAGCCCCGAATCTTTTTACGGAGACTCAGTTGTGAGCCCGGATTCCGTGCTTGAAATTGCCCAGAAAATGATTGAGGATGGAGCAACTTTTCTGGATCTGGGAGCCCGTTCAACCTGGCGTTTTTCCGAACCGATAAGCCGAGAAGAAGAACTGAAACGTCTTTTGCCCGTTCTCGAAACCCTGGAAGGCAATTTGGATGCGGTAATTTCCGTGGATACAATGTATTCCGATATTGCTGAAGAAGCTCTCAAAAGAGGAGCCGATGTCATAAACGATGTTTCCGGTTTTACCTCAGACCCTGAGATGATTAATGTCGTTGCTGATTACGGGTGTCCTGCTATTGTCATGGCTTCCGATAAAATTCCCGGAGATCCGCTGGGAATGGATTCCATCATCGAAACTCTTGATTCGATCATACAGGCTGCTGAAGCCGGAGGGATAAGTCCTGAAAAACTCGTACTTGATCCTGCAATAGGCCGATGGACGGATGAGAAACTTCCAATCTATGATTTTGAAACCCTTGACGATTTTGAACGCCTGAAGATCTTTGAAAAGCCCTTGCTTGCAGCCCTTTCGAGGAAATCTTTCATAGGGGAAGTGCTTGAAAAACCCGCTACTGAAAGGCTCTATGGCAGCCTGGCTGCAGCATCCATTGCAGTTTACAAGGGTGCCCATATAATCCGTACGCACGATGTGCCTGAAACTTTTGACGTAGTAAAGCTTGCAGGAGCCCTGAGAAGCCGTCCAAGTGTAGTAAAAGAGGAGAAGTTCGAGGTTTCTGTGCTTGAGGTGAAAACTCCCCAGGACGCAGCAATGGCAATGAGAAAACTAGGAGCAACCGGAGCAGGCTCACAGGTAATGAAAAACAAAAGCATTCATCTCATACTGAGGATTCGTAATCTTACGACAACAGAGGCTCTGATAATGAAACAGGAAATGCTTTCCCGGGGAGGGGATGCTGCACTGACAAGAGATGCAGTTTCCCATGAAACGGAGACAACTGATATTCTTGTAATGGGTACTCTGCTGCAGTTTGAACGCCTTGCCAAAAAACTGGAAGGACAGGCTCGGTCCCTTCCGCTAATATCTGGAATGATCCGCGAGTGTATTGCAAACCGGAGCGATCTGGAGTATAGATATTTGAGGTAATTATGATTATAACTTCAGCAAAACCCATTGAAGAGATCCTTTCCCTATTAAAGGATGAAGACAACATTTTCGTTATCGGATGCAATGTCTGCGCTGCAAAACTGAAGACAGGAGGAGAACCCGAAGTTATTGAAATGTGCAGACAGCTTGAGGAGAGTGGAAAGCAGGTGGTCGGCTGGGCTCTTCCGACTGCAGCCTGCAGCGTCCGGTCTTTTGAGTCCCTGGCTGAGAAAAACGAAAAAATCTACGATGCAAGCTGTATCCTTGTTATGGGCTGCGGCAGTGGAGTTTCTTCTGTAGCAGACGTAGTGGAGGTTCCTGTGTACGGTTCAAACGATACTCTTTCCCTTGGAGGATCAAGCGGAGGCAGACTTCTCGCAAATCAATGTATAATGTGTGGGAATTGCACCATAAGTGAATTCGGAGGGCTCTGCCCTAAAGCCCAGTGCCCTAAAGGACTTCTGAACGGACCCTGTGGAGGGGCTGTTGACGGAATATGCGAAGTCAACAGGGAGAACAAATGTGTCTGGAATCTCATTTATGACCGCTTGAAGAAAATTAAGAGACTCGACCTCCTTTACATTGTCCATGACCCTCAGGAACACTGTATTAAATAATTTGTTTTATATTCATATTTAATGCGTTTAATGTGGAAGGATAAGGACATTATTATGTCACGGTTCTTTTTACTCCAAGAGGGGTTCAAATCTTTTTTATATCTTAATATTGCAGTTTGACTGAACATCAGAAAACTTATTGAATGTTGCTCTACCTCTTTTTATAATTTTAAGGATATCCAGCCTCTGGAAATATTAAAAATATATCTGGATTTAAATCTGGACTCTATGTTTCTGTAAACCCAATGATCCAGTAAATCAAGACATAACAAAGTCAGTTATGAGTGCCAGGAAATAATCCTGAAGTCCGATATTCTTTATGACCAATACTCATCAGGAGCATGGATTTAAATAACTTCATTTCTAATATTCTTATTTAATGCTTTTTAATTTTCGTGAAAAACTGAATTCCAGCAAATTTCTGGTTACTGCTGAAGTCTCCCCTCCTAAAGGTACAAACTTTTCAGTCCCCCTGGAAGATGCTCGTCAGCTCAAAGGCATTGTAGATGCTCTAAATGTCACGGATAATCAGTGTTCGATCATGCATATGAGCTCTCTGGCTTTTAGTAAGCTCCTGCTTGATGAAGGGCACGAACCTATTATGCAGCTTACCTGTCGGGATAGGAACAGGCTTGGACTTCAGTCAGATCTTCTGGGAGCTTATGCTCTGGGTATCCGGACTATCTGTTTAATGACCGGAGATTTCCCTTCGTGCGGAGACCATCCAGGCTCAAAGCCCGTATATGACCTTGATTCTGTACAGTTCCTTCAGCTTGTCAGCAAGCTCAATTCCGGGATTGATTTTGCCGGAAATAAACTGGATGGAGAAACTTCTTTCTGTAAAGGTGCTGTTTCTGGAATAGATCCTGAGCGACCCATGCAGCTCATAAAGCTTGAAAAAAAAGTAAGGTGCGGAGCTGATTTTATTCAGACTCAAGCTGTCTATGACGTGGGCATGTTCGAGGAGTTTATGGAAGCAATAAACCATATCGAGGTACCTGTTATTGCAGGCTTGATCCCTCTCAAGTCCCTTAGTATGGCTGAATACATGAACAAGAATATCTCAGGAATCAATGTGCCTGAAGAGATAATGTTACGTATGAAAGAAGCTTCAAACCCTATAGAAGAGGGCCTCTTCATAGCTTCCGAGACTATAAAGGAACTGATGAAGCTCTCAAGAGGAGTTCATATTATGCCTATCGGATCTCATAGAAATACTCCAAGACTGATTTCTATGGCTGGAATTTCCGAAAAGTAACTGAATACATAACCATCAATAAAATGGAAGGTTTTTCTTTTTTCTTCAAACTTTAACCTTTCTATCTGCACATTTTGTTTATTTTGTCGATTTTTTATTTTGTCGATTTTATCGATTTTATCTGTCAGGCCTTTTTTCAATTTGATCCGTTTTGTCTATTTGCTCTAAACTCAATAAAAGTTCGCTTATATATTTTTTTATCTTGTTCTTTTAACCTATTTTTAAATATTTACAAGGAATAGATATGAGCAAAGCTGTCAATAATGAAGTACAACCCAATATGATTTTTAAGGGTGCTGGAGGTGAGTATTTTTCTATTTCTTTCTGATATCCAGACTTATGGATTCAGGTTTTCACCAGAGCAGAGGAACTCGAAAAGGAGGTTGCAATGAGGATAATTAGTATCATATCATGCAAAATTTTTGAGGATGAAATCATTCATCTTGTGGAGCATGATGAAGAGGTGGATGAAGTTCTAATACTAAAAAATGGAAATTCTGAAAACATTGCACGAAATTTAGGGGAAATTGGCTGTCCCTGCCAGGAAATCACTCTTAATAATGTAAAGGCATATAAAGATTTTAAGGATAAGCAAGATAAAAGCGGCGATGAGCTCATACTTATGCTCAATATCCTCGAAGTAGTTGGTACAGGAAGAGAGCGTGCCAGGCTTAAAATGAATATATATGATGCAATTATGAAAATGTCACTCTTCTCAGATAGAATGTTATTGTTGTATGGACTTTGTGGGAATGTACTTAAAAATGTTGAGAAGGATTTTAAGCATATTGACTGTCCTATTGTATTGCTCAGGGATTTTGAAGGAAACCTTGTAGACGACTGCATCTGTGCAACCCTTGGGGGCAAAAAGGCTTTCATGGAAGTAATAAGAGACTTAAAAGGGGAAAGAGCATTTATGCTTACTCCAATGTGGGCTGCCAACTGGGAAAAAATGGTAGTAGCCAATGGTTTTGCTCGCAGCCTTGAAGCTCTTGAAGAATCAAAGCTTGTATTTAAAGCTGCCAGATATACTAAAGTGGCAAAAATCAATACAGGCTTGGAATATCAGCGTAATTTTGAGTCAAGGGTGAGGGAATTTGCAGACTTCTATAATTTTGGAATAACAGAAATTAAAGCTGAACAGGCTATTTTCCAAAGATGTTATAGTGAACTGAAATGCTAATTTGCGAGCTCTGCCTGAGCTCAAACTGCCTGGAAGTAAACCGCCTTTGGGTTAATCTCCCGGAGCAGGCAATTAGAAGAAAGCCCTATTAACTCTGGTTTTAATTTTTTTCAGGGATTTACTTTGAATTTATCAAAACGTGTTTCCAGACGTATTTCCTCATTTTCAAGCCTTTTTAACCTTAGAAAGGATTTTCAGGATCTTCGGATACATTTATCAATCTTCAGGTATTTTACGATTTAATTCCATATTGATTCTTTACATACTGATTTCTGATTCGGTAAATTAAGGCCAATATAAGCTTAAAGGCAGTGAAACATGAATTCAAAAAACACTTCCATTCAAATGTTTGGGATCAGGACTCCTATTATTAAGGACGGAGACGACATAGTACAGATTATCGAATCTTCACTGGAAGATTCAGGAATTGTTCCGGTTGATGGAGATATTTTCGTGCTGGCCGAATCTGCGGTAGGCACGGCAGAAAAAAGAATTGTCGAGCTTGCAAGCATCACTCCCGGAGAAAAAGCCCTGCTTCTTGGGGAAAAATATGGGATTGATCCCAGAGAAATGGAACTCGTGCTTGAAGAATGTGATGAAATTTTTGGAGGCGTCCCCGGAGCTGCCCTTACTATCACAAAAGGAGTTCTGGCTCCTAACGCCGGAATCGATGCTTCCAATGCCCCTGAAGGCTACGTAGTCCTGCTTCCAAAGGATCCGAGAAGAAGTTCCGAGGCTATCAGGAAAAGCCTTGAACAGCGTTATTCATGCAGGCTGGGAGTAATTATAGGGGACAGCAGAACTCAGCCTCTAAGACTTGGTTGCTCGGGAATCGCACTTGGGGTCTCAGGATTTGTACCTGTGGAAGACGCCCGGGGAACCTGCGATATATATGGAAAACCCCTCATGATTACATATAAAGCAGTTGCAGATAACCTTGTTTCAGCTGCTGAACTCCTGATGGGAGAAGCCGGAGAAAGAGTTCCTTGCGTACTTATCCGCGGTGCACCTGTAACTATGATAGATGAGTCTCCTGAGATGCCTACGATTTCAATGGAGGGCTGCATGTACTTCGGCAACGTCATTAAAGGTAGGACCGAAGACAAAAGGCGCCAATAATACCTGCTTTAACTTCTTTTTACCTCTTCTGTTTTTTCATACGAATGCTTTCCTGAACTGATATGTTCCAAGAAGCACCATAACTCCGGCCCCTATTGCAAGGCCCAGGAGCCCGTAAAAAGGTATTCCTCCCTCAAACAATATTCTTGTACTGTCTATGGCATAGCTGACCGGATTTAATCTGGCAATTGTGCTTAACCAGGCAGGCATAACCTCATAAGGCATAAGTGCACTGCTCGTGAAAAATAAAGGCATGCTGATCATGCTATTCACAGCTGCATAGCTGTCATGGTCACTCAAGTGCAGGCCTATCATAGTTGAGAGAGCAGAGAAAAATACCGAAAACAGGAATAGTGTAAGATATATCAGAATTATCTGTACAGGGTTCAATACCCCCACTCCAAGTAGAGTAGCTATCAGGAGGATTACAGTTGCCTGCAGCAGGCCTCTTACACTGATAAACAGGATCTTCCCGTACAGCATGCTTTCTCTCGGGGAAGGCATGGCGAGAAACTTATTCAAAAAGCCCAGTATTTTATCAAAAATCATAAGAGTTCCTCCCTGCAGGGAGGAAAAAAGAATCGTCATGACAAGGATCCCGGGGGTTATAAACTCAAGATAATTGTCAGTAAACTTTGTGGGCAGAGCCAGCCCGACAAATACCAGCCAGGCTGCAGGCATTACAAGTGAGGAAATAACGGTCACTTTTCCTCTGAGCCATTTTACAAGGTCCCTTTCAAAATAGTAAAATACTGCTCTCATTATCTTCGCCTCAGAAGGTTTCTAAACTGGGTTGAATTAAAAGCTACCTGCTCTTCAGGGGTTTTGACCTTTTCAAGGAAAAAGTCATTAAGAGAAGCGTCCTCTCCTATAGAGCCCACCAGGTTTTCAGGAGAGCCAATAGCTGCAATTCTGCCTTTATCAATGATCGCAACCCTGTTGCAGTACTTTTCGGCCTCTTCAAGATAATGTGTGGTCATGAAAATAGTCATTCCTTCCGCCCTAAGCATCCTGATATGTTCCCATATTTTCTTTCTACCGCCTACATCAAGTCCGAGGGTAGGTTCGTCCAGAAACAGGACTTCAGGCTCATGCACCAGCGCCTGAGCAAGTTCAAGGCGCCTCCTCATCCCTCCTGAGTAAGTTGCAACAAGGTCACTCGCCCTGTCCGAGAGCCCCATCATCTCAAGCACTTCATCAACCTTTGAATCCCTGTTAGGGATCCCATAGAGCTTTGCATAAAGCAGGACATTCTCCCTGCCTGTGAGTTTTCGGTCAACTGCCATATCCTGCGGAACATAACTTATCTTTGACCTTACCTTCTTAGAATCCCTTATTATGTCATATCCACATACTTTTGCAGTGCCGCTGCTGGGTTTCAGGAGAGTTGTAAGCATCATAACCGTCGTACTTTTTCCTGCCCCGTTTGGGCCCAGAAGACCAAAAATCTCGTTTCCAACATCAAGGTCAAGACTATCAACAGCAAGCAGGTTTCCGAAGGATCTGGACAATTTTTTTATTTCGATCACAGGCATCCCCTTGAAGTGAAATGCAGATAAATCTCAAAATGCAGATAAATCTCAGGCTGAGGAACAACAGCTAAAAGACAGAGAAATCTCAAATTGAAAAATAATAACTTCCTGGATAAATGTAGTAATAAAGGTTTATAATTACTTTACTTAACTACCTAATTACGTTACTTAACTCTCTTTTATTTTTCAACCGCTTAAGAGTCTATAAAACATATTTCGTTAAGAGAAAAGGGTTTAATGGATCCACAAGAGGTAGTCAATACAATATAAAATGATTTAAATATAATATAATACCCACTTATTTTACTCATATAATTACAGGAGTTCGATCAGATATTCACAAGGAACTTTTTCAGAAATTTTTGAACATTGAAGCTCCCTGGTACATTAAATCTATTGATTTTGATCCCAAATTAAAGCAACTTGACATTGGATAGATTTTCAGAAATGATCTAAATTACCTTGCTCAAAATGTGGTGTTCCAGACTGTTCGATTCATGATACGGTTGAAAAAGTATGGCGTCACCTCAACTTTTTTGAATATAAGACCTTCCTACACGGCATAATTCCAAGAGTCAAATATGGAGATTGTGGAGTTTTCAAATCGAAGTTCCTTGGGCTCGTAAACAAAGCGGATTTACTCTTCTTATGAATGCTATGATCTTAATGCTGGCAAAAAGCATGCCAGTATTGAAAGTCGCTAAAATGCTTGATGAACATGATACAAGGATTTGGCGAGTCATAAATAGTATATTGAAAAATCAAGATCAAAAGAGTACTTCTCAAAGGTTTCGGTAATTGGTATAGATGAAACTTCTTTTAAGAAAGGATATAAATACATTACTATAGGAGTCGATGTCGAAAATTCAAAGGATAACATGTTTGTGAAGGAAAGAATTCTTCAACATTTACCAGATTTAATGAAGACTTAAAAAAATCATGGTGGGCTTCTCACCATGATTCAAACTGTTAGCTGTGATATGTCACCAGCATTCATAAATGGAATTTCAAGTGAATTTCCAGATGCTAAAATTACATTTGATAAGTTCCACATAATGAAAATGATTAATAAAGCCGTTAATGAAGTCAAAAACAGGAACAATCAACGATAAGCTAACTGAAAAATAGTAAGTACTTATGGCTTAAAAATGAAGAAAATTTGGGTGACTTCAAGAGTGTTGGGATTTACAAAATAGAAACGAAGCTACACATTACCTCAAAAAATGGTACTTCTGGGCAACTCATAGCAGGCTAACTCCAATAACTGTAGCAGCAAATACGGTAAAAAAGCATTGGGATGATACTGAATTATTTCGACTCCAAGATAAATAATGGAATACTTGAAGGAGTTAACAGTATTGTACAGTTGCAAAAAAGAAATGCAAGGGGCTTTAAAAACGTACAATATTTTATTAATATGATCTATTTAAAATTAGGAAAACTTAAATTTAAGTTACCCACATGAAATTGCGAAGAGCCAATTAATTAACCCTCAGTAAGAGATCAGACGCGATAGAGATATAAACGCTGCGATCAATATAAAGAGTATTGCACTTCGATATGGAAATAATTTACATTACCTGCATATGGTAATAAGTAGAACCTGTGGACTAGTCCCAGTGGAAAAATGGATGAGACAGGAAGGAATAGTTAGATAATATAGAAAATTATTTCACATCATCGAAGATGTATACAAAAGATATACAATAGATTGAGTCCCGGCCCTGTATTTGGTAATTCCATCTTTCAGGTCGCCTAGCGTTCAGGATTGTTTATCCGGTTGCTTTGTTGCACATGGAGTACATAAAGACTCCTTGCATTGCATTATGTGCTCCCGGATTGAATCCAATAAGAACAGAGACCGTCTGAAACGTTTCAAAATATTATGGGTGATTTTATGAAACCGACGTTACTGGACTTTTCCGCAACATGGTGTGGACCTTGCAGAATGCAAAAACCGATTCTTGAAGAGCTCGAAAAAAAGTATGGGGATAAGGTTGAGTTCAAAGTTATAGATGTAGATGAAAACCAGGAACTTGCCTCAAAATACGGAATACACGCCGTCCCGACACTGATCATTCTGAAAGATGGAGGCGAAGTAAAGCGTTTCATGGGAGTGACCCAGGGAAGTGTATTGTCATCGGAACTCGATAAACTTCTCTAATCTTTCATTTTTCTAATAGGAATGCCCGGGGTTTCAGGAACCTGGGGCTACTCTATTTCTATATTGCTTTTCCTGGACTTCTCTTCTACAACTTTTGCAGCTGGAAGCCTTAACTGGAAACCATACACTGGCAGTTTTTTAGTCAATAAACCTGTTTTCCTTTGATAGAATTTTAATGTAGCAGAAGGAAACTACTATATAAAAAATAATTACATGATTGAATAAATATTTATAATACGTAATAAGTAGTGTATAGAGAGGTATAAATAAAGAAATTAATGAGTAAATAAATTTAAGGCGGGGGAAAAATATGAAAATCCGAGTAGTTAGTTCCAGAGAAGAAATCTTTGCATTAAATCCTAATGAACGTATAGTCCACATAGCCTTCAGGCCGTCAAACAAAGATATATTTGGACTGATTGAGACCTGCCCAAAGGTTGAGGTCATACAGCTTCCAAAATCCTACATGCGTACAGTTTCAAAGTCCATTCAAATGTTCCTCGAAATGCAGAGGATCCAGCTTATAGAAGGAGATGTCTGGGGTCACAGAAAAGATATAAATGAATACTACGACATCCCATCTTCAGTAATCGAAAAAATAAAGGAAATGAAAATAGAGGGTAAATCCGCTGAAGAAATCGAAGCAAAGATTTCGAGGGAAAGCAAACTTAACCCTGGAATGGTTGCTTACATAATGACCAAAGAAGCTCCGGCCTGAGTTCAAATATCATGAGGCAGGCCTCCAGGCTTTTTATTGGAGATCGGACCATGAAGATAGTTAAATAGGAGTAATCTTCTGGCTTGATCTCCAGCTTAACTAATATGTTAAAAAAAGTCAGAAAAATTGAGCTTATACTTTCAAGGGCTAATGTCAAACTTTTAAGCCGATCTCTTTATTTGTCACGTGAACTAGTAAAAAAGCGGGATACGAGAATAATTGGGGAAATAGAATGCTGTTTAAACTTGATTACTTTAACTTAAGAAAATACCCTGGGATAACGAAACTAAAATTTATTTCCCTCAATCCATAAAACATGAATTAAAATAAATGAGCTTACCTTAAACTCATTTCGCTTAAGAATGAAATGAGGTTCAGAAAGAGTTTTAATTATTTCAATTCTTTACTACTTTTTTTAGTATTAACCAGACCTGTATCATGAGTTTCAAGACGAAAAAACGGAAGAGATATATCAGCAACTTATTTCAGACAATAACTGTCCAGAATAAGAAATATTTATACCTTTAGCATTTAATATGCTTTTAACGTTGAATCTAAATTTTAACTTTTGAATCTAAATTTTAACTTTGAATTTTAATTCTTATTTCTGCTTTTTTCTTATTTGGAATTGAGCAAAAGATCAAAAAGACAGTTTTAAAAACCTAACTTTTACCTTATATTATAAAACATTACATGGAAGATTAAGAAAAAAATCAAAAACTCTTTTTAAAAACAAATTTTGGTATGTTTCGTACAAAATAGATAAATAATTTTTAATTTGGGGTTTAGAATCTTAAAAAACGAATAAAACTTGTTTCCCGGGAAAAAAAGGATAATAGAAGGTAAATCTCAAACTTAAATATGTAAGAGCTTGAAGATACTTGCCACATAATAATTTGAACAGTTTTTATAAAAAATTACTAAAGAAAGGAATAGAAAGAGCTAAAAAAATAGAATAATAATGTCCCAAATAAGGATTATTACTTCTAATTAAGCTTTTTAAAGTGTATTTATAGGAGATTAGAGAGATAGAAACCACGGAATACTATCTAAATAATGTTAGTTTATTGAGATAAATATTTATAGTAAGTATAACGTACTATTATTGAGGTACAAATAAAAGAAATTTGAAGTGGTGGAAGTATGAAAATTCGAGTAGTTAGTTCCAGAGAAGAAATCTTCACATTAAATCCTAATGAGCGCATTGTTCACCTGGCCTTCAGGCCTTCAAATAAGGACATTTTCGGACTGGTTGAAACCTGCCCGAAGATCGAGGTAATTCAGTTGCCTAAATCTTACATGGGTACAGTTTCGAAGTCCGTTGAAATATTCCTTGAGATGCAGAGAGTCCGGCTAATAGAAGGAGATGTCTGGGGTCACAGAAAAGATATAAATGAATACTACGACATCCCATCTTCAGTAATCGAAAAAATAAAAGAGATGAAGGTAGAAGGAAAGTCTGCTGAAGATATTGAAGCAAAGGTTTCAAGGGAAAGCAAACTTAACCCTGAAATGATTGCTTATATAATGACAAAAGAGTCTCCAGCCTGAGTACGCAGGTTAAAGCACAATTCATAAACATTCTCCATAAAACAATCATCATAAAACAGTCTTTGTAAAACAGTGTTCGTAAAACATTCTCCATAAAACATTATCCAAAAACGCCCCCCAAATGTTTTACTGGAGATTGGACCATAAGAAAGATGTTGATTCTTTAAAGATCTGATCTCCAGCTCAAATAATATAGAAGACGTTAGAAAGCTTTCTACTCTTTCTATATTCTCTGCCTGCCTCTTCGAGGGATGAAGCTATTTTTAAGGTAGACTCAAGTAACTTACGGTTTTTCCCTAAACTTAAATACATTAAGTATTATTTCCTCAAGGATTTATGTGATTTCTAAAAAACTGATTGATCTTGGTGTGCTGGCGCTCAGACAGCGTAATTCTCGCGGGAGCTTCAAACCGCATATTTCGATCCGGTTCAGGGACAATGCCGGGGATTTGCGCACCTTTTCTATTGATACAACCAGGACGGCTGGAAAACATATCCAGCCTGATGCCTATCTAATCACTCATGCTCATTCAGACCATCACGGAAAATCTGCCATGCTTTCTTCCAATGCCGTATGTTCGGATAAAACGGCAATTGCTCTTGAAATAAGGCACGACAAAAGGTATGCGGGCAGAATGTGCGGGGTTGGAGAAGAAATTGAAGTTGAAGGGACTGAAATAAAAACTTTTTCTACAGAACATACTGCCGGTGCGACTGCTTTTTACTGGGAAAACGATGTAGGGACAAGGATTCTGGTTACAGGAGACGTCAAAGATGCAAGCAAGCTTCCTCCCTGCGATGTCCTTATTACTGAAGCGAATTATGGGGATCCGGCAGACCCCTCCTGTCATTTTGCAGATGATATTGAAGGCATGAAATGCGCTCTTTTTGAAAACGAATCAGTTGCTTTTGGAGCATACGAGTTTGGAAAAGCCCAGAGGGCAGTTGAACTTATAAGGAGTTTTGGTTATGATGGGACTATTCGTATGGAAGCAAGGACAAGAGCTCTTACCCGGAGTATGCTCGAAGACTCGGGAGAACTTGAAGGACTTGACTCAAAAGAAGGAGATGGAGTTTTCATAGTAGCACCCTGGGATCTTGATAAGCTTCCATGGAACATGAAAAAATACGTACTCAGCTGCCGCATGGATTATCCTTATCCCATAATAAAGATCAGCGACCACCTTGATGCCTGTGGACTGGAAGATATGGTTAGAAAACTCAACCCTGAAGTTACTCTTGTCTACCACCCTGGGGGGCATAGACCTTCTAAGTTTTCAAAACATTTAAATTCAATAGGAATCGATGCAATATCTATAGATCAGATCGGTAATGTTTTAAGCAATGAATTTATTTAAAGCTGTAAAATATAGTTCAAACAATTTTTATTCCAATACTTTTACTCTAATAATTTAAATATAATAATATTAATCTGGTAATTCAAATTTAAAATTCAGGGTAACTGTTCAGAGATATTAGACCTAATTTTAAACATGGATCAGTTCAGGAAACTGCCGTTCAGGAGTGTATACAGGTTGAGTAAACAAAATCCGAAGTCAAAACCCAGGAAAGAACCTGCCAAAATTACAGAGGTTCCTGCAGACGATTCTGCAGCAAGCACTGGGACTCAAGAAAAAAAGGTTATTATTAAGGAAAAGACACCCGAAGAAAAGCAGAAAGATCATAGAGATGGAATTATAAAAACGGTAGTCGCTTCTGTACTCGGCATACTGGCAGGATTTATAGCTTTCACCATGTACGGGACAGGAGAAGACAGGATCTGGTATGCTGTACTTATGATAGTAATCGGAATTACATATCTTATACAGAAGTTCTTCTATCCTTCAATAAAGATCGATGTCAAGGAGTTCAAATTCAAAGACTGGTTTTATGTAGAATTTATAGTCATTGATTTCTTCCTGGTTACCTGGACTCTTCTCCTGAACTGAAGTCTTCTTTTCCGAAACATAAAAAGGTTTTCTATCTGAGGAAAGCCTTTTTACACAATCTCTTTTACAGTTGATTTTATCCGCATGATTCATTAAAAATCCTGCTTGGCTTACAGTTCGTGCTGTAACAGTCCAACAATTCATATACCAGAGCAGGCATTTCATAACCGATAATTGCCGTGTATGCAGAACTATCGAGTGCATACATCATAATACCTGACAGCACGATACTGCCAGTCTTCATAAGTTATCTAATGATTTTAATATCCATAAAAAAATCTAATTGATTTTGTTGCTCTGCACTGAGACTTCCTCGTGTGTAGAAAAATATTTACATAGTTGGGCCTCAATCATACAGGCACTTCATTAAATTGCAACAAACATTTCATGATACATCTAACTAATAAACCAAAGGAAAAACGTGATTCAGGGGACAATTATGAGAATAGCTATACTTAATAAAGACAGGTGCCAGCCCAGAAGATGCAGTAAGGAGTGCGAAAAGTACTGCCCGAGGGTTCGGACAGGGGACGAAACAATCGTTTTTGAGGAGGATGGAAAGCCCGTAATCTCCGAAGAGCTTTGTGTGGGCTGCGGGATCTGCATTAACAAATGCCCCTTTAAAGCCATTATGATCATAGGGCTTCCTGAAGCTCTGCAAGAACCCACACACAGGTATGGGCCTAACGGTTTTGCTCTTTTCGGGCTGCCGGTACCCAGAGTGGGAAAAGTAACAGGAATTCTCGGACCTAACGGGATAGGAAAAAGTACCTCAGTCCAGATACTTTCAGGAACCCTGATTCCCAACTTTGGACAGGGGAAAGGAGACTGGGACACTGTGCTTGAGCATTATGCAGGCAGTGCACTCTATGATTATTTCAAGGCTGTAGTGGACGGAAAAGTAAGGGTATCCCAGAAGCCCCAGTATGTGGACCTGATCCCTAAAGCTTTCAAAGGTAAAACCTCCGAACTGCTCGAAAAAACTGATGAGAGGGGAGTTCTGGATGAACTTGTCGACTACCTTGATTTGAAAAGTGTAGTTGACAGGAAAATCTCGGAATTGAGTGGCGGAGAGCTTCAGAGAGTGGCAATTGCAGCCTGTGCGGCAAAAGATGCCCAGTTCTACTTCTTTGACGAAATCAGCCCTTACCTTGACATATACCAGAGAATTAATGTTGCCCGCATGATTCAGAATATCTCAAAGGAAAGGGCTGTACTTGTGGTAGAACATGACCTTGCAATTCTGGATATGCTTGCAGATGTTGTTCACATAGCCTACGGAGAACCTGCAGGTTTCGGTGTGGTCACCCTCCCAAAAGGCGTACGTGTGGGAATTAACCAGTACCTCAAAGGTTACCTCCATGAAGAAAATATCCGTATCCGGCCTGAAGCTATCAAGTTTGAGGTTCATCCCCCAAGAGAAGAATCGCAGATTAAATCCATGGTTAGCTTCAATGGCTTTTCAAAGAAATTTGGTGATGGCTTTTCCCTTAAAGCCACAGGTGGCAGCTTGAGGGAAGGCGAAGTCCTGGGCATAGTGGGCCCTAACGGGATAGGGAAGTCAACCTTCGTAAAAGTCCTCGCAGGTGAAATAAAACCTGATGAAGGAGACCCGGGAATCGAAGTAAAAATTTCTTACAAGCCTCAATACATTAAAGCCGATACTCCGGTAAGCGTACAGGACTTCCTGCGTGGAATTTCGAAACATTTCGGAACCAGCTACTATGAAGTTGAGATCTCGAATCCTCTCCAGCTTGAAAAGATTTATGACAGCCTGCTTCCTGACCTGAGCGGCGGAGAACTGCAGAGAGTTGCGATTGCAGCCTGCCTGTCCCAGGAAGCTGACCTGTACATTCTGGACGAGCCAAGCGCCCATCTGGACGTTGAACAGCGTTCCATGGTTACAAAGGTCCTGAACCGTTTTGCCGAAAACAACCAGAAAACAGCCATGGTTGTTGACCACGACATCTATATGATCGATATGTTGAGCCAGCGCCTTATGGTCTTTGAAGGCAAACCCTCGGCATATGGTGAAGCCCACGGACCGTTCAGCATGGAAAATGGTATGAACAAATTCCTGAAAAACCTGGGTATAACTTTCCGCAGAGACGAAGAAACAAGGCGTCCCCGTGTAAATAATATTGGCTCAAGACTTGATCGAGAGCAGAAAGAAAGTGGAAACTACTATTACTCCGCAGGCAGCTGAGTATTTGCTTAAAAAGCTCTAAAAGACTCAAAAAGTTGTTTGTTACCTTAACAGGGAACTAAACTTTTTGGGAACCAAACTTCTGAAAACCAGGGTTTCTGGATAGCAGGTTTTGGAAACCAAATTTTGGAAACCAATTTTGGAAACCAAATTTTGGAAACCAAATTTTGGAAACCAAATTTTGGAAACCAAACTTTGGAAACTAAAAGTTTGGATATCAAACTTTTGAAAACAGGGTTCTGGAAACTGAGTTTTCAGGAGCCAAACTTTTACTAGATAGCAAGTTTTCTATTCCTGAAGTGAGATTTCAAAATAGTTTTTTATCTTATGTGTGAGTTTCTGGTTTTCAATGAAGATAGAAAGCCTCGATCTGCCCGACGAAGTAAAACGTTTTTATCTGGATACCGGGATTCTGGAACTTTACCCGCCTCAGGCAGAGGCAGTGGAAAAAGGCCTGCTTGAAGGGAAAAACCTGCTTGCGGCAATCCCTACCGCTTCAGGGAAAACTCTCCTTGCCGAGCTTGCGATGCTGAAATCTATCCGGAAAGGAGGAAAGGCACTTTATATAGTACCTCTCAGAGCTCTGGCTTCTGAAAAGTTCAGGCGCTTCAGGGAATTTTCCGAATTGGGGATCAGGGTAGGGATTTCCACAGGAGATTATGACCTGAGGGATGAAGGACTTGGAGTAAACGACATTATAGTAGCCACATCTGAAAAAACTGATTCCCTGCTCAGGAACGAGACTGCCTGGATGCAGGAGATCTCAATTGTTGTGGCAGATGAGGTTCATCTTATCGATTCCGCAGACAGAGGGCCTACTCTTGAGGTCACTCTTGCAAAACTCAGGAAAATGAATCCGTCCTGCCAGATCCTGGCACTTTCTGCAACTGTAGGGAATGCTGACGAGCTTGCAGCCTGGCTGGAAGCTGAACTCGTAGTAAGCGAATGGAGGCCCACCGAACTTCTGGAAGGAGTACTGCTTGATGGGACTTTCTATTGCAGAGACAAAGAAAGGCCTGTTGAACAACCTACAAAAGACGAAGCCATAAATCTTGTGCTGGACACCCTGAAAGAAGGAGGACAATGCCTGGTTTTTGAATCTAGCAGGAAAAACTGCATGTCTTTTGCAAAGAAAGCAACTTCAACAGTTAAAAAGACACTCTCCGCAGAAGACAAAGAAATTCTGGCAGGAATTGCGGATGAGATTCTGGAAAACAGTGAAACAGATACCGCAACAATTCTTGCCACCTGCATCCGTTCGGGTACGGCTTTTCACCATGCAGGGCTCACAACACCTTTAAGAGAGGCTGTAGAAGATGGTTTCAGGGCAGGAAAGATTAAACTGATCTCAAGTACTCCAACCCTTGCAGCCGGGCTCAATCTCCCTGCCAGGCGTGTGATAATCAGAAGTTATAGGCGCTATTCTTCGGAAAGTGGAATGCAGCCAATTCCAGTGCTTGAATACAAACAGATGGCAGGAAGAGCAGGAAGACCAAGGCTTGACCCTTATGGAGAAGCTGTGCTTCTCGCTAAATCATACGAAGAGTTTGTTTTCCTTTTTGAGAATTATATCGAAGCAGAAGCCGAGGATATCTGGTCCAAGCTCGGGACAGAAAATGCTCTGAGAACCCACATACTTTCTACAATCTCCAATGGCTTTGCACGGACAAAAGAAGAGCTTATGGAATTTCTGGAAGCAACATTCTTCGCTTTCCAGTACTCGAACTTCGGGCTTTCTACGGTTGTGGATGAATGCCTTGGCTTTTTACGGAGAGAAGGAATGCTTGAGGATTCAGAGTCTCTTATTTCTACAACTTTTGGAAAACTTATCTCAAGACTCTATATTGACCCTCTCTCTGCAGCTCTCATTGCAAAAGGTCTGAGAGAAGCAGAGGTTCTGACCGATCTTACTCTATTACATCTTGTCTGCAGTACTCCTGATATGCGCCTGCTATACATGCGAAGCCAGGACTATCAGGATGTCAATAACTACGTAATGGCTCATGCAGACGAGTTCGTAAAAGTTCCAAGTCCATTCAATATTACGGAGTATGAATGGTTCTTAGGAGAGGTTAAGACTTCTCTCCTCCTCCGTGACTGGATCTGTGAAAAGTCTGAAAACGAAATTTGCTTAAAATTTGGTACGGGAGAAGGAGATATCCATGCAATTGCAGATATCGCCGAGTGGCTTATGCATGTGACTACACAGCTCACCAGGCTCCTTAGCCTCAATGGTTCGAAAGAAGCTGCAGAACTGGAAAAGCGAATTCATTACGGAGCAGGCCCTGAACTAATGGAACTGCTAGACATAAAGGGCATAGGACGCGTAAGGGCAAGAAGACTTTACGAGGCTGGCTTCAGGTCAACAGCAGACCTTACAGACGCTGCTCCGGAAAAACTTGCTGTACTAATGGGGCCGAAAATTGCGGAGAAAATATTAAAACAGATAGGAAGGAGAGAGCCAGTTTCAGAAATTGCTGAGTCTGAAACTTCAGAAAAAGGCATTTCTGCGGGACAAAAAACAATCAATGATTATTGATTTTTCCATAAATAATGGCTTATATTAAAAGATTAAGCTTTTAAATGACTGCTTTTCAAAATATTAAATCAATTACATTTTTAATATTGTCTTTTTCACTCAAAATTACTGTTGTCGTCTCCACTTAGAGACCCTGCTGAGGGATAAAATATTAAATGAGGGCAGGGATTTAATGGATTGATTACAGGTATCAGTTACATAAGATTACGACGTTTTAATTTGAAATTCAATGTTTGTATCAGGGATTATCAGGTTCTTTCAGAGATGGTCATCATGTTATTCAAAAAGTTGTCTGATGTTTCGGAAACTGAATTGCAGAAAATGCTCTCGCGAGGGTCCGGACTTGAAGATGTAGCTAAAACTGTTTCAGCCGTGCTTTCGGATGTGCGTATCAAAGGAGATGCAGCAGTCAGAGAATATACGTTGAAATTCGATAAAGTTGAACTTTCGGATTTTGAGGTAAGTGAGGAAGAATTTGAACGTGCTCTTTCCTGCATTGATCCGAAACTTCTTGATCACCTTAAATCCGCAGCTGCAAACATTCGGGCTTTTCATGAAGCTCAACTTCCTGAGGCTACCTGGTTCATGGAACTTAAACCCGGCATTGTTCTGGGTCAAAAAGCAACACCTCTGGAAAGTGTAGGAGCCTACGCTCCTGGAGGAAGAGCCTCCTATCCCTCAACAGTGCTGATGACTGTGATTCCTGCAAGGGTTGCAGGCGTGAAAAAGGTAATAGTGTGTACCCCTCCCAGATCTGACGGCTCTGTACATCCTCTGACCCTTGCTGCCGCAAAAGTTGCAGGAGCAGATAAAGTCTTCAAGCTTGGCGGAGTCCAGGCAATTGGAGCCATGGCATATGGAACTGAAACTGTTCCTAAAGTAGACAAAATCGTAGGCCCGGGAAATGTCTTTGTCACATCTGCCAAAATGCAGATCAGGGACGTGGCAGAAATCGATTTTCCTGCAGGCCCAAGCGAGGTGCTTATTATTGCAGATGAATCCGCAGATGCTACTATGGTTGCTTCGGATATCATCGCCCAGGCCGAACACGATCCAAGTTCTGTCTCGATATTTGTCACACCCTCAGAGACTCTGGCAGAGGCAGTAAAGAAGGAAGTTCATATCCAGGCTGAACAGACCGCACGGAAAAATATTGTAAAGACGTCCCTTGAGAATGCCGCGATTCTTATTACAGATTCTCTGGAACAATGTATTGACTTCAGCAATAAATTTGCCCCCGAGCATCTCCAAATTATGGTTTCGGATTCAGACTTCGTTCTTGACAGAATAAAAAATGCTGGTTCGATTTTTGTAGGAAACTATGCTCCTGTCCCGGTAGGGGACTATGCCTCCGGTACTAACCATGTGCTCCCTACAGCCGGATATGCAAAAATATACTCAGGCCTTAACATCAATCACTTTATAAAGTACTCGAGTATTCAGAAAATCACGAAGAGTGGACTTGAAAGTTTAAAAGAAACTATAATCTCATTAGCCGAAGAAGAGGGTCTACAGGCACATGCGGATGCTATTAGAACTCGTTTTGGGTATAAACCGTGTAAATAATGTTCCAGCTAATCGATATGTATTTAAAATGCAAATGCGTAAATAAAATTCGATATTTAAATAAATTAAAATTCAGTTCTTAAATGAAGAGTGGGGGTTAATATGAAGATAAGAGTAGTTAGTTCACGGGAGGAAATTCCTACCTTGAACCCGAACGAGAAGGTTATCCACCTTGCTTTCAGACCATCGAACAAAGACGTATTCATGCTTGCGGAAACATGTCCTAAAATTGAAGCGATACAGCTTCCTAAATCTTACAGAAGGACTGTATCGAAGTCAATTGAAATGTTCCTGGAAATGCAGAAAATAAATCTTCTGGAAGGAGATGTCTGGGGCCACAGAAAGGATATAAACGAATACTATAACGTTTCTCAGAATGTGCTGGAAAAGATTCAGGAATTGAAAGCCGATCGTTTTACCAATGAGGTCATCGCTGAAAAGCTCTCAAGGGAAAGCAAATTAAATTCAGATATGATCCTTTACATCCTGAGTAAAAAGAACGTAGAGTGATCTATTGCAGATAAGTCGTTAAAATGTCCTGCTTTTAAGAATGTGTTTTGCAAAAAATAGCGAACAGAAATTAAGATATCTCTTCAAAGAATGATCTTAAAACTCATTTCATAAAAACCGGACGCTTTTTTGAGGATGGAATTCTAAATTGGAATTTTCATCCAAAAATATATTTTTCTGTATTTAACTAGTTTTATTAAGAGTGCGGGAATAAGAACCTTCTTTATGACAGAAAAGACATTCATCTTCTGGGGAGAAGTATTCAGATTTATTTATCAGGTGTCTTCATAGTCATAAAAATAATTCTCCAAGCTTTTGATATTCGGTTTCTGTAAATACAATATGTATTAAATTACATGAAACGTTTTAAATTAATTACAGTTGAATATAAATCATATAAAACATAATAAAATAATTTTATTCAACATAAAATCTTTAAGAATTTAGCTAAAGTATTTTTCCTGTATCTATAAATACTTCCTTCAATTATTCTTTAATGAAAGGACGAGTTGAGGAGTATATGTAGAAAAATATTTAAATAAAGTCGTATAACTTGTTTTGTATAACTTATTTTTATAGATTCTTTAATTTAGTAGAGGGTCGGGGGATATTTATGAAGATAAGAGTCGTTAGTTCAAGAAATGAAATTCTCTCATTAAATCCTGATGAAAAGATCGTTCATCTTGCATTCAGACCGTCAAATAAGGATATTTTTCTGCTCGTTGAAACCTGCCCTAAACTGGAAGTGATCCAGATTCCTAAATCTTATAAAAAAACAGTCTCAAGAGCTATAGAAATGTTTTTGGAGATGCAGAAAGTCCAGTTACTCGAAGGTGACGTATGGGGACATAGAAAAGATCTTAACGAGTACTATACTGTACCTCCCTCAGTAACAACGAAAATAAGAAATCTGAAAGCTGAGAGCCTTCCAAATGAGAAAATTGCGGAGAAAGTAGCAAGAGAGCACAAACTTAACCCAAAAATGATTTCTTACATTTTGAACCGAAAACAGCCCGATTCAGACTGACCTTTTTAAGTAGCTGCTTTCTACGAAGCAGTAGAGAGAAGAATCTGCTGAATTCCTGAAAATAAATCCTTAATATACTGAAAATAAATCGTGAAAAATGAAGATGCCTTAAAGGCATCTTGCTGAATTCTTAAAGGCATCTTGCTGAATTTCACTCTTCGCGGATTTACTTCCTAGCTTTTAGATTTAGTCCTGATTTATTTTTCTGTTAGAAAGAATAAAGGAAAGCAGGAAGTACCTGTTTCAGGCAAGTTCCTTGTTGAAATACTTATCATAGGAAGTCATATCGAAATGTCCGTGCCCGCTAAGGTTAAAGAGAATTGTCTTTTCTTCTCCAGTCTGCTTGCACTTGAGGGCCTCATCGATTGCACAGCGGATAGCGTGAGCAGATTCCGGAGCAGGAACTGTGCCTTCGGTTCTGGCAAACTGCACAGCTGCATCAAATACAGGATACTGGTCATATGAAACAGCCTCAATAAGCCCTTCTGCACAGAGTTTACTGATTATTGGAGAGTCTCCATGGTAGCGAAGTCCGCCTGCATGGATAGCAGGAGGCACATGCTGGTGACCCAGAGTATACATTTTTAGAAGAGGAGTCATTTCAGCCGTATCCCCATAATCGTACCTGTATTCTCCTTCTGTAAGGGTCGGGCAGGCTGAAGGCTCGACTGCTATTACTCTTGTATTATTCTTTCCTTCAAGCCTGTCTTTAATAAACTCAAGCGAGATTCCCGCAAGATTGCTTCCTCCTCCGCAACAGCCGATGACTATGTCAGGGTAAGTTTCAACCTGCTCAAGCTGTTTTTTACTTTCGGTCCCGATTACGGTCTGGTGGAGAATAACGTGATTGAGTACGCTACCTAGAGAGTACTTCGTGTTATCATGAGCAATTGCATCTTCTACAGCTTCGCTGATTGCTATTCCAAGACTTCCAGGAGTGTCGGGCTGCTCTTTAAGGACTTTCCTCCCGAATTCCGTATCCGGGCTGGGAGAGGGCACCACGTTTCCTCCCCAGATTGTCATAAGGGATTTCCTGTAAGGCTTCTGGTAATAGCTGGAACGGACCATATAGACTTTACATTCGAGATCAAAGTAGTTGCAGGCAAGAGAAAGTGCACTTCCCCACTGTCCTGCTCCGGTCTCGGTTGTCATCCTCTCGGTTCCTTCTTTCATATTATAGTAAGCCTGAGCAATTGAAGTATTTGTTTTATGGCTGCCTGCAGGGCTTACACCTTCATATTTGTAGTAAATCTTTGCAGGCGTTTTGAGAACCCCTTCCAGCCTGTGTGCCCTGAAAAGAGGACTTGGTCTCCAGAGCTTGTATATCTCAAGTATCTCTTCAGGAATATCGATGTACCTCTCACTACTCATTTCCTGCTTTATGAGAGCTTTTGCAAAAATCGGCTCAAGAGCTTCAGGACTTATTGGTTCCCAGTTACGGGGATCAAGAGGAGGATCAATAGGAGAAGGTAAATCCGAAAGGACATTATACCACTGCTTCGGCATTTCATTTTCGTCTAAGATGATCTTTGTCTGTTCCATAGATTTTCTCCTTTATGTCGTTTTATGCACAAATTTGTACTTCGATGTATTTAACTGTTACTTATATTAAGATCAGGCTTTTACATCTCATTTACGTAATTTAGAGAGACAGAATATTTAGAGAGAATCCTCTCATGAGAAGCAGGAATGGGAAAAAGAAAAAAATAAATTAGAACCGAAAAACAGATCTGAAATGGCTATAAAGGGATCTTAAGACCTGTTAAACGATATTGCAGGAAATAAGTCCTTTTTAGTATAAATCCGTCCTTTTAGTATATTATTGTAACTTTTCTGCGAGGTCAACAGAAAGTTTTGCTAGTTCGACAGCATCTTTACCAAGCAGGCGTATCATAGGCTCTTTTCCAACGCTCCCTCTGTCAAAAATTGCTTTTGGCACGCTTCCGTATCTTTTGATGGCTTCGGCTGTACCCCAATCCATGGTACTGACATTTTCCGGTTCTTCGGCCCTGTCGAAGGAAGAAATGCTGAGTCCAGTCTCTCTACACAGAGAAAGGTTCTTTTCCGAATATTTTACGTTAATCGCTGCCCTTATCTCGGGGTCATATCGAAGGGCAGATAGGATGATTCCGGCTACATGCCTGCTGGCTCCAAAGTCCACGCAGCCTACAGAAACTGCCCGACCCATGTGTCTTACGATTCTGCCTTCCACTGCTGCAATATCTTCAAATTTCTCTGCTCCTGGAATTGCCATTCCTATATTGCAGCCTACTTCAGGGATAAGTTTTGAAAAAGCAGGGCTTTCTTCAAGTATCAAAACCGCTTCTCTTAAGTTTCTTATGGCCAGATAACGCTCTTTTTCCTCCAGAGTTAACCCCAATGGGTTTACCGGGTTTACACCCCTGCCTGCAGGCCGGCTCTTCAGAATCGCCTGCACAACAAATTTCTTTGATTCTCTGGCAGCTACTTCAAGGCTTTTCCCGCAAGCAAGAAAAGCAGTCATTGCCGCAGAATAAGTACAGCCCGAGCCGTGAGTTCCCCCTTTAACAAAATTTCCAGGGATTCGGGTAAAGGTATCAGAACTTGCTTCATACAGCAGGTCAGTAGCATCAATGTGTCCTCCCGTAACGATGACAGCCTCAACTCCAAGATCTGCTATTTTACGGGCTGCAGTTTTTGCGTCTTCAGGAGTCTTTACACGAATACCGGTAAGTGCTCCCGCTTCAGAAGCATTGGGAGTTGTAACTTTGCATAAGGGTAGCAGTTCTTCAATAAGAACGGAAAGAGCTTCTTTTCTGAGCAGATCCCCTCCGGCTTCAGCAGCCATTACAGGGTCCAGTACAAGGGAGAGACCATGCTTTCGGACCTCTCTTGCAACTTCTTTTACTATTTCTGACGAGGCAAGCATTCCAGTCTTTGCCCAATTGACATCCATATCCGTACAAACTGCATCTATCTGACTGGCAACAGCTGAAGGAGGCAGATCAAAGGTCTCCAGAACCCCTGTAGTATTCTGGGCAGTTACTGAAGTGATGGCGCAGGTTCCGTGTACTCCAAGCGCGGCAAATGTCTTCAAATCCGCAGCAATCCCGGCTCCTCCTCCGGAATCTGAGCCTGCAATAGTCATAACAATCGGGTTTTTTGTTGTCAAGGGTTTTTCTGTCATAGATTATCTCTTCTATTTTCCTGTGTTCCGGAAATTTTTCCCGTGCCTATCGGGCGAGTTAAACTAATGATGTAAATTTGAAGAATCTTTTTTAATGTATTAGAGAGATTAGCTGTATAGAATTTATCCAGTTTCTCTGAATAAACAGCCCTGTAGAAACGGATTATAAGAATTATTGAGATGGAAGCATTTGATTTATATTGTGTTTTCCCCTGAAAAGAAGTTCTTTAAGGGAATTTCTGGCTGATATTAAGAGAAGTTTAAAAATAAAAAATTAAAAATAAGAGATTTCTTCGATAAATTTATATATGGTATTTGCGAGTTTGATTCAAATAATCAAATATTTAAGCGCGGCGATCAGTTTAAATCTGGATTAACTATTTATATTGATATAGATAATGACTTGATTTATAATGTTTTAAGGGGATTGTAAGGATGGCAAACCGACCTCTGGATATTTTGAACAACGCACTGGATACACCTGTAATCGTTAGATTGAAAGGCGCACGTGAGTTTAGAGGCGAGCTGAAAGGATACGATATTCACATGAACCTCGTGCTTGACAATGCTGAAGAATTAAGAGAAGGAGAAGTCGTAAGTAAATTCAGCAGTGTCGTTATTCGCGGTGACAACGTAGTATACGTATCTCCGTAATCTATATCAAGCACTTCATCTATTATCGTTAAGCCTCGGTTAGCAACAGGACTTCTTGTAACTGCTGCAGAGAGCAAATTCAGAAAAACAATCGCTTAAGATCATAGAATACTGCTCAAATATAATTGATTTTTATCAGGAGATTTAGTAATGAGTAAAGGTACGGCATCAATGGGAAAAAGGCAGAAGCGCACACACGCCAAATGCAGGCGTTGCGGCAGCGTTTCTTTAAACGTGCATACAAAACAGTGTACTTCATGCGGCTTTGGAAAAACATCTCGCATGAGAACTTACAAGTGGCAGGCAAAGTGCAAGTATTAACCCTGTCTGTTCCACTTTCTCTATTTTTTACCTGCACCGGAGGTCAAAATTGAAAGAAGAATGTGGTGTTGCAGGCATAATTCTTCCAGGCGACAGGCCTCAATCCAATACTGTCGCATTTAAGCTTTATTACGCTCTTTATGCTCTTCAGCACAGGGGACAGGAATCCACTGGTATAATGGTGCACGACGGTATTTCCCCCAAATCTATCAAAGGTATGGGGCTTGTGCCGGACGTGTACAACAAGGATTCTCTAGGACGCCTTATCGGAAATGTAGGAGTAGGCCATGTCCGCTACTCAACTACTGGAGGATCAAAAATAGAAAACTGCCAGCCCTTTATCCTGAATTTTAAGGGAGGGACAGTTGCAATCGCGCATAACGGGAATCTGGTTAATGCCAAAGCACTTAAGGATGAGCTGGAGTGCGAGGGCCGAATTTTTATCAGTGATTCAGATACCGAAGTCATCGGTCATCTTCTTGTAAAAGAACTGATAAGACACGAACCAATAGAATCGATAAGAAATGTTATGCGAAAGCTTGTTGGTTCTTATTCTCTGGTAATCCATATAGACGGGATTTTATACGCTGTCAGAGATCCTTTCGGCTTCAAGCCTCTCTGTTTCGGGGAAGTCGATGGTGGGCATGCAGTTGTTTCGGAAAGTGTGGCGCTTGACACTCTTAATGGTACCCTTCTCAGGGACGTCAGGCCAGGCGAGGTAATGTCCTTCGACGGCAAGAGTTTTGAGAGCCACCAGATAGGAAGTGAACCTCATCCTGCACATTGTGTATTCGAATTCATATACTTTGCAAGGCCCGATTCTGTAATTGACGGCAAACTGGTCTATAAAGTGCGGGAAAATATAGGAAGAGAACTCGCAAGAGAACATCAGGTTGATGCAGACATTGTTTCTCCCGTCCCGGACTCAGGAATTACCTCAGCAATTGGCTATGCCCGTGAATCAGGCATCAAATATCTTGAAGGCCTGATGAAGAACCGTTACATAGGACGGACGTTTATTCTGCCCGGTCAGGAAATGCGTGAAACTGCAGTCAGACTTAAAATGAACGCCATCCATGACAATATCAAAGGAAAACGCGTCGTTCTTGTTGATGACAGTATTGTCCGGGGTACAACCTCCAGAAGGATAATAGATATGGTCAGAAGAGCAGGAGCTTCGGAAATTCATGCAAGAGTCGGAAGTCCTGCAATTATTGCTCCCTGTTACCTGGGAATTGATATGGCCACCCGCCAGGAGCTCATCGCATCTTACAAGACCGTAAAAGAGGTAGAAAGCCTGATTAACGCTGATTCCCTCGGATATTTAAGCATTGAAGGACTTATGCGAGCCTTGGAGTGCGATAAAAACGATATGTGCGTTGGCTGTCTCACAGGTGAGTATCCTGTAGAGATTCCGGGAGAAAAATGCAGAAGGAAGCAAGCCCGTCTGGATGATTTTAATAACCCTAAGAGTTCCTGAATGTTGCTTTTTCAAAGCAATAAGTAAGGAGCTTTCTTTTTACTCTTCTATGTTATTTTTTCAAAGGAATTTTTGAGCGTTTTTTACTCTTTTTTCTCACGACTGATGATCTTCAGTTTCTTATTAGATCAGGTACTGTTTCTTGTAATTAAGTGCTTAAAATGGTAATATTGATTTCTCTGCTCCTTGGCCCGTCCATTTCGGCAAAAAAGATACTCTGCCAGGTACCCAGTTCGAGTTTTCCTTTTATAATGGGCAGAGCCTCACTTGACCCGAGCAGTACTGCTCTCAGGTGAGCATCAGCATTGTTATCTATGCGGTCATGCCTGTACGCGGCACCTGTCGGGACAAGCTTCTGCAAAAGATTCAGGATGTCTTCTTTTAACCCATTTTCGTTTTCGTTAATAATAATGCCTGTAGTAGTATGCATAGTACTGATGATGCATATCCCTTCAGAAAGCTCTCTTTTCATTACCTCTTCCCGAACTTCCGAAGTGATATCTATCAATTCAATACGTCTGGAAGTATCAATTTTGATTCTCAGAACCTTTCCCCCTGAACTGTATCGGTATTGCAATTGATTTCATTATTTAATTGTATGTACAGGTTATGTAATAAATGAGTGTAAAGTCAGCATAAATCCTGTCCAGAGGAAAAATAAAAAAGATTATTTTTTATATATAGAGTTTTTTACATTTAGAAACGTCAGTCAAAAATCCCCAAAACAGGGATGAGATGACAGGGTGGAATAACTGGATTAAGGTAAAGATCAGATTGGTGTTATCCGGACTTTACCTTAAGTCCAGTCTTCTTTTTTCTTACCTGTTGGGATGGATTTCTGGTTCTTACGTTCTTTTCTTTCTTGTATGGTCTTTGTATGGGTTGATTTTTTGCTGTTTTTATACCTAGTTCTGTTCAATCCATTGGTGTCACAATATATAGGGTTTTTAAAGTTTTAACAGGTAAGCAGTATATGATTTAATGTTTGAGTAAGTGATTTAATGTTTGAGTAAGTTCTGAAGATTCTTTATTATTGTAAATTGTTTCCTATGATTGTCGTATATTCCTGTACAATTGTTATTAAGGAATAGTAGTATTCATCATCTTCATTTTTGGTTGTTATTCCTGTGTTGAACGGATTCCAAAAAGTTTCATAATCTTTATTTTTGAGGAAGGGACGACTTTGGGTTCTCTTAACAGAAATCCATGTAAAACTGGTTTCAGGGGTTTTTGTGGAACTTCTTCTTTCATTTTATTCACCTTTTGAATGATTTGCCGGTATACGGTAACTTATTACCTATTACTTATATTTAAAATTATCCTATGAAACCAGATAAAACTTTGAATTAAACAAGTTAGTACGCTCGTAAATATCCAATTTTGCTATAAGAAAAGAAGGAGGACACAAAAAAGAAATATCCGTCAAAAAGAAATATAGTTCTTGCACACAGTAAGAAACAATGCGCACAATAAGAAACAAAAAAGCTCGAGAAATACAACGCACCTTATTTAGGAAAACAATTGGACATTTAGAGAAATGACCTTTAACTAGTAACAACAAGCAGGTTAAAATCGATTTTTTGGATGAACTCATCAAAATTCTGGTGTCATAATCCAAATTACAAAGTTAAAAGAATAACGAAAACTCAAATATTTGTGAATTTAAACATCTGTATTGAGGTGTGTATATGATCGAAGACATGACGCATATAATGCTATTCGTCAAAGACCAGAATGAGGCGCTTGACTTTTATACGAATAAACTTGGCTTTGTAAAGGTCACAGATGTTAGCCCGGCACCAGGATGGCGCTTTTTAACCGTTGCCCCAAAAGGTCAGGGTACGGAAATAATCCTCCATGTGCCCGATGCAGACATGCAGGGCGAGGCCGAAGCAAAACTGGAAACCGGACTCATAGGTAAAACCCCAGCCCTGATGTTTAAAGTCGATGACTGCAGGAAAACGTGTGATGAACTGAGATCGAAGGGCGTAAAGATCTTAAAGGAGCCAGGAGAGGCGCCTTACGGTATTCAGGCGCTCATCGTAGACCTTTATGGGAACCCTCTGTGGCTCATAGAGCCTCCCAGGTAAAAAATCGTATAATTGAGACATCCAAACAAAATTGATCTTCACGTCAATAAAGTTTTAAAATTGAAGTTTCCCAATGAATGTTTCAAAATAGTTCATCTAGAATTTCCAGTTTTTGAATGAATATTCCAGGATCGTTTGACCAGAATTACAGTTACCGGCATTTGATAAGTTTTCCAGATCTGACAACTCCATAGTCTTCGTTTTTAAATGTTTGATTCCGTTTGTGGAGGTGCTATAGATCCAGCTTATTTTTTACATGGTTTTTTTGACGCAGATCATGAAGTCGAACTCAGAATTCAGGCTAACATATATAACATACGAAAAATTTTTGTACTCTTGCGGATTATAACTATTAGCTTTTTAGACTGTATTCAAGGACAGACCTTTATTTTTTGGCTGTGATTTAAAGTTTGTTCATAGCTTACCGTTACCCTGTCGAATGTGCAGTCAAAAGTAGAAACTTAGAAGCATAAGGAGGAAAAAATATGGGTGGATGTGATCCGGTAACGTTTCATAACGTTAATCAAAGTGCATTTGATTGTATGAAAAAGAAGCTTGCAGATGCTGGCATTCCTGTACCTCCAGGAAGCAGCGGTCGAATGTCAGGACAGGGGGTTACGGCTGATTTTAGCTGGGATGGATCAAACCTCATGATACATATCGTGGATAAACCCTGGATTGTCTCATGTGGAACTGTTATAGGAAAAATAAATGACTTTGTACGCACCTGCGGTGGAACTAACCAGTAAAGCATAATAGAGGATCTGGAAAGAAGATTAAAAGATTTAGAAGCAAAGCGCAAGCAAAATTCTAGAAAGCTCACTGCTGCATGAACTCAGAGGTCCTTTAAAAGGTCTTTCCAGAAATGTACATCATATGAGCTAATTTTAATGGTATCTTCCGGAAGCTGGAATTATCGTGCATCTGACAGGCTTCCGGGAGATCTCCACCATTATAACACAATCATTTATATATTATGCATTTTAGAATGTTGTTTTTCAATAAATCAGGCAAAAAAGCCTAAGTAGTTCCTATTCCGCCTGGAAAGCATTGGATTTTTCATTCTAAATGAAGATGGAAAAAGAAGAAAAACAGCTCTTGAGGAAATCTTCTGAAAAAAACGTCTTCATTAATTTGAAATCGGTTGGTCTGAGATATTTAACTCTTTTATTTTCAGTTTCTTCTGAGAGTTTAGACAGTTATCCATCTAGACAGTTATCCATCTAGACAGTTATCCATCTAGACAG